>JALYZY010000158.1 GCA_030948665.1 Actinomycetota bacterium | reverse complement strand
GACGTAGTGGAGGAGGTCGTAAGGGATGTCGGCGCATACATCATGGGGCGCAAGATGTTCGGCGGCGGAGAAGGGCCATGGGATCAGACCTGGACCGGATGGTGGGGGGAGGATCCGCCGTATCACGCCGGCGCTCCTGGGAAGCTCGATCCTCGCCCGTCTGCCGCTCGCGATGTTCAGTATCGCGCTGCTGGTCCATGCTCAGCGGCTGACCGGATCGTTTGCGGTGGCCGGCGTGGTCAGCGGGGCGTACGCGATCTCGGGCGCCCTCTCGGCGCCACTTCTGGGAAGGCTCGTCGACCGCTGTGGCCAGACCGCCGTTCTGGTCTCGGGCGCGACGATCACGGGCCTGGTGCTCGTCACAACCGGGATGCTGCCATCAAGCACCCCCCGTCTGGTGCTGATCGCGCTCGCTGCCGTGATCGGGCTGTCGTCACCGCCGCTCGCGGCCTGTGTCCGCACGCTTCTGCCGGCGATCGCCAACGACCCCAGCGGACTGCCGGCCCTGTTCGCCTTCGAGTCGACTGTGCTCGAGGTGACCTTCATCTTCGGTCCTCCACTCGCGCTCGGGCTCGGAGCACTTTGGTCGACCGGCGCGGCGCTCGCGCTGAGCGGGCTCGCAATGCTCGGCGGAACTCTTGTATTCGCCGCGCAGCCTGTTTCACGGCGCTGGCGGCCAGACCCCGGTGAGCCGCGACCGCGCGGAGGCTCGCTGCGCTCACCGGCGATGCGGACGCTCATCCTGATCTTGCTCGGCACCGGCGCGGTGTTCGGCGCGACCGACGTCGGCGTGACCGCCGCGGCCGAGACGCTCGGCAGCACCGCCGCCGCCGGGCCGCTGCTCGGTCTCTGGGGCGTCGGGTCACTGCTCGGCGGCATCGCGGCAACTCGACTCGGCGGCGGCGCGCGGTGCGCCAGCGCTCTGACGCTGCTTCTGGCGGCACTTGCGCTCGGCCATGGAGCCCTGGTCCTGACGACCGGCAGTGTGCTCGCGATCGGCGCCGTGCTCACGCTCGCCGGAGCGACGATCGCCCCGACCGTCGCCAGCATTTACGCGATGGTCGACAGGGCCGCCCCGGCCGGAACACGCACCGAGGCGTTCTCATGGCTTCTGACCGCGTCCTCCACCGGAGCCGCGCTGGGCGCAGCCATGGCGGGCGCGCTGGCACAGAACGAAGGCGCCGTGGCCGCGTTCACGTTCGCGGGCGGAGCCGGCGGATTCGCAGTACTCGTCGCAATGCTGGGATCACGCCGCCTGGACAACGTCGCAGCCAAGCAGGCTGCGACGTTGCCGGCCCACGCAACCTGATCCCGACACACTTGGCTGGGACAGGACGGTCGCATCGCTGGCGAGGATCGTCGAGACTGTGCGTGGGATTGACCAGCTACCGATCCGGCAGCCGGGACAGGGATGAACGCCGCGAACGCCAGACCAGTCACACACATCAGCCAGGCATATGCCGACCGCGTCGAGGTACGCAGTCGAGACCTCTGCCAGCAGTTGATGGGTCAGATGAGCTTCACCGAGTATTTCCATCTGTTGCTCACCGGCGAGGAGCCCACCGAGCAACAGCGGTTCTTCCTCGACCTGCTGCTCGTTGCGATCGCCGAGCACGGCATGATGCCGACCAATGTCGCGGCGCGGATGACGCTCGCCGCCGCTCCGGATTCTCTGCAGGGCGCGGTGGCCGCCGGCATCCTTGGCTGCGGACCGGTGCTGCTTGGAACCGCGGAAGACTGTGCACGGATGCTCGAGCAAGGTCAGCGGGAGGTCGGGTCGGGACAACAGCCCCCCGCCGTTGCCGAGAGGATCACCCGCTCGGTCCATGCCTCTAACGAGCGGATGCCTGGATTCGGCCATCCAGTTCACCGGCCGCTGGACCCGCGCGCCGAACGGATCCTCGAGCTCGCCGACGCGCGGGCAGTGAGCGGCCCACATGTCCTGCTCGCGCGGTGCCTTCGGGATGCTGTGGCGCTGGTCTGGGAAAAGCCGCTCACGATGAATGTCTCGATGCCAATCGCAGCGGTGATGCTCGACCTCGGCTTTGCCTCGGCGTCCGTCAAGGCCGTGCCGATCCTCGCCCGCACCGCCGGTCTGCTGGCCCATCTCGCCGAGGAGCACGAGCGCCCGCTCGGGCTCGTGCTGGCGGCGGGGGCAGAGGAAGCGATCGAGTATCAGCGGGACCCCGGAGGCGGACCGCGGTGATCCTGGCGCCCGAGGTCGAGACACGTCCTTGGGCAGAGCAGCTCACGGCCGACGATACGAGCTATCGAGCCCAGTTGGCCTATGTGCTCGAGCGATCGCCGTTTTACGGTGCGAAGCTTGGGCACGCGGGTGTGACTTCCGCAGATGACGCAGGTGGACTCGCAGACATAGGGCAACTTCCGCTCACCGAAAAGCAAAAGCTCAAGGCGACATGCACCAACGAGAACCCGTTCGGCTCGCATCTGTGTGTGGAGCGCCCGGAAATCGCACGGGTCTATTCGACAAGCGGTACAACCGGTGTTCCGAGCTACATCCCGCTGACTGCCGGCGATCTTGATAATTGGCTGACGGGATCGGCGCGCAGCTATGCCGCCTCCGGGATCACAGCCGGTGATTGGATCGTCTCGACGTATAACGCCGGCCCGTTCGCAGCCGGTGCGGCGCTCGCCGCGTTCGATCTAATCGGCGTCTGCCACATCCCAATCGGCACGGGTAACACAGAACGGCTGTTAGCGGCAATCGACCGCCTCCGCCCCGATGCCGCCGTGCTGACGCCATCCTACGCGGCTCACCTGATCGAGCGGGCGGCGGAACTGGACGTCGATCTCCAGCAGTCGAGCGTGCGGCGAGTCTTGGTGGCCGGGGAACCGGGTGGCGGCGAGCCGTCGTTCCGGGCCAGGCTCGAGGCCGGATGGGGCGCGCGGGTAACCGAGGCGATGGGAATCGGTGATGTCGGCGTGTCGCTATGGGGGGAGTGCGAGCGGCAGAACGGCATGCATTTGGGTGCTCGCGGATTTGTTCATGCCGAGCTGATCCACCCGGAGACACACTCCCAGGTTGAGCTGGCCGATGGCGCGACCGGAGAGCTCGTGCTAACCCATCTTCAGCATCGCGCAGCGCCTCTGTTGCGGTTCCGCACGCGCGACTATGTCGAGGTCCGGCTGGGGCGTTGTGGATGCGGACGCACCAGCCCGCGTGTGCGCTGCATCGGGCGAACGGACGACATGCTGATCGTGAGGGGGGTCAGCGTGTTCCCGTCGGCGGTCCGCGAAGTCGTCAGCACGTTCGCACCCGCTGTGAGCGGCCACATCGTCGTGAAACCCCGGGCGTCGGGGGTCAAGCAGCCGCCGCCGCTTCCCGTCACGGTCGAGCTTGGGCGACACATGGCAGATGATCCAACGCTCGCCGATTCGATCAGGGAGCGTCTGCGGAACGTCCTGGTCGTGCAGACCGAAATCGAGCTTGTGCCGTGGGGGAGCTTGCATCGGAGCGAGTACAAGTCCAGACTTCTCGAGCGATAGTCGACGAGTGGCGGTTGCCGCAGCTTCGTGGCCAAGGCGTTCACCACATCACGCTGGTCGGAGCCGATCAGCAGACACCCAAGACCTGCTGCAACGCAGCGCTAGGAGGACGACATGGCTGCACCCACGCTGAGCATCCTGAAGCCAAGCGTCAACAATCTGTCGGTCAGGATCTTCGTCCGAGCGGCCGGGCTCGAGTTCGAAGAGATCGACGTCTGGGGCAAGAAAAGCACGCCGGAGTTTCTGGGCAAGGACCCGGCCGACCTCACCCCCCTGCTCGAGGAGGACGGCCTCCTCAACGGCTCCCTCTGGGAGAGCTGCGCCATCATGCAATACCTCTGCAACAAGCACGGGCTCGACCAGTTCTATCCGACTGACCCCGCACAGCGCGCAATCGTCGACAGCGCGATGTTCTACCTGATCGGCACCCTCTACCCCCTGATCACGCGGGCCACATATCCGGCACTGGGGCTTCCCGCAGTATCCCGGCGAGGTTGGCTCCTCCGATGCCGATCCGGAGCTCAAGGCAAAGGCTCAGAGTGACGCGACCGCCGCCCTCGAGCGGCCTCTCGAGGCCTACCGGACGTTCTTCCTGGGGGACAAGCAGTTCATCGGCGGCGAGAAGCCTTCGATCGCCGATATCCGCCTAGCCGCGTCGCTGGAGTTCCTCCGCGCGATTGATTACGAGCTGCCACCGTGGGCGAACGACTACATGGCGGCGATGGAGCGTGCGCTCGGCGAGGCCTATTCGGAACCGGCTGGAGACGTACGCGGCTACGTGAGCTCCGTCAAGTCTGCTGTCGCCTAAGCGCTCGTTCCGGGAGGCGGTACCAGACGGACTGGGGCGGCAGGCGCCTGGCGGAAGGGTGCGCGCGCGGCTCGCGAGCAGGCCAGCCAACCGCATTCAGCCCGGCGGCGCAGGATTGGCCTTCAACCGTGGCGTTCCAGTAGGCGTATGCGCCACCGAAACGCCATTCCTGATCCCGGAGGTGCTGTTGGTCGCTCGCAAAACACGACGCAGGGAGATCAGATATATCTGACACCCCATGCGTGGTGATCGTCCCGCCTGCCTGATCCCGGACAGCGCGACCACACTTGGACGCGGTCTGCTAAAGCTCTCGGGATGATGCGGATCGCTGTGACCGGTGGTAGTGGCAAGGCCGGGCGTGGCGTGGTGCGGAGTCTGCTTGAGAGCGGACACCAGGTCCTCAATATCGATCGCGTACCGTCGCCTGACTCGTATGCGCCGGACAGTCCGGCTCCGTACCTTTCGGCTGATGTGACCGACTTCGGTCAGGCGTTGGAGGCTTTGAGCGGAGGTGAGACCTTGCCTGGCATCGAGGCGGTTGTGCATCTCGCAGCGATCCCTTCGCCGGCGCATGCCACCCCCGATCAGGTCTTCCGTACGAACATCACGAGCACCCATACGGTGTTCTCCGCGGCGGCCCGCCTAGGTCTGCGGCGTGTGGTCTGGGCATCGAGCGAGACGACCCTCGGCCTGCCGTTCGACCGACCGCCCGATTACGCGCCAGTCGACGAAGCGCATCTGCGCCCCGAGTCCAGCTACGCGCTCTCGAAGGTCCTGGGCGAGGAGATGGCGCGCCAGTTCAATCGTTGGTCCGGCGTTCCGATCATCGGCCTACGGTTCTCGAACATCATGGTTCGCGAAGATTACGAGCGCTTCCCGGCGTTCTGGGGCGATCCGCATCTGCGCAAGTGGAACCTGTGGGGCTACGTCGACGAGAGCCATGTCGCCGACAGCGTGCGGCTCGCGCTTGATGTGGACATTCGTGGCGCTGAGAACTTCGTCATCGCCGCAGCCGACACCGTGATGAAGCAGCCCAGCCGAGATCTGATGGCCGAAGTCTTTCCAGGCGTCCCGGTGGCCGAGCACGTCGATGGAAATGACACGCTCCTCGACATCACCAAAGCCAAAGCCATGCTCGGCTACTCACCCGAGTTCAGTTGGCGACAGCTGTTCTAAGACGGACCGTCTAGACCGGGAAAGACCCTAGATGGTGTCACTGGCGTGGTGCAGGGAATTCCGAGAAGGCGAACGCGGAACAGAGCGTCAGCCCAGCCCGGTCCCCGATCCGCGCGATCCGAGACTCCGGACGCGTCGCCGCCAACCCTCCTCGTCGAACGAAA
>JALYZY010000145.1 GCA_030948665.1 Actinomycetota bacterium | reverse complement strand
GTTCACGCCGAGCTGGGGGCGGCATACCCCGTGTCGGGCGGCACGGCGCGGTACCCGTTCATCAGCTTCGGCGCGATCGGCGGGTTCACCGGAGGCTGGATGGCGTGGATCCAGGCGGTGACGATCGCTCCGATCGAGGCCGAGGCAGCGCTCACATATTTCGAGTCGACGTCGGTGCACCCCGGTTTCGTGGCGGCCAACGGGACGCTCACGTTTCCCACGGGTTACCTGGTCGCGGCAATCATGATGGCGGTGTTCACGTACATCAACGTCATGGGCGTCCGCTGGCTGGCCGAGTCCAACAACATCACGATGATCTGGAAGCTGCTGGTGCCGGTGATCACGATCGTCGTGCTGCTGATCGTCTCGTTCCACGGCTCGAACTTCTCGGCCGGCGGCGGCTTCGCGCCGTTCGGCGCGAAAGGGATCTTCGCCGCGCTGCCGCTGGGCGTGGTGTTCGCGGCCCAGGGCTTCGAGCAGGCGATACAGGTAGGCGGTGAAGCGCGCGATCCCCAGCATGACATCCACCGCGCGGTGATCATCTCGATGATCGTCGGGACGATCATCTACATCCTGCTCCAGGTGGCGTTCATCGGCGCGATCGCGCCCAAGGACGTCGCGCACAACTGGACCAACCCGATTCCCGGCGTCGGCTCGTTCGGTCCGTACGCGAGCCTGGCCACGGCGGCGGGAGTGACCTGGCTTGCCTCGATCCTGTACATCGACGCGGTGATCTCCCCGAGCGGCACCGGCCTCGTGTATGCCGGGACCTCGGCGCGACTCTCGTACGCGCTCGGCCGCAACGGGTACGTGCCGCCCGCGCTGGGACGCGTCGACAAGCGCGGCGTGCCGTTCGTGTCCCTGGTGTTCTGCTGGGCGGTCGGCATGCTCGTGCTGCTTCCGTTCCCGAGCTGGGCGGGGCTGGTCAGCCTCGTCACCTCGGCGACCGTCCTGATGTACGGAATGGCCCCCGTCTCGCTGGCGGCGCTGCGCAAGGCCGATCCCGACCGTCCGCGTCCCTACCGGCTGCCGGCGGCGGGCTTCCTCGCTCCGGCGTCGTTCGTGTGCGCCAACTTCATCGTCTACTGGTCCGGCTTTAACACGATCTTCTGGCTGTACATCCTCATCATCTTCGGATACGTCGTGTTCTTCATCTACCAGGCGGTCGCCCCGCCAGAGCGCAAGCTGGCCCTGAACTGGGGGTCGGCGGCGTGGGTGTTGCCGTGGCTGGTCGGGCTGGGGATCATCTCCTATCTCGGGCAGTTCCCGACCTCGGCGCCGAGCTCGGGGTGGCCATTCGGGGTCACGCTGCTCGCCAAGCAGACGATTCCGTTCTGGTGGGACCTGGTGATCGTCGCGGCGTTCAGCCTGGTCGTGTACTACATGGCTATTCATTTCACGCAGCCGACGGAGCTCGTACAGCAGGCGATCGCCGCTGCCGAGGACGAGCTCTCGGTGGACGCAATCGGAGACGCGCCTGCCGCGAGGGGCGAGATGGCGTAGCGCTCCCGGAAACGAAGAGATCGGGGCCGGCCGATGTGCCGGCCCCCTTTTCTTTGTTGCGAGACGGCCAGCTACTCGGTGCCGTGCGAGGAGAATCCGCCTCCGGCGCTGAACTCATCAGGGTGCTCTTCGGATACGCGACCCTTCCCGGCGGCATCGCTCGGCCCCGCCGCTCCGGGCGCCTCGTCCGAGCCGTCGTGGGGGTGGGGATTGATCGCGCTGCCGCGAAAGGTGTAATAGGAGAACACGATCACGAAGAACAGCAGCACCACGACTCCGAGGAAGATGAAGCTGCCGCCCGCGAGGGCGAAGATCGGGATGATCGTCAGCGCCACTGAGATGAAAGATGCCCGTAACCCGGTTCTCGAAATCGTCTCATGAGCGCCGGCGATAGCGCCACCGCGATCGTCGTCGGCGCCGGCGTTTGGGGCGCCGCGATTGCCGCCGAGCTGATCTCCCGAGGCTGGCGAGTGACTCTGGTCGAAGAGTTTGCCCCGGCCAACGCACGAGGAAGCTCGGGCGATCGGACCCGCATGGTGCGCGCCGGCTACGCGAGCGATGAGGAGGAGGCCGACCTCTGGTACGCGCGCTCGGCGCGCACCAGCCTCGCCCGCTGGCAGGAGCTCGAGGCCGAGGAAGGCATCCCGCTGTTGCACCCGGTCCCGCTGGTGTGGCTCGCGGCCGATCAAGACGGGGTCGAGCAGACGGTGATCGGGCGCCTTCGCGCTGTCGGGCTCGAGCCGGAGGTGCTCTTCCCGGACCGACTGGCCGACCTGTTCCCCACGATCGCGGTCGAGGACCTGGCATTTGCGGTGCTGGAGCCCCAGGCCGCGGTCATCCGCGCTACTGCTGCCGTCGAGGCCCTGGTGCGCCGGGCCCGCCGTGGCGGCGTCGAGCTTCTCCTCGAGCACGCCGAGCCGGTCGAGCAGCCAGGAGCGGTTCGCGCTGGCGAGCGGATCCTGACGGCCGATCGCGTCGTCTGGGCCTGTGGCTCGTGGCTGGGGCGCCTGTTCGGAGACGAGGCACCGATCACGGCGACCTGGCAGGACGTGATCCATTGGCACGCTCCGGCTCGCTGGCGTGCGTCCGCCGCGTGGTTCGACGAGCAGGAGCACCTCTACGGCTTTCCCGACGTCGAGGGACTCGGCATCAAGGCGGTCACCCACCGCCCGGGACCGGCGCTCGATCTCGACCGCACTCCACGAGAGATCGACCAAACCACCGCTGCGAACGTGTCCCAGTACCTCGCCTGGCGCTTCCCGGAGCTCGCCGGCGCTCCGCTCCTGTGGGGACGGGTGATGCACTATGAGATGACCGCTGACGGACATTTCATGATCGGCTTCCGGCCGGGCGACGATCGCTCGCTGATCGCCGGGGGCGGCTCAGGGCACGGCTTCAAGCATGCGCCGTCGATCGGCCACCACGTCGCGGATCTGATCGAGGGTCAAGCGGAGCCGCTCGAGATGTTCGCGCTGGGGCCCCGCCAATCCAAGGCGGTGTGGAGATAGCCGGCGTCTGATCAGCCGAACCGGGGCGCGCGGTCGGCGCTCCCCGGGAGGAGCAGCGCAGGATGACGGCCTCGGACTGTCGAGGTCAGGAAAATCTTCTCGGCGCACGCCATGCGGTCTAGGTCGAACGGCTCGGCCCGCGCTTGGCCGTGGGACTCCAGCAGCGCCGCGGCTGTGACGCCTGGCAGGACGCGTCCGTCAAATGGGATCGTGATCAACGAGTCGCCGTCGACGATCCAGACGTTGGCATGAGCGGCCTCGAGCACCTGGCCGTCGGTATCCACGAGCAGCGGAACAGTCCCTGGATCGCAAGCGGCGAGGGCTTCAAGTAGCGCCCGGTCGCGCCACTTGTGGGGACCAAGCCCACCCGGGATCACGAACGGATGAAGACGCACCGGGGTCTGATCCGAGACGGGGGCGGCTTGGGCTCGGATCGCGACGGACCCGTCGGCGTCAGCCAGGATCCACAGCCGGCTCCGCGAGGAGCAGGCCCTCGCGGCGCTGGCGACACGCGCCTCGAGGTCCGATGGCGGCTCGTGACCGTAAACGTCATCGATCGATCGTGCGAACCGTTCGAGATGGGCGCCCAGGTGCTGCGCTGATCCGTCCTGGACGAGTACGGTCTCGAATACGCCCCGCGAAGGATCTGGTCTGTCGCCGAAGCGCAGCGCCAGGTCCGCATGGTCCGTCGCTCGAGGTTCGTGGGCCGGACTCTCCATGATCCTGCCGCCTATCGCGGCAATCGGGCCGGAAGCCTTGGCGAGCGCCTCGCCGAGCTCCAGCCCAGGGTCCGAGTCGGCGACGATCCCTCCACCCGCGCCGAGCCAGATGTGCTCGCCGCGCAGCTCGAATGTCCGGATCGAGACGCTGAGGTCGACCCCCGCGATCGGGCTGAAGATCCCGATCGCACCCGTGTAAGCCTCGCGCCGTGTCGCCTCGAGCGAGGCGATCACCTTCATCGCCTGGATCTTCGGTGCTCCGGTCACCGAGCCGGGAGGAAACGTTGCGCGCAACAGCGCCCCGTCGTCCACGTCGTCGCGCAATTGCCCGGACACAGTCGTGACCATGTGCCAGAGCGCGCCGTGCGGTTCGACCCGGCGGGGTTGCACGGTCAGGGTCCCGTATGTGCAGACTCGGCCGAGGTCGTTGCGCATCAGGTCGACGATCATCACGTGCTCGGCAGCGTCCTTAGCCGACGCGCTCAAAGCGTCGCGACCCGCGTCCTGGTCCGTCTCGCTCCCTGAGCGAGTGCCGGTGCCCTTGATCGGCTCCGACCACACGTGCCGCCCGTCCCGGCGCAGAAACCGCTCCGGCGAGACGCTGACCAACCCGTTGGTGAGCGCCGCGAAGCGGGGTCGAGCCCGGGCCGATGCCAGCGCAAACAGGTCGAGCGCCTCGCCGTCGAAGCGACCCTCCAGCCTCAGGCAGATGTTCGCCTGCAGCAGCTCGCCGGCGACGATTCGCTCACGGCAATCGGCGACGGCTGCTGTGTGTCCGTCCGTGCCGTTGCTCGCCACCTCGAACCCGATCCTCCGCGGCACGCGCCCCGGTGGGGGCGCGGCCCGGAGGCGTCCTTCCCAGAGCTCGAGGCGGGCGCGCAGCTGCGGCTCCCGTTGCGAGCTTCCGAGGCCCTCGAACCACCACTGCTCTCCGTCGAACAGGATCACGTGGTCGTGGTAGGCGAGGGAGAACGGCGGCCCAGCGACCCGCGGTGGAGGCGGGGGAGGAAGGCGCTCGATCCGTGCACCTAGCTGGTAGCCGAGCCAGCCGATCCAGCCACCCCCGACCGCGACGTCGTCTGCCGTCCTCGGAGCAGACTGCGAACCAAGCACCGCGAATGGGTCCTGGTCGTCCCCTAAGACTCTCAACGGTTCCGAGCCCAGGATTGTCATCCCGCCGAGCCAGTCCCCGATCAATGCGAACGGACCGCGATCACCACGGAGCCACAGGATGGCCTCCTCAGGCGAAAGCTCGGAGCGCAACGGGACCCGGAACGCGGCACTGGCGCAATCCGGCGGGGAGAGGACCGATCGTCTCACTACCGGCAAGATACGCGCCGCACTACTACTCAAGCCTACGCGAAGCGTCATGCGTGGCGAGAAACGCAACATCACGTCACGTTTCTCGCCAACCCCCTCGCGATCGTGTACTTCCTCAGCCCTGGGGCCGCCCTCATCGGCGACCACAAGACGTACAGATGACGCGGGCCGTGTACCTCCACGCGCGTCAACTCGATGTCCGAGCTCGCCGACGGTCCTGATGTGAGCGTCCCGCCCACCGAGGGCCAGGTCCCTGCAAGCAAGCGGCATCCTGTGAAATGGAGCTAGGGGGACTCGAACCCCCGACCTCCTGGGTGCGATCCAGGCGCTCTCCCAACTGAGCTATAGCCCCATGGGGCGGCGGAAGCCAACCGCTCGGACAGTGTAGCCCCGGGCCGCTGCACCGACCGGCGATGCCATGCGCCGAGGACGGGCCCAGTACCCTTTGCGGCGATGGGTCTGCTCGATGACGCAATCAAGGAGCACCTCGATCTGAAGCGGCGTCGCGGCGCTGATCCCGCCGAGGTCGAGCGCGCCGAGCGCGAGGCGCTCGGCCCCGTTCGGCGGCAGCCCGAGCCCGACGCGGACGAGCAACCCGCCGCGGTCGAAGGCATGGAGGATGTCGATAGCGAGCTGGCGCCGACGCCCGCGCCTGTGGAGGAGGTCGAGCCCGCGCCTGTGGAGGCAACCGAGCCGGAGCACGAGTTTGCTTCGCCTCCGGCGGCCGAACC
>JALYZY010000123.1 GCA_030948665.1 Actinomycetota bacterium | reverse complement strand
CGGATCCTTCCGCGAAGGAGGCCTCCGAGCCCGCCCGAACCAGAGCCGTTGCCGTCGGCTTCGGGGCCGTTGCGACCGGATCCACCGCCTCGACCACCGTCCCCGCCACCGGCTGATCCACCACCTCCACCACCCGTCGGCCCTTCTGGTGTTGTTGGCGGCGGCCCGATGCGCTTGCGGACGACGTATTGCTGCGCGATCGTCCAGGTGTTGGTAGTGATCCAGTAGACGAGCACGCCGGCCGGGAAGCCCACGATGAACAGCACGAATAACAGCGGCAGGAACATCATCATCAGGCGCTGGTTGCGGTCCATCGTGGGGTTGGACATCATCAGCGACGAGGCGAGCTGCGTCCCGACGTAGAGGACGATGAGCACGATCAGCGTGGCGCCAACGGCGTGGTTCGTGAGGTCCGATATGAACAGGAAGCCGGCGCCGTTGTGCGGCCCGCACGGCGTTGTCGTCGTGGTATGAGTCCCGTGCAGGGCCAGGAAATGCGCCTGATAGGCAGCTTGGGTCTGCGGACAGATGTCGTGCCGCAAGCTCGAGCGCAGCATGTAGAACAGCGAGATGAAGACTGGCAGCTGCGCGACTAGCGGGAGACAGGAGCCGAACGGATTGACCTGATTCTCCTTGTAGAACTTCATCATCTCCTGCTGCTGTCGCTGCTTGTCGTCCTTGTACTTCGTCTGGATCGCTTTCAGCTGTGGCTGCAGCGCCTGAAGCCTCTGCATCGACCGGAATTGCTTGACCGTCAGCGGCACGAGCACCGCCCGCACAACCACGGTCAGTAGAACGATCGACCAGCCCCACGGCACACCCGCGCTGTGGAAGAACTTCAACACCGCCTCGAACACGGTGATCAGCGGCTGGAAGATGTTTGCGATAGGGACCATGGTCAGACGCTGGGGCCCGGAGATTGGAACAGCCGCTGAGCGTCTACGGGGTCAAACCCGCCGTGGCTCCACGGATTGCACCTGAGTAGCCGCCAGGCGGCGAGGACCAGCCCCTTGAGTATGCCGAACCTCCCAATTGCTTGCGCGGCATATTCGGAGCACGAGGGGTAGTACTTACAGCGCTCGCCCAGCGCGGGCGCCACCAAGCGCTGGTAGGCCCTGATCGGCGCCACTCCGACCGATCGCATGTTCAAGCTCCACCGCCGTCGGTCACGGATGGGCCGGTGGCACGCTTGATCAGGTCGGCCAAAGCGCGGCGGATCCCATCCAACCCCTCCCGCTCAGCGAGTGAGCGAGCATCGGTCCGAGCGACGATAACCGCATCAGTCGCCGGCGCCAGCCGGTCACTCTCGAGCGCGAACGCTTCCCGTAACAGTCGCTTGACCCTATTTCGGTCGACCGCGCCGCCGAGCTTTCGCGACACAGACAGGCCGAGGCGCGGAGGACCGAGGTCATCGTTCCTCGGAAACAGGTAAAGCACCAACTCGCGCCCGGCGTGCGCGCGGCCACTGCGAAACACCCGGTCGAAGTCGGCACTGCGAGACAGCCTCCCGCGGCCCGGCCGGGGCCGGGCACTGTGCAGATTACGCATTAGACCGTCAGGCGCTTGCGACCCTTGTCGCGCCGGCGCTTGAGCGTGAGTCGCCCCGCGCGGGTTCGCATACGGGTGCGAAAGCCGTGGGTACGGGCCCGCTTGCGTTTCTTCGGCTGGTAGGTGCGCTTCATGGCTGTTGGGCCTCCTCGGCCGTCGCCCAGTATACGCACCGAGTCGCCGGAGATACCGGGCCTCAAGTCCGCCGTTTCGCGCCCAATCCGTGGGCGTCCAACGCCCGGGCGGCCGAGCTTGGTCTCGCACGTCGACAGTCCTTCGGTCCGGGGTCCATGCCTTTTTCTCGCGCTTTGCGCCAAGCCCTTTTTGAGACCTCGGGTGGTCGTCTGAGCGTTGGTATATTCGCCTCTCCGGCCGCTCGTCGCCCGGGCCTCGCAAATCTCGGTTGAACCCTCCCCTAAGGAGTCGATTGCAGCTGCCGGCATACCTCGAGGCTGCCCCTGCCTGGCATCAGATCCAGGAGCAGCTTCGGCGTACCGTCGGGGCCTCGACGTACGACATCTGGCTCGCCCCGCTCGAGGTGCAATCGCTGCAGGCAAACGTGCTGACACTGAAGGCGCCGCAGGCGATCGAAGGGTGGGTCTCGAAGCGTTTTGGCCGGATCTTGGAGAGCGGCGCTAGGGCCGTCCTCGGCCACGACGTTCATGTGGAGTTCGCCGCTGAGAGCAGCGGCGAACGGGTTGCCGCAGCGCCGCGGTCTGCTGCCCCAGCCGTAGCGAGCCTGAACCCGCGCTACAGCTTTGACCAATTCATCATTGGCGAGGGCAACCGGCTCGCCCATGCCGCTTCCCTGGCGACAGCCGAGCTCCCTGGCCAGGCATATAACCCGCTGTTCCTTCACGCCCCGCCCGGCCTTGGTAAGACGCACCTATTGCACGCCATCGGCAACTACGTGCTGGCGTTCGGCGGTGGAGCGGTCGTTCGCTACACCACTGTCGAAGCCTTCACGAACCACTTCATCACAGCACTGAGCTCTCGGTCGATCGAGCAGTTCAAGCGCGCGTACCGCGACGCCGACGTGCTCCTGATCGACGATGTTCAATTTCTGGCGAGTAAAGCTAAGACCGAGGAAGAGTTCTTCCACACGTTCAACTCGCTGTATGAGACGGGCCGTCAGCTGGTCCTCACCTGCGACCGTCTGCCCAGCCAGCTGGTCGACGTCGAGGAACGGCTTCGTGAGCGCTTCCAATCTGGGCTCGTAGCCGACATCCGCCCACCGGACTTCGCAACCAGGGTGGCGATCCTAAGAAAGCGTGCGGCGATCGATCGGGTTCCACTCACCGATCCAGCGGTGCTCGAAGTGATCGCTGAGCGCGTGACCAACAACGTTCGCGTGCTCGAGGGAGCGCTGATCCGCGTCGTCGCATACCACTCGCTCGCTCGCAAGCCAATCGACGTGGCGCTCGCGACAACCGTCCTTGATGGCATGTACCCGCCATCGGTGGCGACCTCCCTGTCAGCGGTGGACGTTCAGGAGACGGTCGGGGCCTTCTATGGCTTGTCGGTCGCCGAGCTCACCTCCCCGAGTCGGGCCGCCAGGGTCGCATGGCCCCGCCATGTCGCGATGTATCTCGCTCGCGAGTTCACAGACGCCTCGCTGACTGCGATTGGCGCGGCGTTCGGCGGCCGTAACCACGCTACGGTGCTACATGCGTGTAAGAAAGTGGCAGGGCGCTTGCGAGCCGATCAGCACGCGGCGGCGGACCTCACCGCGATCTCTGATCAGATCCGCGCTGGCCAAGGCGACCGGCGCTATTGACAGACTTGCCTCGCCCCTTCGGAGAACAACTTTCCCGCTCAATGCAGGCAAGCACACAGTTCTCCACACCTTCAACAGCCCCTATGACTTCTAATCCTCCTAAGAGGTATTCATTGTGAAGATATCCCTCCAGCGGGACACTCTGCTCGGGCAGCTGCAGACCGTCAGCAGAGTCGCATCGACCCGGAGCGCGATCCAGGCGCTCTCGGGCGTCCGCTTTGATGCCGCTGCTGGTGCGTGTGAGCTGCGAGCTACCGACATGGACGTCGGCCTCCGCGTACCGCTCGAAGCCGACGTTCAGCGTGAGGGGATGCTTGTCCTCCCAGCGCGGCTACTACTCGACGTGGTGCGATCGCTGCCCGCTCCGACGGTCTCGATCGAGCTTCGTGCGGCGGAGCAGGACGCGGAGGTCGTCTCCGGCAATGCGACCTTCCATATCCGAACCCTGCGCGGCGAGGACTTCCCTCCATTCCCGGATCCCGACCCGGAGTCGGCGCTGACATTGCCGGCCGATGCGTTCGTCTCGACGGCGCTGAAGGTGGCCGGCTCAGCATCGCGCGATGAGACGCGGCCGGTGCTCACGGGGATCCTGGTATCCGCATCTGAGCGTGAGCTGCGAATGGTCGCCACCGACTCCTACCGACTCAGCGTCAAGGAGACGGCGCTGGAAGCGCCCTTGCGCTCCTCGTTTGAGGTCAATGTCCCGGCTCGCGCGCTCCAGGAGCTCGCCCGCGTGGCCGCCCACGTCGAGGACGAGCAGCTGCAGATCAGCGTCCGCCAAAACCAGATTCTGTTTGTTCTCGGCGGAGTGACTCTCTCCTCACGACTAATCGACGGTCAGTTCCCGAACTACCGCCAGCTTCTCCCAGAGAGCTTCGAGCACGAGCTGCGCGTCTCCAGCGATGAGCTGACGGACGTGGTGCGACGGATCAGCCTGCTTGCGCTCAAGAATGCCCCACTGAGACTGTCATTCGTGCAAGGCGAACTCACGGTTTCCGCCCAAACACCAGATGTCGGCGAGGCACGTGAATCGCTTCCGGTGGCATTCGCCGGTGAGCCGCTCGAGATTGGCTTCAACCCTGAGTTTCTGCGGGCTGGGCTTGAAGCTGTCGACGAGGGGGACGTGCTGCTGAAGCTCATCAGCCCGCTTCGTCCTGGGCTGATCGAGGCGGCTGACGAGAGCCGCTTCCAATATCTGATCATGCCGATCCGCCTGAACGTGTAGGTGCGCGGCGAGGTCCTTCTTGGAACGACAGACGGCGCCCACAGCGCCCCGGACTGATGCTCGTTGTTGGTGTGCGCCTGCGCGATTTCCGGAACTATCGGGAGGCACGCGTTGGGCTGGGCGAGCGGCTGACGGTCGTGTTCGGTCCTAACGGCGCCGGCAAGACAAATCTCCTTGAAGCGCTTTATTTCGGTTGTACCGGGCGGTCCTGCCGCACGGTCAACGAGCGCGAGGTGGTGCGGTTCGGGGCCCAGGCGGCACGCGTCGCCGTGACTGTCAGCGGCGATGACGGGCCGCACGAGCTGAGCGTGGGGCTCGCCCCAGGACAACCGAAGCGCATTCACGTTGACGGGACGCCGACCGAGCGCCTTCTCGACGCCGCCGCCCGACCACTTGTGAGTGTTTTCCTTCCGGACCGGCTGGAGCTGGTGAAAGGAGCGCCGACGGTACGGCGGGCACACCTGGATCAGTTCGTCGCCGCAACGTGGCCCACAAGGACGGCGACTCGTCGGTCCTACGCTCAAGCGCTCGCTCAACGCAACGCGTTGATCTCCCGGATCCGCGCAGGCCGCGCGAGTCGCGCGGCGCTGGTCACCTGGGATAGCGAGCTCGCACGCTACGGCTTTACCTTGATGGGCGACCGGGAGTCGGCAGTACAGGCAATCAATGCCCATTTCGGAGTCGTCGCCGGAGAGCTTGGGCTGGATGGCGACCCGGAGCTGTACTACCGCCCTCGATCACGCGCAGACAACCCCGACGAGCTGGCCGCGGAGCTCGCGGAGCGGACAGAGGGTGATCTCGAGCGTGGCTTCAGCTCCCACGGGCCACATCGGGATGAGTTGCTGCTGAAGCGGCAGGGGAGAGAGCTGCGTGCGTATGGGTCGCAGGGGCAGCAGCGCCTCGCCCTCCTCGCCCTCCTCCTCGCCGAACGCCAGGCGATCGCAGCGGTTCGAGAAGCCGCTCCACTAATGCTCCTCGACGACGTGATGAGCGAGCTGGACCACGGACGGCGCGAAGCGCTGATCGGGCACCTACGCAGTGCTCCTGGTCAGTCCCTGATCACCGCAGCCGAACTCGATCAAGTGCCGGTAGGAGACGCTGACGAGGTAGTGCGCGTCGAGGTGCTCGAGGGAGGAGTATTGGCGGAGGCTGTCGCGTGAGTCCCCACCGGCGGAGCCTGCGGCCGATGTCGCTCGCCTTGGACGAGGTACGCGACGAGCTCGCTCCCCAGACTGTGCTGGCGAGCATTCAGCGGGTGTGGCGGGAGGCTGTCGGCGCGACGATCGCAGCTGAAGCCCATCCAACGGGCGAGCGGGGGGGAATTCTGACCGTTTCTTGCTCTGCTTCTGTATGGGCACAAGAACTCGACCTGATGGCGCCGGCGATTGTCGACCGGCTGAATCAGCTTCTCGGGGGCGCCTCGATCGCGCGATTGCGGTGCGTTGCTCTCCCGTCCCGGGAGTGGTCGTGATAACTGCGCGGCACTGCCTGGAGAGTACGTCTCAGCGGCATCTCTTAAGCCGGGATTCGAGCCCCTCAGCGGTAGCGTTCGGCTGCTCGTCACGTCGACCCTTCGCGCGCTCTTTTTCTTGCCCTTTTGCAGGTAAAAGAGAGTGGCTCAGACCGCAATCTCGACCCTCCGATGTGCTATTCTTCTGTACACAAGTTCTCGACGCCCCGGTGCGCAGCACGAAGCGCGGAACCGGTGCGTCTCGATGTAATCGGAGGATCGTTGGCGACTGACAGCGGCGCCGAGGGGCGCAAGAAAAAGCAGGGGGGTTACGACGCGCAGGACATAACCGTCCTCGAGGGTTTGTCGGCTGTCCGTAAGCGCCCAGGGATGTACATCGGTTCGACTGGCTTGCGCGGGCTTCACCACCTCGTCTACGAGGTTGTCGATAACTCTGTTGACGAAGCGCTCGCTGGCCGCTGTGACGAGGTCACGATCCAGATCCACCCTGACAACTCGGTCACCGTGATCGACGACGGGGCGGGGATTCCGGTTGGGATCATGGAGAAGGAGCAGCGGCCCGCTGTCGAAGTCGTGCTGACCGTGCTGCACGCGGGCGGGAAGTTCGGCGACGGCAGGGGCTACAAGGTCTCCGGCGGCCTCCATGGCGTCGGTGTCTCGGTCGTGAACGCGCTCTCCGAGCGACTCGACGTCGAGATTCGCCGTGAGGGTTATCACTGGCGTCAGTCCTACGAGCGCGGCAAGCCGGTCACCGAACTGGAGCGCGCGGAGCCCACCACTAAGACGGGCACGACCATCACCTTCCTGCCCGACGCGGACATCTTCGAGACACTCGAGTTCGACTTCACCACCCTCGAGGAGCGAATGCGCGAGACCGCGTTCCTGACGAGCGGCTTGCGGATCACGCTGGTCGACGAACGTGGGGAAGGCCACCGTGCCGAGTTCCGCTACGAGGGCGGGATTGTCGACTTCGTCAAGTACTTGAACGAGAACCGCGATCCGGTTCATAAGAAGGTCATCTCGTTCGCCGGCGAGACGGATGAAGGCGCCGTCGAGGTCGCGATGCAGTGGAACTCCTCCTACCAAGAGTCGGTCTTCTCGTTCGCCAACAACATCAACACGATTGAGGGCGGCTCGCATCTCGCCGGCTTCCGCCAGGCACTCACCGGGGCCCTCAACAGGTACGCGTGGGACAAGGGCGAGCTCAAGGGAAAGGACGACAACCTCTCGGGCGAGGACGTCCGGGAGGGACTAACCGCGGTCATCTCCGCGAAACTGAGCGACCCACAGTTTGAGGGGCAGACGAAGACCAAGCTCGGCAATCCCGGCATACAGGGCTTCGTCAACTCGATCGTCAACAGCCGCCTCGCCGAGTTCCTCGAGGAGAATCCACAGGACGCCCGCGCGGTCATTCGAAAGGCAGTTCAGGCCGCTCAGGCGCGCGCCGCCGCACGCAAGGCACGCGATCTCACCCGCCGGAAGACTGCGCTCGAGAACTCCACGCTGCCCGGAAAGCTCGCCGATTGCTCGGTCAAGGATCCGGCGCTTGCAGAGCTGTTCGTCGTCGAGGGAGATTCCGCCGGCGGCTCGGCTGTCAGCGCACGTGACCGCAGCACACAGGCGATCCTTCCGCTGCGCGGGAAGATCCTGAACGTCGAGAAGAGCCGGATTGACAAGGTCCTTGCCAACACCGAGGTCCAGGCGCTGATCACCGCTGTGGGCACCGGCGTCCGCGACGAGTTCGACATTGCCAAGGCGCGCTACCACAAGGTGGTCCTGCTCACCGACGCTGATGTGGACGGTGCCCATATCCGGACGCTGGCTCTCACCCTCCTCTTCCGCGAGATGCAGCCACTGATCGAGGCCGGCTACGTTTACATCGCGAAGCCGCCGCTTTATCGCTTGACGCGCGGGCAGCGCCACCGCTACATCGAGCGCGAGTCAGAGCTCGAGGAGATCCTTCTCGGCGACAAGTTCGAAAAGATCGAGATCTTCGACCGGTACAACAAGCAGCTGAAGCTCACCGATACGCGTTGGAAGAAGTTCACCCGGCTCGCCGAGCGCTATGAAGGATGGGGCGCTGCGCTTCGCGGAAGCCACGGCCAAGGCGTCGTCAGGTTCCTGCAGCAGGCGCGACTCCTCGAGGAGCAGGTAACGGATGTCGAGCAACTGCTGCGGTACGTCGCGAAGGACGGCCAGAATGGTGAGGCGTATCGGACCGAGTTGGTTGCGCAGTCACCGGACGAGATCGTGATCCGCACGATCGAGGCAAAGACCGGCCATGCCACAACTCACCACGTTCGGCGTTCTGCGCTCGAGGCTACGGAGTTCCATCGGCTCGCGGAAGTACATCGCGACCTGGAGGAGCTTGTCGGCACGCCACCGTTCCAGGTGCGCCTCGGCGAGACCATCAAGGAAGCGCAAACGTTCGACGAGCTTCGCTCGACCGTCCTGGCCGTGGCTCAAAAGGGCATCGACTATTACCGCTTCAAGGGCCTCGGCGAGATGGATGCGGATGAGCTTCGCGAGACGACCATGGACCCGGAGACGCGAACCCTCGTACAAGTGACGATGGAGGACGCAGCCTCGGCAGATCACACCTTTGCGATGTTGATGGGCGATCAGGTTGAGCCACGGCGAGCGTTCATCGAGGACAACGCCCGGCTTGTGCTCAATCTCGACGTTTAGCACGGTCTATGTCAGCAATCGACACCATCGGCGGCGGAAACATCGAGCCTCGCGGGCTCGAGGAGGAGATGCGCTCCGCGTATCTCGATTATGCGATGTCGGTCATCGTCGGTCGTGCGCTTCCCGATGTGCGCGACGGACTGAAACCGGTTCACCGGCGGGTCCTCTATGTGATGAACGAGCTGGGGCTTCGACCCACGGGCAAGCACGTCAAGTGCGCGCAGATCGTCGGGGAGGTCATGGGCAAGTACCACCCTCATGGCGACTCGGCGATCTACGACACGCTGGTCCGCTTGGCGCAGGACTTTTCGATGCGCTACCCGCTCGTCGACGGGCACGGAAACTTCGGGAACATCGATGGCTACTCGGCCGCCGCCATGCGATACACGGAGGCGCGCCTGGCTCGCCTTGCGACCGAGATGCTCCGCGATCTCGACCAGGACACGGTCGACTTCGTGCCGACCTACGACGGCACCCGTCAGGAGCCGGTCGTCCTGCCGGCGCGATTCCCAAACCTGCTGATCAACGGCAGCTCCGGCATTGCCGTCGGTATGGCGACGAACATTCCGCCGCACAACTTGCGGGAAGTTATCGACGCGACGATCGCCTACGTCGACGATCCGACGATCGACGTCGAGGGCCTGATGAAGCACATCAAGGGCCCCGACTTCCCAACTGCGGGCACGATCCTCGGTCGCGAGGGCATCCGCGAGGCGTACAAAACGGGTCGCGGGAAGGTGCGTGTGCAGGCGAAGGCGCACATCGAGCCAATCGGGCAGGGCAAGGAGGCGATCATCGTCACCGAGCTGCCCTACCAGGTACGGAAAGGTGGCGACGGCGGTCTGATCTTGAAGATCCGCGACCTCGTGCTCGAGAAGCGAATCCCCGAAATCAGCGATCTTCGTGATGAGTCCGACAGGCACGGGATGCGGCTCGTCATCGAGCTCAAGCGCGACGCGATCCCCAAGGTCGTGCTCAACAAGCTCTACAAGCACACGCCGATGCAGTCGACGTTCGGAGTGAACATGGTCGCGCTCGTCGACAACGTGCCGCGCACGCTGTCCCTGCGCGAGGTCATCGGTCACTACGTCGATCACCAGCGCGAGGTGATCGTCCGCCGGACTAAGTACGAGCTGCGTCGCTCCGAGGAGCGCGCGCATGTTCTCGAGGGCATCCTGATTGCGCTCGCGAACCTCGACGATGTGATCGCGCTGATCCGGGGATCTCGAGATTCAGAGACTGCGCGAGCCGGGCTGGTAGAGCGCTTCGAGCTGACCGTCGTACAGGCTCAGGCGATCCTGCAGCTGACGCTCAGCCGCCTGACCGCGCTCGAAGCCGACAAGATCAAGCAGGAACACTCTGACCTCGCCGAGCGGATCACTGAACTGCGGGCGATCCTTGGCGACGAGAGCCGGGTCTACGGGCTGATCAAGGATGAGCTGCGCGAGATCGCCGACTCTTACGGAGACGAGCGCCGCACCGAGATCACCTACGCCGAGGGTGAGATCGACATCGAAGATCTGATCGCCGATCAGCAGATGGTGATCGCGATCACCCACTCCGGTTACATCAAGTCACTGCCACTCTCCACCTATCGCCAGCAGCATCGTGGTGGCGTCGGCGTCACCGGGATGGACATGAAGGACGAGGACTACATCGAGCACCTGTTTGTCTCCTCGACGCACGACTATCTGCTGTTCTTCACCAACCGTGGAAAGGTGTACCGGCTGAAGGTCTACGAGCTGCCCGAGGCCTCGCGGACCGCGAAGGGACGGGCGCTGGTGAACATGCTGCCGCTGCGCGACGGCGAGCGTGTCCAATCGGTGCTTTCCACACGAGACTTCACCGAGGGCAAGTACCTCGTGTTCGCCACCCGCAAAGGTATGGTCAAGAAGACCGAGTTCGGCGCCTATAACACGCCGATCCGGGCCGACGGGATCATCGCGATCAACATCCGCGACGACGACGAGCTGATCGCCGTCCGTCGCACCAGCGGGCACGACGACATCATCATGGTCTCTCGCTCCGGTCAGGCGGCGCGCTTCAGCGAGAGCGCGGCGCGGGCGATGGGCCGCGACACCAGCGGAGTGCGGGGTATGAACGTCTCCCAGAAGGGCAACGCCGCGCTCGCGATGGACGTCGCACGGGACGACCAGGAGCTGCTGGTCGTGACCGAGAACGGATACGGCAAGCGCACCGCGATCTCCGACTATCCCGTCAAGGGGCGCGGCACGATGGGTGTCAAGACGATCGCGCTCACTGAGAACAAGGGCAGTCTGGCCGGCGCGCTGGTCGTGCGAGAGCACCAGGAGCTCGTGTTCATCTCACAGAACGGGATGGTCCAGCGCACCTCGGTCCGAGGGATCAACCGCTACGGCCGCAGCTCGCAGGGCGTGCGCGTAATGAACATCCGCGACGATGATCAGGTCAGCGCAGTTGCCCTGGTTGTGGAATCAGACGCTCCGACAGGGGCGCCTGTAGTTGAGGAGTAGGGACGGGCGGGCCCCCCGTCCCGCCCGCCGCGTTATCCCGCGTCATAGACGTCAGCCAGGGCCTCGTGCCAAAAGGCGCGGGGCGGGGGAACCCGCCCGTCCCCGCTGCAGCTACGAGCCCGCACGTCCCCGCAGGAAGCGAGTAACCGCGGTAGCAATCTCAGGTGTCGCTGCTGGAGCTTGAGAGGGAGCGGCAGACCTCGATGTGAAACAGGGTTGCGTAGCCCAGGTCGTCGACGTGTACGCGTTCGTCATGGGCGTGGACCGTGTCGAATAGCTCAATGGGTGTCGTTCGAACCGGCCAGATCCCATAGGCGACCGAGCCGAACGCGGCGCGCATGTAGTGAGAGTCGGTGAACCCGCTGCAGATCGTCGGTAGCACGATCACTCCGGGGTCGTGAGCCTCGATGAACGATTCACAGGCGCCGAACAGCGATGAGTCGAGGGGGGAGAGTGTTCCGCCCACCAGCGGATCGAGGACCTCCAACTCATACGGAATGTCGTCGCCTAGCGCCTCGGTGAGCTCCGAGAACACCTGCTCCATGCTGGTGCCAGGCAGGACGCGGCAGTCGCAGTCGACGCTCGCCCTTCCGGGCAGCACGTTCAGGGCTTCGGAGCCGTGTAGCCGCGTCGGTGCGATGGTGGTTGAGAACAGCGGCTCGATCGGGTCCGATAGCGCCGGGTGAAGCGCCACCGCTCGAGCCACCGATCCGTCGATGTCGCCATCGACCAGTCCGATCAGTCGCTCGAGCATCGCTTCGGTGCTCGGCAGGAGGCGTCGCGGCGGCCGGTAGGCAGCAAGCCGCCCGATCAGCTCGGCCAGTAGCGGCACGGCGTGACGCACCCCGTACGGCGCGCTCGAGTGGCCCGGAGATCCGAGCGCCGTGACCCGCACTGCCCCAGCCGCCCGCTCGCCCACATTCAGGGTCACGATCGTGCGGCCGTCGGACAGCGGCAGGCGCTCAGACGCTCCCTCGTTGATCACGTACTGACAGGCGATATCAGGGCGCTCCTCGACCAGCCAGGACATGCCGACGCGATTGGTGCCGTCCTCCTCATCCGACACCACAGCCAGCACCAGATCGCCGCCAAGCGGCTCACCGGACCTGGCCAGGGCCGCCATCGCGACCGCACGGGTAGCCACCTCGTTCTCCATATCGAGCGCCCCGCGGCCCCATACGTATCCCTCTTTATCCAGTTCACCGCCGAACGGTGGCCGGCGCCATTCACTCGCGTCAGCCGGAACCACGTCGGTGTGGCCGAGCAGCATCACCGATGGTCCCTCTCCAGAGCCGGCCAGCCTCGCCACAAGGTTCGCCCGTGCCGGCTCCCGCGCGACAAGCTCGCAGCTGACGCCGTTCCTTTCCAGATAGCCGGCGAGCAGCTCGGCCGCAGGCGTCTCGTTGCCCGGAGGGTTGGACGTGTCGATCCGAAGCAGCTCCCGCAGCAGCTCGGTGGCCTCGGCTTGCAGCGAATCAACGTCCACGACGAACGTCATACCAGGACTGAGGGGCGTCAGCGCCAAATTGCTGAGACAGGGCGGCACGGACTCCCTCCCGGCATGCTTTGTGGCTCAAGGCCGATGGGGACCACGGCGGTGGCGCCACGCCGGCATGCGGGGAGGGAGTTGTGCCGCCCGCCCATTTCGCTAATCTGAGCGATACCAGAGAAAGGAGGTGGTCCGCCTGTCTGAATGTTCTTGCGGGACCCTGGAGGTGTCCGGCCGCTAGGTCGGAGGCTGGCCCCGCTTAGCGGAGTCCCAACCGAGACACCGCCGGCGGTGGGTGCCGGGGTTAGTCCCACCGGCAGACGAAAGCCCACTTCGGCCCAGGGCAGCATAGGAGTGACGGAGGGCGCCGTGGTCGACGGCGCCCTCCGTGCGTTCGGCGCTTTGATAACGGCCGACCCTCGATAGCGCGGGCAGTCCTAGGCCGTAGCCAAGTACTGGCGCCACGACGGGCTCGGGGGCGTGGGTGGCTGTCCTACGCGACAGCCAGGTACTGCTGCCAGGCGGTGGGGATCGACGGGCTGGCGACCTGGATGAACACTGTCGCCTTCGGCGTCCGCGGCGCTCGCAGTAGCTGCATGCCGACCTGGCGCGGGAGCGCGTCCCCCTTGCGCCTGTTGCATGGCGCACAGGAGGCCACGATGTTCTCCCAGCTCGACGACCCGCCCTTCGACCTCGGGATCACGTGGTCGACCGTGAGGTTCGTGCGCGAGCCGCAGTACTGGCAGGTCCAGTCGTCGCGGGCGAACACCGCGCGCCGCGTGATCTTGCGGCGATGGGTGTCGCGGGGGATGCGAACGTAGGTGACGAGACGGATCACCATCGGACGCGCCACCGTCAGGCTCGCTGAATGCAGCTCCCAGCTCGCGTGCTCGAGGACCTCGGCCTTCTCTTTCAGCAGTAGCACGATCGCGCGTCTAACCGTGCAGACGTTGATCGGCTCGTAGGTCGCATTCAGCACCAGCACCCGGCCAACTTCAGGTCCGCGTCGCTGGTGCTCGGGAAGCGACGCGGACCGCGCTGGCACTGAAGATGAGGCGGTCATCCGCGCGGCAGTTTACCGACGCTTGCACGCGGCTCCGGGGCTAGGCGCCGCTCGGATAGGACCCGAGCACGCGCAGCACGGTGACGCGCGTGCGAAGCGCATCGAGGGCTTCGACGACGTGGCTTTCACTGTCGCTGCCCTCGAGATCCACGAAGAACATGTACTGGCCGAGCTCCTGCTTGAGCGGTCGCGACTCGATCCGCGTCAGATTCACCTGTCTGCCGGAGAGCTCCGCGAGGCAGCCGACGAGCCACCCGGACGCCTCCGAGCCTGCTCCCCAGAACACGATCGCCGTCTTCCATCGCTCGGGCGTCTGGCCGGAAGCGCCCGGAGCCCCGGGAAATGAGCCGGTCGGGGCGAGCCACACGAACCTGGTCTCGTTAACAGCGCCGTCCTCGACGCCGGCGCGGATCACCTGGCAGCCATATCGCTCGGCGGCGAGCCGAGTGCCGAGTGCCGCCCACGGGCCGTCATGAGCGGCGACGATCCGCACCGCCTCCGCGGTGGAGGTCCCCGCGAGCACGCGGGCCTGGGGAAGCTCGGTCCTGATGAACCGTGCGCACTGGGCGTTTGCCTGCGGATGCGAGACGATCGTCTGGATCTGTGAGAGCTCGAGCGATGTCCGGGCCACCAGGCAGTGCCGGATCGCTTGGACGAGCTCCCCGACGATCGCGACGTCGTGCGTCTCGATGGCCAGGGTGTCGAGCGTCGCGTTGACCGATCCCTCCAGAGAGTTCTCGATCGGTACCAGTGCCCGCTCAACAGCACCGCTGTGCACCGCCATTACCGTCTCGTAGATGGTGGGGAACGGCACGTGCTCGAGGTCGGTTCCCCCGGCAGTGTCGATCAGCGCCTCGTGGGTGAAGGTACCCTCCGGCCCGAAATAGCCGACGCGCAAGCTCGTCATCGCCTCGTTCGGCTAGCGCCCTGCGGGAGGTGACACAGGGCGGCCGCCACCTCCAGACAGGGCGAGCTCGATCGCCTCGTTCTCCTCGGGCGAGAGCTCGAGCTCGGGCGTCCCTTCGCGCACCTGCTTTACGTATAAGCGCGCGGTTTCTCGATGATGAATCGACGAGAACACGATCCCAGAGCGGTTGGCGTCGAGCAGAGCGATCGACGTCGACTGCCGCCCGGACATCTCGCCGTAGGCGTCATAGCGGACGAGCGCGAGATGGGCAACCGCCCCATCCAGTCGTGTCTCGGCCGCATCCACACGAGCGCTCAAGCGCTCGGCGGCGTCCCCGACGTACCCGGATAGCGCCTCAAACTGCTGCTGTAACGAAGCCGCATGGGCAACGAGATCCCGTTGGCGGTCGCCGAGCACCACGCGCTGGTCGCTGCGAACTCGCCGCAGCTTCAGCCACAGCGCAAAACCCGAGACCAGCGCGACCACCGCCACCGCTCCGGCAGCGATCGCGATGATTCCCACCGTGCTCGTCAGATCGTGCACCCGCGAGAGGATAGGGTCCGCCGACGGCGAGCGAGAAGCGGGTTGCCGGGTCCCCTGTCTTGCCTACTGGAAGCTGACCGGGAACATCAGCGTGTTGTTTGCAGCGTTCTTCTCGCCGGGGACCGCCCCAACCGTCGCAGTTACCTGCGCGCTGCCCGTGGGAGGCGTCGACCTGAGGGGGACCTGACAGGTGTAGGTCTGCCCCGCGCCGGTCTGCGGAATGGTCTGCTGGCCGGTTACGGTGGTCCCGCTCGAGGAAACCGCGGAAACCTTGCAGACGACATTCGTCTCGGCGTTCTGCCCCGTGTTGGTGAAGTTCAGAGCGAATGTCGCGGGCGGCGTGGCGGGGATCGTGTTGGTCGAGCCGGTCTGAAGCGTTGTCCCGGCAACGCTCACGGAGTTGAGCGCGTGTCCGTGCGTTCCAGCCGCGACCTTGCCGCCTGACGGGCCGAAGCGCGTGCGAAGCGCGGTCGCGACGAATGACGGCTGCAGCCAGCGGAGGTCGGGCACGAACTGCTGCTGAGCGATCTGCACGCCATTTGTCCCGCCGACTCCGATCCCCGCCTTGTGCAGCGCACTCGCGATTTCCGGCGCCGTGTAATCCTTGTAGACCGCGTCGGAGGCGTACAGACGTGCCATCTCCGAGGCGATCGCGCTGATCGCGTCCTGTGCCCCCGCCAGCGCGCGCTGGATGTGCGCCGCGATGTTGCCAATCCCGTCGACGCGCATCTGCAGCACGAGCAGCAGATGCTGTTGTGCTCCGCTCACCTCCCCCGGGACGTCCAGCGAGCGCGCTCGGCTGAGCTGGTCCTGCGCCCCGTTCGGCGCGATCACAGCCTCGTCGAGTTGCGTCTGCACGCTCGATCCCCCGCTGGAGTTACTCGAGGACCGCGCGTTCTGGAGGACGCCGAAGACCTTGCTCGACGTACCAGCGGACTCCTGGATAAGCGACGTCACGTTGTTCGCGTAACTCATCAGGGCACTGTTTTGCTGGCTGACCTGGCAGCTGTGGATGCCGAATGCGGCGAGGATCAGGATGACCACGAGGGCGAGCGCCCCGACGGCTTGCCGGACTCGCACCGTCTGCCTGTCGCTGGGCGGCCGGCGACCACCCCTTGCAGGTCGGCGCTGACGTTGTGTTGCCCGCGGCGGTGTTGGAGGCTCCTCCGCCTCGTCGAAGAACGACAGAGCTCACTCCTAGCCAGGAACCGGAAAGGCGCAGTATGACCATCGCGACGGTTGGAAGTGAACGAAACCTACCGTTCTCCCCCAGCCGAGAGGGACCGCGCCAACGGCGTGGAAAAGCGCGTCGTGCGCGCAAGTGAGCTCCCGACGGCCGTCCCGGCGGGCAACCGAGCGACGCTGCGCGTTCCGGAGGGACTGGTACTTGGGCGCTACCGGTTGCTTCGCCGGCTCGGCGCCGGGGCGTTTGCGACGGTGTGGGAGGCACGGGACGAGCACCTTCAGCGTGAAGTGGCGCTGAAGGTCATGGTGCCCGAGCGGATCGTGGGCGGTCGCTTCGAACGGGAAGCGCGCGCCGCGGCACGGCTCGCCCACCCGGGGATCGTGACACTCTACGAAGCCGCGATTGACGCTGACGGCGCGTATCTGGTCACCGAGCTTGTTCGCGGACCCACGCTCGATCAGCTACTCGACGACGGCCGCCTGTCCGACCGCGATTGCGTTCTGCTCGCGATCGCGCTCTGCGATGCCCTGGCCCATGCGCACGTCAACGGAGTAGTGCACCGCGACGTCAAGCCCTCGAACATCCTCGTCCCCGACCACCCCGTGACGCCCGCACACGCAGCGAAGCTGACAGATTTCGGCGTCGCAAGCGTGCTCGGTGGCAACACCCTCACCCGGGCCGGCGATGTGCTCGGGACGCTCGCTTACATGGCACCGGAGCAGGCCGAGGGCCTGCCTGTAGGCCCCTCCGCCGACGTCTATTCCCTGGCGCTGGTCGTCTACGAAGCCCTGTCGGGGGTGAATCCCCTCGGAGCACGCACCCCGGCGCAGCACGCCCGCCGACTGGGGGCGCACCTGCGGCCGCTGCGGCGCCAACGGCGCGATCTCCCGACCGAGCTGGGCCAAGGGGTCGACCTGGCGCTGCGTCCCAGGCCACGGGAACGGGGGAGCATCGAGGAGCTGCGTGGGGCCCTCGAGGCCGCGCTACGTCATCTCGACGATCGTCCTGGGGTGGTTACGGGCGCATGGCGAGCTGCGCGCGAGTCCTCGCTTCCGACCGAGCGAGCCGGCGGCGCGTCCCCCTTCCGCGGGCCGGGGCTGGTGGGGAGCGGCGCCTCACGCACCAGCGCGCCGGCGCGGCTCGCACCGCCGCCACTGACGAGTGGCCTGGAACCGCAAGACGCGCAAGAGCAGGAGCGCGGGGCTCCCGAAGAGCCAGAACGGCGACGGCGCCTGGCGCTGTTGCCGCCGGCAGTCCCCGCGCCCGGATGGCGAGCCAGGGCGCCGGCAGCTGCGGGGGCGGCCGCCGCTGCGGCGGTGTTGTGTGCGTACGTCGTACAGCCGGCACCTGCGCCGCCCGCGCTGATGGCACTCCTAGCCGCCGTGGCGGTTGCTGTCGCGCCGCGTCTTGGCTGGCTGCTGCTGACAATCGTGAGCACCGCTCTGCTGGCCATCGGAGGCCAATCCGGGGAGGCGCTGCTGGTGTTCCTCGCGGCGCTAATGCCCGTTCTGCTGCTCGTCGGCCGATCCACGCTGTGGCCGTTACCGGCCGGTGCGCTGCTGCTGGGCATGGCAGGTCTCGGCGGCGGCTGGCCCGCACTGGCGTCGCGGGCCGGTTCCGCTTGGCGTCGCGCCGCGCTTGGGGCGACCGGGCTGCTGTGGCTGGTGATCGCGGGGGAGCTGCGGGGAGATGGCTTGTACGCCCGAGCGCTGCCAGGGACCCCCGACCGCTCAGTTTGGGGCTCCTCTCTCTCCCAGACGGTCCACCACGTGATCGCCGGACCTGCAACGCTCAGGGTGCTCCTGACCGCGGCCGTCTGGGGCTGCGCGTCGGCCCTCCTTCCGGTGATGCGAAGCAGACGCTCGGTGGCGCTGGACGCCGCGCTGGCTTTGATCTGGTGCGCGCTGCTCGCGGCGGTGACCGCGAGCGTGCTGGGGCCGACCCATGGACCGAGCAGCCTTGTGTCGAGCCGCGAGCTCGTTCTCGGAGCGCTCGGGAGCGCTGTCATCGGGGTCGCGCTGCGCGCCGCCTCCGGGTGGCGCATCGCTCGCCGCTCCGCCAGTGGTCCCGTAGCATGAATCTCTTCTGAACAGGCGTACTACGCGTCCGTTGCTCGGCTTCGGGCACTCCATCAGATGAGCGTTCTCCGATCTATCGAGAGCAAGATTGCCGGGCTGGTCGAAGGCACGTTCAGTCGTGCCTTCCGCTCGGAGGTGCGCCCGGTGGAGATCGCACGGAAGCTCGCCCGCGAGATGGAAGAGCACAAGACGGTGTCGATATCTCGGATCTACGTGCCGAACGAGTACCGCGTCTACCTCTCGCCGCGCGATCGCGAGCGGTTCTCGGACTATGAGGGTGCACTCGCGGCCGAGCTCGCCGGATACCTGCTCGAGCATGCGCGGCGCGAGCGGTTTGCGCTGTTCTCGCGACCGGTGATCGAGTTCGAGACCGACGAACGCCTCGGACTGGGGGAGTTCGGAATCCAGACGCGGGTGGTCCAGCCTCCCGAGGAGCTCGAGTCCGAACCAGAGCCACCACCGGGCGCCGCCGAGCCTGGGCGGACAATGGTCTACAGCAGCGCCGGCCGGCTGGCCGAACCGCTCGAACAGCGGGCTCGCGTCCGAAGTCAGACGGCCCTGCTCCTAGTCGACGGCAAGCGGATGGTGGTGGGCCCGGCAGGCGCCACGATCGGCCGGAGCCGGCAATGCGACATCGTGATCGACGACCCGAACGTCTCCCGCCAGCACGCCGAGGTCCGTCCGCGCGGCGGATCCTGGGTGCTCAACGACCTCGGCTCGACCAACGGCTCGAGCGTCAACGGTCGGCGGGTGCAGGAAGCCGAGGTGCTACGCCCCGGAGACGAGATCGAGATCGGGTCCTCGACGATGCGCTTCGAGCTGGAGTAGGCGAGAAATGACGCTGCAACCGGTATCGGTAGGCCTGAAGTTCGGATTCCTGATCGTGCTGTACCTGTTCCTGATGTGGGTCGCCTGGAGCGCCTTGCGCGACTTGCGGCGGGGATCGGGAGGCGTCGTGCACTCCGATCGAACGCCGTCTCCCGACGCCACGGGCATGTACTCGGCAGCGTCTGGTCTCGGAGATCCCGACGCCGACGGGTTCGATCCGCGGCTGTTCGTGGAGCACGCCCCTGGACATGAGACCGGCAGCGCGTATGAGCTCGCGGGCGGGGCAACGCTGGGAAGGGGCGACGTCGAGATCCAATTGAACGACCCGTTTGCCTCCACGCGACACGCCCGGATCTTCCGCGAGGGCCACGTGTTCGTGATCGAGGATCTCGGCTCGACGAACGGCACGTACTTGAACGAAGAGCCGCTGACAGGCCCGCAGCCGCTGCACCCCGGTGATCGCATCCGGATCGGAGACAGCGAGTTCTCCTACCGCACATGACACGGACTAGTGCCCCAAGTCATAAATTGGACGCCATTCGAGCCGCCCGTGGCGGCGCCGAATTTATGACTCGCGACACTAGGTGACGATGCTGCGTGCAGCGCAGATAGCGTGCAGGACGGATCCGGGAAGGCAACGACGCGGCAACGAGGACAGCGCGTTCGTGCGAGCCCCGCTGTTCGTTGTGGCCGACGGGATGGGAGGCGCCCAGGCCGGTGAGGTCGCCTCGCGGATCGCCGTTGACGCGTTCGAGCGGGGGCTTCCGGACACCGGTCCGCCGGAGACGCGACTCGCTGACCGGGTTCGGGAGGCAAACCGCCAGATCTACGAGCGCTCGCTGGAGGAGCAAGACCGGGCAGGGATGGGCACCACGCTCACGGCTGCGTATCTGGACGACGCCGGCCTGGCGATCGCGCACGTCGGCGACAGTCGGGCGTATCTGTTCCGCGACGGTGCCCTAACGCGCCTGACTCGCGACCATTCGCTCGTCGAGGAGCTCGTCAAGCAGGGCAAGCTGACTGCCGAGGAGGCGGCCGAACATCCTCAGCGCTCGATCATCACGAGAGCGCTCGGCCCTGAGCCTGAAGTCGAGGTGGACACGGAGACGCACGATGTCCAGCCCGGCGACGTGATCCTGCTGTGTAGCGACGGGCTCACCACAATGCTGTCCGAGGAGCGCGTAGCGGAGATCCTCGGTGCGGCGCGGTCGCTCGATCAGGCCGCACAGGGGCTGATCGACGAAGCGAATCAAGCCGGCGGCCGCGACAACATCACGGTGATCCTGTTGCGCCTCGAGGAGGTCGCCGCCGACGGCGTGTCCGAGCACGACACGTTCGTCGCCCCTCCGACCCGCGGCATAGCTTCCTCCGGTTCCTCGCAGTCAGGGGCGGCGGCCGCGACCGCGCTCGCCCGCCCTCCGGCGCCGGCGCGCTCTGCCCCCACGCCAGCGCCCACCGACCAGGCACCACGAACCCCGCGGCGCTCGCGGCGGTTCGCCAAGCCGCTCGCAGCGCTGATCGCGCTCGCTGTGGTCAGCTTCCTGATCGGCGGTGGTGGATACCTGGCGAGCCGCCAGCTGTACTTCCTCGGGACGAACTCGCAGGGAATCATCACGATCTACCGGGGGCTGCCGTACGACCTTCCCGGCGGTATCCACCTGTACGAGACATTCTTCGTGTCGGGCTACCCGGCGTCATATTTGCCGGCCGATCGTCGCGCAGCCCTCCTGAGCAATCAGCTGCGGTCCCAGTCGGCTGCGCAGAATCTCGTCCGCACGATCGAGCGCGGACAGATCACCCGATGAGCGCCCGTAACCGCGAGCTCATCGGGCTGATCCCCGCCTCGCTGCTGGTCACCGCGGGCTTCGCTGCTGTCTTCATCCAGCGCTCGAGCGCACACTCGAATCTGTCGCTGACCTACGGCGCGATCTTCCTCGGCCTGTGCGTCGCGGGTCACATCTTCATCCGCGTAACGCTTCCCAGGGCTGACCCATACATGTTCCCGCTGGTGGCCCTGCTGGCGAGCTTCGGGCTGGTGATGGTCTACCGGATCGATTCAACGCTGGCGTTCGCGCAGGCACGGTGGTTCGTGCTCGGGCTGATCCTGTTCGCCGCCACGATCATCCTGTTCCGCGACTACCGGCGCCTCGAGCAATACCGGTACACGATCGTGGCGGTGTCCCTGGGGCTGATGGTGCTGCCGCGGCTTCCCGGGATCGGCGACCAGGTCAACGGCGCCTATCTGGGAGTCCACATCCCCGGCCTGTTCGTGTTCCAGCCGCCCGAGTTCGCGAAGATCGGCCTGGTGATCTTCCTGGCCAGCTACCTGAGCGACACGCGCCAGGTGCTGGTGATGGGAGCCCGGCGGTTCCTCGGGCTGACGATCCCGCCGCTCAAGCACTTCGGGCCGATGATCGTGATCTGGGGGATCGCGATGCTGATCTTGATCCTCCTTCACGACGTGGGCTCGTCGCTGATGTTCTACGGGGGTCTGCTGGCAATGCTGTACGTGGCCACCAGCCGGATCTCGTTCGTAGTCGTAGGGATGGTCGCCTTTGCGATAGGCGCCTGGTACCTGGGAACGCACATCACCCACATCCATGCGCGCGTCGAGGACTGGCTACATCCCTTCAATGCAAAGCTCTACAACGCCCCGCTGGGCAGTCAGCAGATTGCCAACGGGGTCTTCGCGCAGGCCGCGGGAGGCCTGTTCGGCCAGGGCTTCGGCCAGTCCACCCTGATCTTCCCCGGTACCAACTACAACCTCATTCCGGCGCCACAGACGGACATGATCTATGCAGTGATCACCGATGAGCTCGGCCTGTTCGGCGCGGCGGCGGTGCTGATCACCTACCTGCTGTTCGTCGCACGGGGCTTCAAGGCGGCGGTGATGGCGCGGGACTCGTTCTCGACGTTGCTGGCACTAGGGCTGAGCGCGACGTTCGCCCTACAGGTGTTCGTGATCGTCGGCGGCGTCACCCGCGTGATCCCGCTGACCGGAGTGACGCTGCCGTACATCTCCTACGGTGGCTCATCGATCGTGGCGAACTTCGTGCTGCTGGCGCTGCTGCTGCTGATCTCCGACCGCTCGAGGCGGCCGCCGACGTGAACGTCCCGATCGCCCGGTTGTTCGGCCTGATCGTGCTGCTATTCGCACTCCTGGTGGTGTGGACCTCGCGGTGGACGGTGTTCGAGGCCTCCGCGCTCAACGACAACAGCCTGAACAAGCTCAATCTGGCTCACCAGCTGCTCGTCAAGCGGGGGCGGATTCTTGCCGACAACGGGACGGTCCTCGCGCGCTCCGTGCCGGAAAAGGGGGGCACCTGGACCCGCTTCTATCCGACAGCCTCGGCGTTCTCCCAGTCCATCGGCTACGCGATCGTCCTAACGGGTCGCTATGCGGGCCTCGAGAGGTTCTACAGGCACCAGATCGGGGGAGCGCCCACCGGTCTCGGCTCGGTTTTCGGCCCGCTGAGCGGCAACCAGTTCGCCGGCGACGACGTGTACACGTCGCTTGACCCGAAGGCCCAGCAGGTCGCGATCAACGACCTGGCCGGACAGGCGGGCTCGGTAGTCGCCTTGGACCCGCGGACCGGAGCGGTTCTCGCGATGTACGCCAACCCGACGTACGACGACAACCATCTCGCCCCTTGCGTCCCCCCGAGTTGCAGCCAGTTCAACAATTCGACCCAGGCCGGCTGGCCTCCCGGCTCGACGTTCAAGGTCGTCACGGCGGTGGCGGCGATCGACAGCGGAAAGTTCACGCCGAACTCGACGCTCAACGGTGACTCGCCTAAGAAGATCTCGGGGATCCCGCTGTCGAACGACGGGAACGCGAGCTACGGGACCATCGACCTGACCACCGCGCTGATCAACTCGGTGAACACGGTCTGGGCGCAGGTGGCGCTCGCGGTCGGGCCCGCGACGATGAGCAAGTACATGGAGCGCTTCGGCTTCTACTCCAAGCCGCCGCTCGACTATCCCTCCGGTGAGATCGGCGTGAGCCAGCCGCACTCGACGATCAACGGGCGGGCGCAGCCGCCCGCCAGTCCCGACGAGGACCTCGGCCGGATCGGCATCGGCCAGGGGGGACTGCAGGTGACGCCGCTTCAGATGGCGATGGTCGCGGCAGCGGTGGCCAACGGCGGCAAGCTGATGGTCCCGCACTTCATGACTCGAGTGGTCGACCCCACTGGGAGCACGGTGCAGACGTTCAATCCGACCGTCTATAACCAGGTCATGAGCCCCACCACCGCCCAGGAAGTCACTCAGATGATGAAGCGAGTGGTCGATGAGGGGACAGGACAGGCTGCCCAGCTGGGCGGGATCAGCGTCGCCGGAAAGACGGGGACCGCTTCGATCGGAGCCAACGGCTCGAACCTCACCGAACCATGGTTCATCGGCCTCGCTCCGGTCCAGAACCCCAGGGTCGCGGTCGCCGTGACGATTGCGCGGACACAGGGCCAGTTCGGCGGGCAGGTCGCGGCGCCTATCGCGCGCGACATCATCCAGACGCTCCTCGCGGAAGGCAAGTGACGATGGCGGACGTCGCGATCGGCGCACTCGTGGAAGGCCGCTACAAGATCGTCTCACGGCTCGGCAGCGGCGGCATGGCCGACGTCTATTTGGCCGAGGACCAGCAGCTCGGGCGAAAAGTCGCGCTCAAGCTGCTCCACCGGCGCTTCTCGGCCGATCCGGACTTCGTCGAGCGCTTTAGGCGCGAGGCGCAGGCAGCGGCGGGGCTCCAGCACCCCAACGTGGTGAGCGTCTATGACCGCGGCGCCTTCGAGGACACCTACTTCATCGCGATGGAGTACCTGCCGGGACGCTCGCTCAAGCAGCTGATCCGCCAGGAGGCCCCGATCGACCCTGTGAGAGCGATCGACATCGTCATCCAGATCCTGAAGGCGGCCCGGTTCGCCCACCGCCGTGGGGTGATCCACCGCGACCTGAAGCCGCACAACGTAATCGTCGACGACAGCGACCACGCCAAGGTCACCGACTTCGGGATCGCACGAGCGGGCGCGTCCGACATGACCGAGACCGGTTCGATCATGGGTACCGCCCAATACCTGTCTCCGGAGCAGGCTCAGGGCCACGCGGTCAGCGCGGCATCCGATCTCTACGCAATCGGCGTAGTCCTCTACGAGCTGCTGACCGGGCGGGTGCCGTTCGACGGAGAGTCGGCCGTCACGATCGCCCTCAAGCACGTCTCCGAGGCGCCGGCGCCGCTACTGCACCTGAATCCCGCGATCCCGCCTGAGCTCGAGCACGTCGTGATGTGGGCGCTCAACAAGAATCCTGCGGACCGCCCCCAGGAAGCCGATCAGCTGATCCTTGCGCTCGAGCAGGCCAAGGCCTTGATCGTCTCCGGCGCAAGCGGGCAGCGAACAGCCTCGATCGCTGCGCTGGCGGGAGTAGGCGTGGGTGCGGCGATGGCGGGTGCAGCGCCGCTGGTGGCGCCCCCGGTGGCGCCCCCGCCGGGGGAAACGAACGGTGCCGGCTTCCTTCTGGGGGAGGAGCCTCCGCCTCCCGAGGAGAGGCGCCGCCGCCGGTGGCCCCTCGTGCTGTTTCTGCTCCTGCTTCTCGCGGGCGGGGCCGCGGCGGCCTACCTGCTGACGCGGCCGGTTATGAAGCCCGTCCCAGCGGTCGTCAACAAGAACGTCGCGGCCGCCAGCACCATCGTCCAGAACCAGGGGTTCAACGTCGTCACGATCGACCTGCAGGACATCGCGCCGAATGGGACCGTAATTCGCGAGAACCCACCACCCGGTACGCAGCTGGCCCAAGGGCTCACGGTGACGCTGACCGTCTCCACCGGTCCAGGCAACCGGAACGTCCCCACGGTTGCGCGACTACCTGTCAAGCAGGCCCAGGCGGCCATCGTGCGCGCCGGCCTCAGGGCCGGGCGGGTGCTAACCGAGCACAGCACCACGATTCCGGCCGGCGACGTTATCCGGACTGATCCGAGCGCTGGGACTCCGATCCTTGCCGCCAGCCCGGTGACGCTGTTCGTCTCGACCGGCAGGCCTCTCGCCACCGTCCCCGAGGTTCGCGGTGACACAGTCGCAGCCGCGAAGGCGAAGCTACGCGGCGCAGGCCTGACCTGGTCGATCTCCAACGCGGTCTCCACGGCGACAGCCCCAGGTCTGGTAATCAGCGAGAACCCGAGTGTCGGCAGCCAGGCGGCGGTCGGCTCGACGATCGATCTGACCGTCGCGAAAGCGCCGCCGACCGTGCAGGTGCCCAATGTCCTGGGGCTGAGCGCTGGCGCAGCAGCAGCGAGGCTCGCCGGAGACGGGTTCACGGTCGTGGACCGCTCCTACGACGTCAGGAAGCTGGCCAAGCAGGGCCTGGTTCTCCGCCAGAGCCCCCTCGGCGGCGCTCAGAGGCAGAAGAACAGCACCGTGACGATCTTCGTCGGTCAGTACAAGCCGCCGCCCACGACAACGCCGACGACCCCTTGACGGCTCTTCGCGTTGCGGTTCTCGGAGGCGGGCGCTCCTCCGAGCACGAAGTGTCGCTCGCCTCGGCCGCATCGGTACGGGATGGACTTGCGCGGGTCGGTCATGCGCCGATCGCGATCGAGGTCGCGCGCGACGGCGTATGGCGTCGCGACGGCGAGCCGCTCGCCCTGGAGCCCGGGCGGGGCCTGGCGGACGTCGACGTCGTGTTTCCCGTCCTGCACGGCCCGTTCGGCGAGGACGGCACCGTTCAGGGGCTGCTCGAGTGCATTGGCGTCCCTTACGTCGGAGCCGGCGTCCTGGCATCGGCGCTGTGCATGGACAAGGTGATGTTCAAGCGGCTGATGGCGGACGCCGAGGTACCCCAGATCGAGCATCAGGGAGTTACGGGCGGCCGCTATCGCGAGGATCGTGAGGGCATCCTCGAACAGCTCGCTGAGCTGGGCTTCCCACAGTTCGTCAAGCCCGCTCGCCTCGGATCGTCGGTCGGAATCGCGCGCGTCACCTCCGCCGAGGACCTCCCGGGGGCGCTCGAGACGGCATTCGAGCATGACTCGCTCGCGATCGTCGAGGCGGCTGCCACGGGCCTCGAAATCGAGTGCTCGGTGATCGGCAACGGCGACCCGATCGCGTCGGTGCCCGGCGAGATCATGCTCTGCTCGGGCGAGGCGGGCTGGTACGACTACGAGGCCAAGTACACCCTCGGAGGCATGGAGCTGATCGTGCCGGCCCGGGTTCCCCCGCACGTGCGTGAGCGGATTCGCGAGCTGGCCCTAAAGGCGTTCCGGACCACAGGGTGCTGCGGGCTGGCACGCGTGGACTTCTTCGTGATGGGCGAGCAGGTGCTGGTCAACGAGCTCAACACGATGCCCGGGTTCACCAGCACGAGCGTGTTCGCCTCGCTGTTCGAAGCCAGCGGGATTTCGTATGTCGAGCTGCTCGAGCGGCTAGTGCACCTCGCGCTCGACCGATACGAGGCCGAGCGCAGCTTCAGCCATTGAGCGACCTGCTCGGACTCCCTACTTGTACGCGTACAGCGCTATCTCGTTGAGGAACACGGTTTGCTGACTGGGGGGCAGGCTCGTGATCCATACGAGGTACCAGCGGTAGTGAGTTCCGCGAGTACGCAGCGGGATGTTCTCGGTTGAATGAACGGCCGGAGCAGACCCTGCGAGCGTCCAGCCGGTGAAGGCCTGGGGGTCAGGCTGCGTGTTGGTCGCGTAGACCTCGGCCTTCCACCCGGGTGACTGCGTATTGATGCGGATCTCGGCCGCGGCGATGCCGGGCTTCGCGTCCAGGTATACCCCGACGCCCGGTTTGCCCAAGGTTCCGCTGTAGTAGTGCTGGGTCTCCCACGCGGTGTTCGGGTTGCCGTCAATCGCATATCCGACCAGATTCGGATTCTGCGACTTGGGGCCGCTGAGTGCATCCGGGTTGTAGTCGTGAGCACAGGTGTCGCAGACTGTTACCTGCTTGAGGGTCGGCTTCGGCGGGGGCGCGGAGAGCTTCGGTGTCCCGTTATGGACGCGGGTGGTGGCGAGCCAGTACGCGCCGCCACCGAGCAGCGCGAGCGCTGCCCCGAGCAGCGCCGCCGAGAGGAACGGATGCCTGACCCTGAAGGGTACCCGCCGCTGCTTGCCGGATGGAAGCGTCCTGAGCACGCTCGTGACCTGACCGGTTGCACTACCGGCGCGGGCGGCCTCGATCGCGAGGACATCCTCGAGGTCGGCGATCAGCTCGGCGTCGTCCCCGTAACGATCCTCGAGATGCTTGGCGGTCGCGGTCTCGAGCACGGCGGCGAGCGCAGCGGAGACCTCTGGACGCTTGCTGCGAACGTCGGGAATCTGCTCGCGAACGTGCTTCATCGCGACCGCGACCTGGTTCTCGCCCTTGAACGGGACCTCGCCGGTCAGCATCTCGTACAGCACGATCCCCAGTGAGTAGAGATCCGATTGGCCGGTGACGGGCTGTCCGAGTGCCTGCTCGGGGGAGACGTAGTCGGTCGTCCCGAGGACACGCCCGTCGGCGGTCAGGCCCTCCTCGTCGCGCATCCGCGCGATTCCAAAGTCGGTGACCTTCGCTTGTCCCTCCTCGTCGATCATGACGTTCTGCGGCTTGACGTCACGGTGCACGATGTGGCGAGCGTGAGCGGCTCCGAGGGCGCGCGCGATCTCGATCGCGTAAGCGACTGCCTCGGCGATCGGCAGGCGACCAAGCCGGCGGATGCGCTCCTTGAGCGTCTCGCCCTCGACGTACTCGAACACGATGTACGGACGTCCGTCGTCCTCGCCGGCGTCGATCACACCGACGATGTGGGGATGCGACAGCTGTGCCACAGCCCGCGCCTCGCGCCTGAAGCGCTCGAGCTGATCGAAGTCGCTGGCGATCTCCCGGTTCATCAACTTGATCGCGACCTGGCGCTGAAGCGTCTCGTCGAGCGCGCGGTACACGGTGGACATCCCGCCCGATCCGACCCTTGCCTCGAGCCGATAGCGACCGTTCAGCGTCGTGCCGAGGATGGTGCTCATCGATCGACTCTATTTTGCGGTACGCCGGCGTCGGCCATGCTCGTCTGTGTCAGGCCTCGCGTCGCCAGATTGACAGGGCTCCTCGCCTAACTACCCGAGGTGGCCCGAGAGTTTCGACACGAGCAGGGCGAGATCTTGGGGAGGTCGGCGCAAGGACGTGCCCTGTATCCAAGCACGGCCGGCGTTGCTCCGGGACGGCTCGCCCCATACCTCCTCAGACCGCTCTGAGCCCGGTTGCGTCCCCAGCCAGGCCAGGCAGCGTCAACGTTCCGTCGTCGTCAGTCAGTCGCCCGATCACGGCCGTACCGGGGTGAAAGCCACCCAGCAGCTCGACTGATGCTGAGGCGTCATCGGCGGCGACCATCGCGCAGAAGCCGCAGCCCATGTTGAACACCTCCCACATCTCTTCCGCGGTGACCCCGCCGCGGGCCGCCATCAGTGGAAAGATCGGAGGCACCGGCAGCGGTCTGGAGATCTCATAACCGATGCCCTCCCCGATTCGCAGGAGGTTGATAGCCCCGCCGCCGGTGATGTGGGCGAGCCCGTGGACCGCGACGCCGCTTTCCAGCAGCCGGAGGATCGCCTGCACATAGATCACGGTCGGCTCGAGCAGCACCTCGCCAACGCTGCGACCTTCGAGCTCAGCAGGAGCCGAGGAGAACGACAGGCCACCCTCGTCCAGCAGCGCCCGCCGGGCGAGGCTGAGACCGTTCGAATGCACACCGGACGCCGGCAAGCCGATCAGCGCATCGCCCGGGCGGCACGACGAGCCATCGATGAGGCGATCGAGCGCGACGGTCCCGAACGCAGAACCGACCAGGTCGAAGCCGCGCGGGGACGGGTGCCCACGGATCACTTCAGGGAGCTGGCAGAGCTCTCCCCCGGGGATCTCGATGCCCGCAGCCTCCGCCCCGGCTCTCAGTCCGGTCGCGATCTCGGCGAGTATTTCCGGGTCGGCCTGCTCGACAGCGAGATAGTCCAGCAGGGCAAGCGGCTCGGCGCCTACGCATATCAAGTCGTTTACGTTCATCGCCACGCAGTCGATTCCGATCGTGTCGAAGCGACCGAGCTGCTCGGCCACGATCACCTTCGAGCCGACGCTGTCGGTCGCGAGCGCGATCCCGAGGCCGGGTGCCACCCGGACCACGCTCGCGTAGTGTCCGGGCAGCGGCACGACTCGCGAGCTGCGACCCGTATCGATCCCGCGCAGCACCTCCACCAGGGCTGCCACTCCTCGGTCCGCCTGGGCGCTGTCAACTCCGGCGGCTGCGTAAGAATCGCTCACCGGCTGCATTGTCGGTCCTGGCACAGACGCACGACGATTGCGGCCGCGAGGAGCACCCGATAGACCGCGTAGGGAACCAGCGACCGATCTCGTTCCACCTGCCGGATCAACCACGTCGAGCCGAGCGTCGAGGCAAATGAAGCGGCGGCTCCCGCGGCGAACACCCTCCGCGCCTGCGGGTCGAGCCCGCGGCGGCGCAGCCGCTGTCCCTTTAGAAGAGTCGCGCCGGCGATCACCGGTAGCGCGACATGCCTGGACAGGCGGTTGGCGTCCTCGCGTGTAAACCGGCGAAATCGAGCCGCGGCGAGCGTCGCGCCGTTGCGCGAGACGCCCGGAATCAGGGCACAGGCCTGCGCCAGGCCGAGCCACAGGGCGTCGACCGCGGCCGCTTCGTCATGAAGGCGCTGCTGTGGTTGGCGATCTGCGAGGGCCATCGCCACCGCTCCCGCGAAGAGACCTACGGCGATCGTCGGCGGAGTCCCGAGCAGGCGCTCGATCTGGCGCTCGAGCGCGTAGCCGACAAGCGCCGGGGGCGCGAACGAGAGTCCGATCAGCGTCAGGCGGCGACGGTCCACCCCCCGCACCGCGGCGTCGACCTCGTCGCGCAGAGTGAGTATCAGCGCTGCGGCGGTCCCGGCGTGAAGTGCGACTTCGAACGACTTTCGAAGCTCGTCGTCGAGCTGCGCGTAATCCCAGCGAAGTAGCCAGGGAATGATCGCGACGTGACCTGATGAAGAGATCGGCAGGAGCTCAGCCGGACCGTGAAGCGCGCCGAGCAGTACTGCCTGCGAAACCGTAAGGCGATCGGGGGCGCGCCGGCTATTTTCCAGCCACATCGACTGTCGTCTGCTCGCTCTCGCCCTCACGCGCGCTGTGGGCGTCGCTGGCGGGGAGCGCGGCGGCCCTCCGCGAGCGGGACCACCTGACGAGCAGGTAAACAACCGCCAGAGCCAGCAGGGCTGCAGCGGCATAGTCGGCATACTCGAGGTGGTGGCGCCAACTCTGCCATTGGTGGCCGACTTCGCGCCCCAGCACCCCGAGTGCTCCGATCCAGATGATCGATCCGACGGTGGCCAGGGCGAAGAACCGACCAAACGGCATCCTGGCCACCCCGGCGGCGTACGGGAAGATGGCCCTCACGAGCGGCACCACGCGCGAGATGAGGACCACTACAGCCCCCCGGCGCTCAAACCAGGAGTGCGCCTGGTCGAGCCTCTGCTCACTCACATGTAGCGCCGAGCCACGGCGTTGCAGGAGCTCGCGCCGGCCCCAGTACCCGATGCTGTAAGCGACCGAGGCCCCGATCATGTCGCCTATCACCCCGAATACGATGATCCCCAGCAACGTTAGGTGACCCTCGAAGACGTTGAAGCCGGCGAACAGCATGGTCGGTTCGCTCCCGGGCACGCCGATCACGCCGCTGGTGGCGCACAGGACGGCCACGCCGCCCAGTCCGAGGCTTCGGATCACGCTCGTGGCCAGGTTGACCAGAGGTCCGGTCACAGAGGCGAAAGCAAGCAAGTCGGCTTAGCGTAGCGCCCGACACCCTCGTGTAGTCCCCACTCCGATTAGGGTTTTCTAAGTGAATATGCCGATTCCGCTGTTCGACGCCGAGACGCCGCTCGCCGCTCTGCGCGAGGAGATCCTCGATCGCCTCGGCGCCGTCGTCCGGGCGGGCAGGTTCGTGCTCGGCCCGGAGGTCGATGCATTCGAGCGAGAGTTCGCCGGCTATCTCGGCGCAAAGCACGTGATCGGCGTGGCGAACGGAACCGACGCGATCACGATTGCGCTGAGGGCGATGGGGCTGCGGCCGGGTGACGAAGTTATCGTGCCTTCGTTCACCTTCTACGCCACGGCCGAGGCGATCGTCACCGCTGGAGGGCGGCCTGTGTTCTGCGATGTCAATCGCGAAACGCGCAACGTCACACCCGACACCGTCCGGGCGGCGATGACCCCGATGACCAAGGCGATCGTGGCCGTCGACCTGTTTGGCGCTCCGGCGCCCGTAGCCGAGCTCTCCGAACTGGGAGTTCCAGTGCTCGAGGACGCCGCCCAGGCCGCCGGAGCGAAGCTCGGCGGCCGGCGAGCCGGGGCTCTCGGCGCCACTGCGACGTTCTCGTTCTATCCATCGAAGAACCTCGGATGCTTCGGAGATGGGGGGGCGATCGCGACTGACTCCGACGAAGTCGCCGAAATGGCGCGGACGCTTCGCTTCCACGGTTCCCGGGACAAGAGGTCATTCGAGTACGTCGGGTACAACTCCCGGCTCGACGAGCTGCAGGCCGCCGTGCTGCGGGTCCTGCTCCGCGAGCTCGACGGATGGTGCGCGGGGCGGCGAGCGGCAGCGGATCGCTATTTGCAGGCAGACCTCGAGCAACATGTCGGCACACCCCTCGTGCCCCCGGACGCAGAGCCCGCCTGGCATCTGTACGTAGTGACCCATCCACGAGCCGACGAGCTGATCGCCGCTCTTCGCGAGCACCGGATCGAGTCCCGCGGCTACTACCGCACCCCACTTCACCGCCAGCCCGCGATGGCTCCGTACGTGGACGATTCAGTCACGCTTCCGGCTACGGATGAACTGGCGCGCGAGAACCTCGCGCTGCCGATGAGCCCGGTGCTGACCGAGCAGCAGGCATACGATGTCGTATCAGCGATTTCGTCGTTTTCGTAGGCAGAGCGGCGAAACAATCCGACGGGTGGGCGTGTTACGGTCGGATATGCACATGCTCGAGATCCGCCTGAAGGCCGCGTTCGCGGCCGCTTTCATTTGCACCGGGCTCGCTGTGAGCTCTGCGTCGCCCGCACTCGCTGCGAAACCGATCGGCGCGTTCACCACGACGGGGGCCTGGACGTTCCACTCGGCTCCGAAGCTGCATCCGCCGAAGCTCAGCACGGTCGGGAAGACCGCCAAGAAGCTCAGTCCGGGTGACTTCATCCTCGCGAACTTCAAGAATCTGGGCTTCTCCTCACCGCTCGTCGGCCAGAGCGGTCCGTTGATCCTTTCGAGCCGTCTTCAGCCAATCTGGTTCAACCCGGTCCAGACCTCGAACCTGGCGATGAACCTCGAGGTCCAGAGCTATAACGGCAAGCCTGCGCTCAGTTGGTGGCAGGGCGTGATCTCGGGCACCGGGGCCACCGTGTCCGGCGAGGACGTCGTCGTGGGCCAGGACTATCGCCAGATCGGGAAGCCCCTGACGGGCGCGGATGGATGGATCATCAGCCCGCACGAGATGGTGATCAGCGGCACCGATGCCTGGGTAACCGCCTACAAGCAGGTTCCGATGAACCTCGTGCCATTCCACGGCCCGCTCAACGGAACGCTGCTCGACTCGGCGGTCCAGGAGTACGACCTCACGACCGGAGCGTTGCTGCAGAACTGGGACGCGGCTCAGCACATCCCGCCATCTCAGTCAAAATCCACGCCCGGCCCGGCTGGGACACCGTGGGACGCCTATCACGTCAACTCGATTCAGCTGATTCCCGGTGGGACCTTCCTGGTCTCGATGCGGAACACCTGGGGGGCGTACATGGTCGACGCCGCGACCGGGAACGTTCAATGGACCCTCGGAGCCGGGACGGCGAGTAGTTTCACGCTCGGCCCCCATGCGGCGTTCTCGTGGCAGCACGATGTTCAGCTCGCCAGCAATGGACAGCTGACCATGTTCGACGACGCGTGCTGCGCAGTGAGCGCGACCGGATCTTCACCGCCCAACGGCCCCTCACGCGGTCTCGTGCTGAAGCTCGACCCGACAGCAGGTACGGCCACGGTTGTCGCCCAGTTCGAGCGGGGTAGCAAATTCGAGGCCGCGTTCCTTGGCTCGATGCAGCCCCTACCGGGCGGCAACGCACTGGTCGGATGGGGTTCTCGTCCGTACTTCACCGAGTACAGCGCGACCGGCAGTCGTCTCATCGACGTGCGGTTCCCGGACCCAGATCAGAGCTACCGCGTGTTGCTGGCGAGTTGGGTCGGCAAGCCGGCCTCTCCGCCTAGCGGCGCTGTGCGCAACACACACGGGAAGACGACCGTCTATGTCAGCTGGAACGGCGCCACGCAAGTAGGGAAGTGGAGGGTGATGGCTGGTACGAGCGGCAAGCATCTCAGAGCGGTGGCAACCGCAGGCAAGAGCGGATTTGAGACGGCAATCACGCTCGCCCACGGATACAAGGCCTATAAGGTGCAAGCGCTCGATGCGAGGGGTCATGTTCTCGGAACCTCCGGCGTGTTCCCGAAGCGCAAGGTGACCCGGTCGCTTTACTAGCCTCTAATTCGGGCATCACGAAGGACAGGTCAGGAAATGCGGTTGGTACTAGCTAGGACGCACATACCCCGCCGGGCCCTGTTCGCAGCGGGCGTGCTCGTCGCGCTCGCTGCGCTCAGTGCGCTCGCGCTCGCTCCGCCCAGTGGCTCGGCGCAGCCTCCGGCTGTGTACACGTACCCGATCCCGGGCGGCCAGATCGCATCACCCCAGACACAGATCGCGTTTCGAGGCGTCTCCCCCGCGCACGTGGGCGCGATCACTGTCACCGGATCGGCCAGTGGGGCTCACTCCGGGACATTCCAGGCGGACTCCGATGGGCGGGGAGGGAGCTTCCTCCCGGCCCAGCCGTTCACTCCCGGCGAGACTGTCACGGTACAGACCTCGCTCAACATCAGTCGTGGCACCAATGGAGCGTTCAGCTTCCAAGTGGCCACCCCGGCGCCCGGGGTCGGATCCTCGCACTGGCCCGCCGCCGCACCCCGTTTCCGGGGTGACGTGTGGCAGTTCCACTCGCGGCCGGATCTCGCGCCGGCGTCGGTAACGATCGACAAGCGGAGCAACGCGGCCGTGCCGGGGGACGTCTTCCTGGGCCCACAGCAGGGACCGGTCCAGGACGGTCCGGAGATCGTCGACTCCAGCGGGCAGCTGGTGTGGTTCAAGGCGCTTCCGGGTAACGATCTGGCTGCTGACGTCCGTGTTCAGAGCTACCACGGAGCCCCGGTGCTGACCTGGTGGCAGGGTTCTCAGGCCGCGGGCGTCGGGATCGGCTTCGACACCATCAACGACACGTCATACCGGCAGATCGCGGTGGTGCACGCCGCCAATGGCCTGAGTGCCGATTTGCACGAGTTCCAGCTCACCCGTGGGGGTGCTGCCCTGGTCGTCGCGGAATACCCGGTCTACGTTAACGCATCGTCTGTACATGGCTCACCACAGCAGGCCGTTATGGACTCCGTCGTGCAGGAGATCGACATACCGACCGGCCTGGTCCTGTTTCAGTGGGACAGCCTCGATCACATTCCACTGACCGACAGCTATCAGTCGCCGCTGAAACCCCACCATCTCTTCGACTACTTCCACGTGAATTCAGTGGATGTCGACCACGACGGTAACTACGTGCTCTCCGCTCGGAACACTTGGGCGGCGTATAAGGTCGATCGTCTTACGGGTGCGTTGATCTGGCGCCTGGGCGGAAAGCATTCCAGCTTCAAGCTGGCGAACGGGCTTTACTGGGCCTTCCAGCACGATGTCAGGATCCGTTCGAACAACGACTGGTTCGTCACCCTGTTCGACGACGACCGCCCCTCGCGTCACCAGTCTCGCGGAATCAAGCTATATCTGAACCTCCGCCAGATGACGGCGAGGCAGGTCGCGCAGCACCCACACTCCCCCTCGATTTACTCGAGCTTCGAGGGCAACTTCCAGCAGCTTTCCGGTAGACATGACTTTCTGGGCTGGGGCCAGCAGTCATTCTTCAGTGAGTACGACCAGTTCGGCAATCTGGTGTTCGACGGCCACTTCATCGATGACAAGCTTCCGTTTCCCAACCCGAGCTATCGCGCCTATAAGTTCGTCTGGAACGGAACCCCGGCGACACTTCCGGCGCTCGCCGCGGTGCCCAAGGGCAGCTCCATGGTCGTCTACGCGAGCTGGAACGGCGCTACGAACGTTGCCTCCTGGCGCGTCCTTGGAGGCAGCACACTCGGTGCGCTGACCCAGGTCGGGAGCGCTCGGCGAGGTGGATTCGAGACCTCGATCAGTGTTCGGAGCCAGCACTACGTCGCGGTTCAGGCGATCGGCACCTCGGGGAAGATTCTGCAGACCTCGAGCACCATCCAGGTCCCGTAACCGCCGCACCTCCTAGAATCGTGCCCCGCATGCGCCGGCGGATCAGCTCCGCGGCCTTTCCTGTACACCGCCATTCGATTCCCCAATTGCTGGTGGACGGGCTATTGGTCGCGCTCGCCTACTTTCTCGCCTTCAGGCTGAGGTTTCCTGGTGCCGTCCCGGTCCGCTACCAGGACCTATTCGAATCCACCGTGTGGTGGGTGGTGCCGTTCTCGCTGGTCGTGTTGGCGGCATTCGGGCAGTACCAGCGGCTGTGGACGTTTGTGGGGCAGCGCGACTACGAGGCTGTAGTCAAGGCCGTGGTCGTCGCGACTCTGGTGATTGTGGGCGCGATCGCGCTCCTGCATCCGGTGCTCCAGACCGTCGCGCGCCGGAGCTCGGACTCAGGACCCGCACAGGCGAGCACGAGCGCGGTGCTCCTGCCCGTCAGCGTGATCGCGATGTTCTTCCTGCTGGCGTTGGCGCTGCTCGTCGCGGCGCGCTTTGTTGTCCACCTGGTGGTCGAGGGGCGTGTACGCAGCTTCCGCGTCGCCAAGGGCGCCCGTGACGTGCTGATCGTCGGTGGCGGTCAGGGCGGCCGCCTGGTGGTCAGAGAGCTCGTCCGTAACCCACAGTTGCGGCTACGCCCGGTCGGGTTCGTGGACGACGATCCCCGCAAGCGCTCGATCAAGGACGAGCACGGGCTGAAGGTGCTCGGATCGACCGAGACGGGCGACTTCGCCCGGGTTCTCGACGAGGTGGAGCCCGACGAGGTGGTGATCGCGATTCCCTCGGCTCCCGGGACGCTTCGGGCGAGGGTCGTGGGCGCCTGCCGCGAGCGCGGGATCCCGGTCCGGACCACTCCCACGATGTTCGAGCTGCTCCAGGACAGCTCCGGCCATCTCCAGGTCACCCGCCAGCTCCGCGAGGTTCGAGTGGAGGACATGCTCGGCCGCGAGCCGGTTGTAATGGAGGTGGAGCGCGTCGGCGGGTACCTGGCCGAGAAGGTGGTGATGGTCACCGGCGCGGGAGGCTCGATCGGAGCAGAGCTCTGCCGGCAGATCGCCAGGGTGGGTCCCCGCCGGCTGGTGCTCGTCGATCACGCCGAAGACAACCTGTTCGAGATCCTCCGGGAGCTCGAAGAGGACAGGCACGTCCGCACCGCGCTCCCGGTCCTGGCTGACTGTAAGGAGGAGGAGCGGATGCGCGAAGTGCTCTCCGAGCACCGACCCGCCGTGATCTTTCATGCCGCCGCCTATAAGCACGTCGCGCTGATGGAGACGAATCCGGTCGAAGCGGTCCGCAACAACGCGATTGCCACACGGCTGATGGGCCGCATCGCGGGGGAGAGCGGGGTCGGCCGTTTCGTGCTTGTCTCGACCGACAAGGCCGTCAATCCGGCGACCGTGATGGGTGCATCGAAAGCGCTCGCGGAATGGACGGTGGCGGCGGCGGCGGTGAGATACCCGCAGACCAGGTACGCGACGGTCCGGTTCGGCAACGTGCTTGGCTCGTCCGGATCGGTGGTCCCGATCTTCCGCCGCCAGATCGCCTCTGGTGGCCCTGTCACCGTCACCGATCCGCGGATGAAGCGCTACTTCATGACGATCCCGGAAGCCGTCCAGCTGATCATCCGCGCGGGCTCGCTCGGTGACCGCAGCGGTGAGGTGTTCGTGCTCGAGATGGGAGAGCCGGTGAGGATCCGCGACCTCGCCGAGACGATGATTCGCCTGTCCGGCCTGGAGCCGGAACGCGATATCGCGATCCAGATAGTCGGTGCCCGGCCCGGCGAGAAGTTCAACGAAGATCTGTTCAACCCCGATGAGCGAGCGCAACCGACTCCCGCCCAGAAGATCCTGCTGGCTGACCGCGATCCGATTGATCCCGAGTGGGTCGAGCGGACCTTCGAGGAGATCAACCTGCTCGTGCTGGAAGGCGACGCTTCCGCGCTCGCGGCCCGCGTCTCGAGCCTCTCGGGGAGCCGCACGCGGGCTGCCGATCGTGGCGCCCGGATCGCCACGTAGACTGAGCGACTGACGTGGGATTGGTCCCGTACGCCATCTCTGTCCACCAGATCGTCTCGTCGGTGGGGGCCGATGTGGGGTTTGCCGCCATCGTTGGATTGGCGATCCTCGTGCTGCTCTATTTCTCCCAGGCCCGCGAGACGGCCAACCTCAGAGAGCAAGCCTATGAGGCGGCCCAACGGGTCGAGCAGCTGGAGGCCCGGGTCGCCCAGGTCGCCCGCCGGCAGCCAGTTCCGGTACCGACCCCGCAGGGAGCCGCCGCCGGTGCCATCGGAGCCTCGCGCGTCGTGCGGTCCCCTGCGACGGTCGGAGTGCCGGCTCGAACTGTTGCTCCGGCAGCGCCGGCCGGCGTAGGCGCGCCGGCGCTCGCTGCCGCTACGCGACTGATCCCGAGCGCGGTGCCGGCTGCAGCCCAAGCCTCGCCCACCGCGTCACCAGCGCAAGCCTCGCCGACCACGCCGCCAGCCCAACCTGACCAGGCGCTCGTGCCCGACGAGGGGGCTGACCAGATGCCGGTGCCCGCGGCTCCAAGGGCAGGAGCGCAGGTCCCGTACGCCTCTGCAATCCCGAACCTTGCCTCGGCACCTGCGGTTGCCCCGCCCGCAACTTTCGCCGGCACGGGGAACGGCTCTCCGCGAGCTGACACGGGCGTCGCGGGCGGGGTCGCCGCGCGCGCCGCAGAGCGCCCGCGGGTTCGGCCGATCTCTCCGGCCCCGCCTCGCCGATCCCCCGGCGCCGAGCCGCCAGTCCGACGCTCGCGTCTGCGCCTGGTCGCCGCGCTGCTCGTCGGAGCCGCTGTGGCAGCTGCGGCCGTGTTCGCGGTCCTCCAGCTGACCGGTCTGGGCTCAGGCTCGGCCACGAGCGCGGCGGCGCGCTCGAGCACGGCTTCGGGGAGTGGAGGCAGGCACGGCAGCGCGGCCAATCCTTCGAAGATCACCGTCGCAGTACTGAACGGCACATCGACCCTGCACCTCGCCAGTCGCACCGCTCAGCGACTGGCGGCCCTCGGATTCAGGCAGGGGACGATCGGCGATGCCGCTGCGCAGACCTACACGACCAGTGTCGTCGCATACATGCAGGGTCATCGTCCCGATGCACTTGCGGTCGCGCGCGGCCTGAAGCTGAAGCCATCGGCTGTCCAGCGGATCGGCTCCAACACGCAGGCGGTGGCCTGCCCGTCGACGCCGTGCAGCGCGACTGTGGTTGTGACAACCGGCGCAGACCTCGCGTCTCATTAGAGCCCTCGCGAGACCAGCATGCAGGATCTCCTCGACCTCCCTGCGCGCGGCGCAAAGCCGCGCACCGACGGAATAACCCACGTGATCGACCGCGGTCTGTCCATCGCCGAGGTAGACGGGCTGGTCGAGGTCGCCGGGGACTTCATCGACATCGTGAAGCTTGGGTGGGGAACTGCGCTCGCGACGGGGAACCTCGAGCGCAAGCTCGAGCGCTATCGAGCCCATGAGATACCGGTCATGCTCGGCGGAACTCTGACCGAGCTCGCGATTGCCCAGAATCGACTCGATCGCCTGATCGGGTGGGTTCATGAGCTGGGGCTCGAGCACTTCGAGATCTCCGACGGGACGATCGCCCTCGAGCACGAGCGCAAGCTCGAGCTGATCCAGCGCCTGTCGCGCGAATTCACCGTCCTGTCGGAGGTGGGCTCGAAGGACGACACGGGAGCGATAACGCCGCCGTACCGCTGGGTCGAGCAAATGCAGGCAGAGCTTGCGGCGGGAGCGTGGAAGGTCATCGCCGAGGGGCGCGAGGCGGGCACCGCCGGCATTTTCCGCCCCACCGGCGAGGTTCGCGAGGGGCTGATCGACGAGATCGTCCACGCGGTCGAGGTAACGCGGATCATGTTCGACGCGCCGCTGAAGCATCAGCAGGTGTGGTTCGTTCGCCGCTTCGGCTCTGAGGTGAATCTCGGGAACATCCCGCCGGGGGAGGTGCTCGCGCTCGAGACGCTCCGCCTCGGCCTGCGCTCGGACACCCTTGGCATCGGCACTCGTGCGCCGTCCGGCACGTAGTGTCCGAAGGCATCCTCCTCGCCCGTCACGGCGAGACCAACGACAACATTCCCCCGATCCGTGTACAGGGCTTCACTGATACGCCCCTGAATGAGACGGGCCGCCGGCAGGCCGCCGCGCTGGCTGAGCGGCTCGCCGATGAGCCGATTGCGTCGCTGTGGTCCTCGGACCTCTCTCGCGCTCGCGCGACCGCCGCGACCGTCGGCGAGCGCATCGGGCTCGAAGTGCGCCTCGACTCTCGGCTGCGGGAGGCCAACCGCGGGAGGTGGGAAGGCCGGCTGTTCCTCGACATCGAGCGGCACGAGCCCGAGCTGTACGCCGCCTGGCTGCGCGCCGGGGACTCATTCAGGTTCCCCGGTGGCGAATCGCTGAAGGACCAGATGGATCGCGTGCTCGCCTGCCTCGAGGATGTTCGCGCCAGCGGCGAGCTCCCTGCCCTGGTCGTCTGTCATGGCGGGTCGATCAGAGTGGTCCTGTGTAGCGAACACCCGCGGGGCCTGGCGGCATTTCATGACTTCGAAGTGCCGAACACCGCGGTGGTTCGCCTGTGAGCCGATTTCCGGTGCTCGCGTTCTGGACCTTGATCGCCGCGACCGTCGGAGCCTTCTTCATCACCCAGCACCTGAAGGTCACGACCCCCCTAATTACAGGCGGGCGCGTGATACCCGAGGTGCTCAACCCGTTGGAAGGCAAGTCCTGCGGCGGCGTCGATCACCGCCAGACGACGGTCTCGTTCTATCTGCAACACAGGGCGGACACCGTCGATGTCTACGTGGTCGACGCGGGCGGCGACGCGATAAGGACACTGGCGAGCGCGCGCCATCTTCCGAAGGGTTTGCGCGTCACCTTCACCTGGGGCGGGCACGAGGACAACGGCGCTATCGCCCCGGACGGCGTCTATCACTTCCAAGTCGGGCTGAGGCAGCAGAACAGGTTGGTAAACCTGTCCACCGTGTCCGGCGCGCTGCTGACGGCGGACCTCACGACCGCCCTCCCACACCCTGTCGTGGATAGCGTGTCTCCCGCGCTGCTCCCGGATCCGGGCGTCAGGGGCGCGACGATCCGGTACTCGGGCAACGAGAACCGCGGCGGCACGATAGTGCTCTACCGGACCGATCTGCCAGGTCGACCGCGGGTGGTGAAGTCCTTCTTGACGCCCTGGAAAGGCCAGACCGCGGTCTGGGACGGGACGATCAACGGCCGTCCGGCGCCCGCGGGGACATACCTCGTGGGTCTCGATGTGACCGATGTGACATGTAACACCGGATCCTTTCCCGTCGTCCTTCCCCCGCCTCCGGGGACCACCCCACGGGCCGGGATCACCGTCCGGTACCTCGCTGCCCAACCGCCACTCGTGCCGACCGTCGCCGGCTCGAGGGCGACTGTGTACGTCGATTCTCGCCGGCGTCCGTATCGGTGGAGCCTGGTCCGGACGGGTGCGCGGAAGGCCACCACGACGGGCACCGCCGGCGATGTTGCGCTGACCGTCCCGTTGCCATCGTCAGGCGCCGGGTTGTACGAACTGTCGGTCACATCGGGTGCTTACCGCACGGCGGTGCCGCTCGTGGCGAGCTCCAGGAAACCGCAGCGCGTGCTACTGGTGATGCCGGCCCTCACCTGGCAGGGACTGAACCCGGGCGACGAGGATGGCGACGGTATCCCGGACACGCTTGCGGGGGGGTACGCGGTGAGGCTCGAGCGCCCGCTTGCGAATGGTCTCCCGGCCGGCATCGCAGATCAAGCGGCGCTCCTCGAGTATCTGGACAAGTTCCACCGACCGTACGATTTGACCACCGACCTGGGGCTGATCGAGGGAGTGGGGCCTCGCCTGGCGGGGCATGCGGCGGTGGTGCTCGCCGGCGATGAGCGCTGGCTGCCCTCCTCGCTTCGCTCGGCGCTTCGCTCCTACGTTCTAAACGGGGGCCGTGTCCTGTCACTAGGCCTAGATTCGCTTCGGGCGGGCGTCCAGTTGCGCGGCACCCAAGCGCTCGACTCAACGTCCCCAACCGCAGCCGATGCACTCGGGGCGGTTTTCGGGCCGCTCACCCGCGGCGCCGGACTGATCACTGCCTTGACCGACCGCCTCGGCATCTTCACGGGCACTTCGCAAGCGATCACCGCCGCGGTCTCCTACGAGCCCATCGTTCGTGTGGCGCCCCCCGCGAAGATCGCGTCTCAGGCGGTCACGAGCAGTGGCCAAGCGCCGATCGTCGGCTTCGATCTCGGCCGTGGTGAGGTCGTCGAGATCGCGCTCGAGGGCTTCGGCTCGTCCCTGACCCACAACGTCGACGCGCAGGAGCTGATGAGCCGGATCTGGACTGTCCTGTCGCACTGACTCACATCTAAAGATTGCGCCCGGCGGCCGATCACCCGCGCATTGACCTCTCCGATCCGCTCCGGCACCCCCACTACAAGAAGTCGGATCACGCCCCGAAGCAGCATGAGTCGCCATATGCAGGAGGCAGCAGCTTCATGGAGCGCGTCTCCGAAGGTGTCGCCAGCGACCGAGGAGACCCACGTGCTCACGAAAAGGGTCGAGGAGCTGACCGTCCAGGTCCACAGCGCGACGTGTCTTCCCACGGTCGCCCGCTCGGACCACCGGCTCCTGAGCTTCGGACCTTCGTCCACGCGGGCTCATGCGCGGGCGCTCCCGGCCGACAACTTAACCAATGAGGTCTATACGGTGGCCGCGTCCCACGGCTGGGGCGCTCACGGCGGCGACTCTCCTTGCCTGGTGCGCGGCTTCGCCCGTGGGCGCGTGGGCCGCTGGGCCGACGCTCGCCAACTGGGACCAAATCCAGCAGCGCGCTGTGTGGCACGCCGGCCTGATGGGCAACTTCGGACGATGGTTCGCCGGAGCTTCACGACTCAGCGAGGGACAGGCGAATTCGGCGATGGCCGCCCTGAGCGCGCGGCTCGCTTCTGCGGGCGCGGGCAAGGTCGCCGCGGTGCGGACCTCCCAGACCCCGGTGACCGTCACCACATTCGATGCGATGGTCGTAGATCAGCTGGGACTGCGCTCCGTAGCGGCGCACGTTCAGGCCGCAGCCGCGGCAGCGGGCCTTACGCCACCGAGCTATTTCGGCACCGAGGTGGTAGCCCGGTTCCTCGGCTTCCGCTACGACCACCCCGCTGGGACCGACCAGCTCGAGCTGTATCCGTATAACCCGATAACTCGCGCGGAGGCGGCGTGGACTCTGGCTCGCGTCATGAACTTCGCCAGCACGGGGGATGTCCCGTACGCCCAGCAGACGCTGTCGAGCTTCCGGCTGCCGAAGATGAGCGCCAACCAAATAGGGGCACTCCAGGTCGCTATATCGCGGATCGGCTACCCCTACGTGTATGCCGGGACCACGGACGACACCTCGGACGGGCTGGCACACGGTGGCTTTGACTGCTCGGGGCTCGTGTGGCGGGTATTCAGGCTCTCGGGTCTGCAATGGGGGAGCAAGATCGCGGGGCGGACCGCGGCGCAGATGGCCGGCGAGATCCCGAGAAGCCAGCGTCTGAGGATGAATCAGCTCCAGTCCGGGGACATTCTGTTCTTCGGCACGGCGCACTTCACGAGCGCCGCCACAGAATCGGACATCACCCACACGGGCATCTACCTCGGCGATAACTGGGTGATCCATGCCTCCAGACAGGGCGTGAGCGTCGACCAGCTGAGCGGCGGCTGGCTCGGCGACTCCTTCACCTGGGGCCGCCGCGTCGTCTCCTAACCCCCACTCCCCCGCTTACCAAGTCAAATTCTGAGCTGGTGCAGGAAGTAATTGGCCAGTTGTGAGGGCACAGGTCGGGTCGCGCTCGAGCGGATGCTCGCTGACGTAAATCCACGCGCCGGTTTCGCCGCACGCAAGAGCCGAGGACGTGGAGATCCGGGCGCGGTTGACGTCGAAGAGGCTCTGTATCGCGGACTTTCGTGGAGCGGCAGCAGTCAACCCGTCCCGGCCTAGCTTATGATTGGGTGAGTGAGCCTGTAATCGCAGGCCGGGTGCCGGACATGGGATGGGCATGAACGAGGCCGAGCGGCGTCGGCGCCTGGAGGCGCTGTTTGACGAGCATGCCGGCTTGGTGCGCGCGTACGCGCGGCGTCGCATCGACGCAGCCAGCGCCGACGACGCGGTCAGCGAGGTATTCGCGATCGCCTGCCGGCGCCTCGAGGACGTCCCCGACGCTGCGCTGCCATGGCTGCTGGCCTGCGCGCGGCGGGTGCTGGCCAATCAGCGGCGCGGCGAGCACCGCGTCGCGGCGTTGCGATCGCGGCTGGCCGCCAACTCCTCGCCAGCACTGCCGGACGGCCGAGGCGACGGTCTCCTTACCCGGGCTCTAAACGAACTCGCAGAGCGCGACCGCGAGGTGCTCCTGCTGACGGCGTGGGAAGGCCTCGGGCCGGCTCAGGCGGCCAGCATGCTCGACTGCTCACGCGGCACGCTGGCCGTACGCCTGCACCGGGCGCGCAGGCGACTTGAGGCCGCGCCACCCAGGCTCGAGCGCGGGGAGATTATGACCGAGACGGTGGAGGCCCTGCGATGACCGACGTGCTTGAGCGCCTGCGAGCCGCTAATCCTGTGCCGCGTGTCCGCCACCCCCGATCGACGAAGTATGGGCGCGTCTGGAGCGGGACTCCGGCACTCCGACAGGGGCGTCGCCTTCGCCGTCCCAATAGTCAACACGGTCAGCCACCTTCGCATGCCCCGCGTCTAGGAGCAAACCCGCACTGAGCAAGACGGCCACACCCACTGATCTGTGTCCACGAGGCTGGACTGCCGCTTCGCCGCCGCGGGGACCCGGAAGCTGAAGCGGCGGACTCAGACCCGGTCCGGCGACGAACCAGAAGCCACGACGAGGCTCCCTCCGACGACGGATCTCGAGCCGCCGGATCACGTTTGCGCCTTCGACGGCGTCGTGCCCAGCTATACGATCACGTTTCTGACCCAAAACGTGACTCGAGCTGTGGACGCATCGTGTCCATCACGTGCGTCGGAGCGGCATCTACAAAGCCTCGCGCCCGGCGGCGTCTGTCGGGCTCTCGTGCTACCCCGCGTGCGGGGTAGCATCTCATCGGTGAAGCGATCTGTCCTTCGTGGATTGTTGATCTATCTCCTCATTGCCGCGATCGGGCGCTTCGTCGAGGGCATGGGCGCTGTTAGATGCCCGTGCCGCTCGGACTGCTGGTGCAAGAAGCCGGTCCTGAGTGCGTTCCGCTGGGTCTTCCCCGTGGACCACCGCCTGAACTGCGACTGACGTAGCCGGCTACGCCCCGTCCCAGGAGCGGGCGCCGAGCCCGGTGCTCACCGGGGCCGGCGGAGCCTCACTTGGGTCCGGCTATCGGAAGAAGATTCCGTTGCGTTCGTGGCCGATCTGGGCGAACCCGCTCGTCAGTGGGTTTGCACGCCAGCGGAACCCCTCCTCGCTCGCCGACCAGACGAGCGTCGCGGTGTTGCGCACGTACTCGCCGGCGAAGTGCACGCGAGGATTTCTCAGGTTGACGCGCTCGCGCGCACCTTCCCACGAGATATCCAGCGACACGGTGGCAGGCTTCGAAGGGCCGTCTTGCAGGGCGTTGACCACGTCGTGGTAATCCTCGATGTCCTCGTTGGCGAGGTGCAGAGACGCCGAACCGCTGCCGAGATTTACGCGAAGGCTTCCCCGCTCGATCGGGGTCGTCCAGAACAGACCACTGTCCCGGATGCCGGGATTGAAGTCATGCACCTGGGACGTGAGACCCACGTCCTCGAAGATGTCAAGTCAGAGAAACGCGAACGCGCCTTCATGGCGACGGCCGTCGAGGCCGATGTAGCGCCCATCCATGAAGCGGACATCCGCCGCCCAGAACAACGTCCTACCGTTCTGGTCCACTCCGGTTCCTCCACCCCACTCGCCGACGCCGAGGAACCCGTTGAAGTCGGTGATCGTGGAGTTGTCGCCGTTGTCGCCGCGGATCGTGTCCTTGGAGCCCGCTGGATTCGGGCTGGTCGGGAAGTAGAAGTGAAACTTCCCAAGCCCGTCTATCGTCGTTCCTCCCGGAATCGGGCGAGGCGCTGCCGTCCCCCTATCGGCGCTGGCCACCGCCGGCCAGCTCAAGGTCGAGCCCCCGGCCGCGACAGCGGCCACCCCGACGGTCCGGCCGAACAGCTGACGGCGCGACAGCCGCTCCCAGAAGTGATCGTGGCCTACGGGGACATCACCAACCTGAGCCTGCCAGATCGCCTTGAAGTCCTGCCCGGGACTCGGCATCGAAACCTCTCCTTTTCCGACCTCCACGCGCTGGGCAGAACATACCACCAGGCATATCAAGTGTGAAGGCGCGTTAATAATCAGTAGGTAGCGCCACCCACCCGCAAAGAATCCCTGCTGAAGCGGACCGAACAGGCCCTGGAACGTCTCCAGTCGTCCGCGCCGACGCGTACGGTCACGTTTGTCGACAGAAACGTGACCGGATCGGCATGCCGGCGCTAGGGCGCAGCCTCAGAGATCTCCCTGAAAGCAAACGGGTCGAGGCCCGGCGGCGGCGTTGGGGATCACCAGCGTCGCGTCGACCCCGATCCTCAGCACAGCTGTAGCGAAATACCCGTCCGAGCACACGCCCTGGCTTCCCATGCATCGCGGTATTCCACCTCCCCGCGGGGTGGCCAACCGCCCATGACTACTTTCACGAAGCTCGAGGCACCACGTCGACCAGCCGTGCCCAACCCAAGACCTCCCCTTCGCTCCCAGCCGCGGAGAGAGCAGAAGCGGCGTCTTCGTAGCCCGGTTGGCGACGAACCAGAAGCGGGCGATGAGGCTCAGGCGACAGAACCGGAGCCCGTGTCGGAGGAGACTCGCCGTGATGCCCACCGCCCACTGGGCCGGTCATTGCGCGCGCCTTCACCCGACGGCGTCGGCCTCTTGGTCTCTCGGGTCGCCGGGGTCACGTTGCCGCTCAGACGGCGTCGCGACCAGCTATACGATCACGTTTCTGACCAAAACAATCATGGGGCGCTGGCGCCCTCCCCGGCGGATGAAATAGCCGCGATGCACCGGAAGCCGGGGCAACCTGCCACGACGCGTGTCTCTAACCAACGTGACTCAAGGCGCAAAATGGCGGTCGCCGAGGATCTGGCGCGCAAGTACTCTCCGGAGCAGATGCTGGGCGATTGCGGGTGAAATTCCCCGATCAGCGGGAGATGTCGGTCTCGACCGAGACGATGTAGCACTCGCTGTATGTGCAGTCCCACGGCGCGTCGCGCCGCGATCTTGCGCGGTGCCTGCGCACCCGGCGGCGATGCGCCGTCCCTGCCGCCAGGCCGGCCAGCGCAAAACCGTGGTCCGGACATGATCAACATCGCCGAGCGCCCCGCCGAGGCCGATGACCGGGCGGTGCCCGGGCACTGGGAGGGTGATTTGATCGTCGGCAAGAACAATCAGAGCGCGATCGGCACCCTGTCGAGCGCACGACCGGCTACACGATGCTGCTGCATCTCCCCGACGACATCAAGCTCGAGATCCTGCACCGCCCCCAGCGAGCGCGACCTAGCCCGGCGGGTCCAGGAGCTGAACGTGCGCGCCGAGCGATTGGAGGGCGACTGGGGCCTCGCGTCCGGATTCGTCCGCTGGCGGCTGCACCGGTTGCCAGACCAAGGGCCGGCCAAACGTGGTTGAATCCACGCCCAACTGTCACCAAATCAGGGAGGTGCCGATGAGTTCAAGACTTTGGACTCGGCTAGGCGCGGCGGTTGCGGTAGGGCTCGGGGTGCTCGCGTTGGCAAGTGTCCCCGCCGCAGCGCGTCCGTACCACATTGCGATCAACCACCGGTTCGGGCAGCCGCCGACGACGTCTCAATGCCTTACGACCATGGGAATTGCCTGTTACAACCCGGCGCAATTCCAGCGGGCATATGACATGGGACCGCTGTACTCAGCGGGCCTGAACGGCACCGGGAAGACGATCGTGATCGTCGACTCCTTCGGCTCGCCCACAATCGAGAGCGATCTGAAAACCTTCGACACCGAGCAGGGGCTCCCGGCCCCGCCGTCGCTGCGGATCATCGCGCCCGCCGGGCCGATTCCGAAGTTCGACCCGGGCAACGCCACCATGGTGGGCTGGGCAGAGGAGACATCGCTCGACGTCGAGTACGCCCACGCGATGGCACCCGGAGCCAACATCCTTCTGGTCGAGACCCCCGTCGCCGAGACCGAAGGCGTGACCGGCTTCCCGCAGATCATCGCTTCCGAGAACTTCGTGATCAATCATCACCTCGGCGACGTGATCAGCCAGAGCTTCGGGGCAACGGAGCAGACGTTCCCCAATGTCGGGAGCCTGCTCAACCTACGCAGCGCCTACAAGAACGCACTGAGAAACCACGTCAGCGTGCTCGCTGGCGCGAGCGACTTCGGTGCGACGGACGCTGAGTTGAACGGAGTCGACCTGTACACGCACCGCGCGGTCGATTGGCCGGCTAGCGATCCGCTGGTGACCGCCGTCGGTGGAACGCAGCTTCATCTCACTGACAACGGCTCCCGGACCGCTCCGGACAATGTGTGGAACGATCAGGAGCTGCTGCAGATGCCCGTCGCTGGTGGCGGCGGCCCGTCGCGGGTGTTCTCGCGCCCCGACTATCAGAACAGCGTGCAGAGCGTGGTCGGGGGCGCGCGCGGCCTCCCGGACGTGTCCCTGAGCGCAGCCGTCAACGGCGGCGCGAACGTGTACCTGGGCTTCACCGGTAGCGGGATCACGCCCGGCTGGTACGTATTCGGTGGCACCAGCGAGGCAACGCCCCTGTTCTCGGGTGTCGTGGCAGTCGCCGATCAGGCGGCAGGTCACGACCTCGGGCTCCTGAATCCGGCGCTGTATTCGATCGGTGACGGCGCGGGCTCGGGCCTGGTCGACATCACGCTCGGAGACAACTCCGTCTCGTTCAAGCAGCATGACAAGACGCACCACGTCGTCGGGTTCGAGGCAGTCCCCGGCTACGACATGGCCAGCGGCCTCGGTACGGTCGACGGCGCCAAGCTGGTCGCCCAGCTACAGGCGCTGCCGCATCACTGATCGCTTGCTCTCGCGGGCCTCTCGTCGTTCAGCGGCGCGGGGCCCGCGGCGCCTGCGCTCAGGACCGGTGTGTCGTAGCTATCCCTAATGTCCATTACTGGACGGCTGCAGAGGCCGAGCAGGTCCGCGACGCGCTGGCCGCCAGGATTCCAGACGTTGCCTGAGAATCCTGCGAGCGTCATCGACCTGGGACCAAGGCCCAGAGATGCGCGACTGGAAACAAGTCAGCGTCGTCGCCGATATTGGACATCTACTTCTGTGACCTGCACGCACCCTGGCAACGTGCCACCAACGACAACACCAAGCCGCCCTGTTACGTCAATACTTCCCGAGCGGCACCGACCTGTCAGTACACAGCGCCGTCGACCTCGACTGGGTCGCCACCGAGCTCAACGACCGACCCCGCAAGCGGGCTAGGCTTCAACAAGCCGATCGAAGAGATCGGCCCATTACTGTTGCGATAACGCCAGAATCCGCCGATCCGCTGACGCGTTGGTCGCTGCGCCGACCGCCGCCTGCCTGGCGACCAGGAGTCAGCGACGCCCCCCGTGCCGACACGCTCCCACCAACGCTCACGACGCGTGGACTTCCGAACCCGCGCGTCGCTATCGGCACCTGAGCGCCAGCCCAGAACTGGGCTGGCGCTCGTAGAGGCCGGGTCGGCGCCGTTAGCCCGTGACGACGTGCCAGGTACCGGAGTTCTGGACCAGTTGACCCGTGGCCGAGGCCGGGTTGTGCGCCATGATGTCGGGCAGGAAATAGTAGAGCGGATGACCGCTCAGCTCGAGCTGGAGACCGTACCCGGCGCGATGGAAGGTCCCGAGTTTGCCCTTGATACCCGGCTGCTTGGTGAGCCCCTTGACGGACTTGACCGTCGCAGGCGGCCAGAACGTCAAACACATCATTCCGGTCTTCTTGGACACGCACTTGAGATGTTTTGTGGTCTCGCCGGCGAGCATGTAAACCGCCACTCCCTTCGGACCGATCGCGATCGCCTCGTGCTTGTTGACCTTGGGCGGGGGAAATCCGTTCGTGACGTGCGCGTTCTTCTCAACCATCAGCACGAAGGACTTTCCGACCGCAATCGCGGCCAGAGCCAACACCGCCAAACCCGCGAGACCGACGACGAGCATCACCGCTGCCCGCAGCCCCCAGCGCGTACGGTCGTGGTTCGCCGGACGAGACATCAGGCTCCCTTCGGTCGTGGACACTCGTTCACAATAGAAGACGCCACCGGGCGGTCAGGCCTTCCCGAGAGCCGGTTATGAAACCGTTGAGCCGCCCGCATCGCAGACAGGGTCACGTCCAGCGTCCTCCGCCCCAGCGCGTCGCCGAGCTCGAACCGGCAGAAGCGCCAGCCGCCGGCCAGAGCATGCGCGAAAACGCACCAACGATGCCGTCGCAGAAGCGCCGCGGCCGTTGGCCTGATCCTCGGCTGGCGTCCCGACCGGAGCCGTCTGACGCAGCCCATATGGTCACGTCTATTGACAAAAACAATCATGGGCGTCGGCGCCCTCCCCGGCGGATGAAATAGCCGCGATGCACCGGAAGCCGGGGCAGCTTGCCACGACGCGCATTTCTAACAACGTGATCGGACCGGCGCGGGCAGCGCTAGGCAGAGCCACGGAGACGCATCTCGGAGGAAACAGAAGGCGAGGCCCAAGCTGCCCCTAAAGAGCACCAGCGCCGCGTCGACGTCCGATCATCAGTGCTGCCTTCTCAGTGTGATGCTGGTGGAGCGTTGCGCTTCTGGCGCGCGTAGTGGATTGTCCTTGACGGCTTCGGGCTGACCCCTGCTGCTTTGGTCGCTCCCGGTGGGGTTGACCTATTCGTGAAGTTGTCG
>JALYZY010000081.1 GCA_030948665.1 Actinomycetota bacterium | reverse complement strand
CGCGCGGGCCGCTCTGCTCTCAACCGGCTCGTGCCTACGCAACGTAGCTGGCCGATGGTAGGCGCCAGACTTCTCGATCAGCGGCATTCCGGAAGTCTGGGTCACTCACCGAAGACTGCTGGTTCTGGCACGCCCCTGGTGCCTCAAGCAGGGGGGCGCCCTGAACGCAGGTCAGCCGGTGAAGGACGGGCCGCCCGCGAGCAGCGCGCAGACGGCGTCGGCCTGCATGGCGCGCAGCCGCGCGAGCAGCCGCCCCGTGGGCGCGGGTATGTTCAGCGACGAGGTGACCGAGCGTCGCCCGTCCCCTGTGGCCGCCGCCCACTGGACGTAGCCGGGGAAGTTCCCAGTGTGGCCGTACACGGTGCCACACCGTGTGCGGTAGCGAAACAGCGCGAGCCCGGCCGCGTTCGCGCCGGGCCCGGGCGGGCTCGACGCGCCGCCGAGCACAAACTGCCGCTGCTGGCGCAGCAACCGGGACCCGAACAGCCGACCGGACACATAGCCGCGGATGAAGGCACCAAGGTCTAGCGGCGTGGAGACGATCGCCCCCGACGCCCACGCGCCCGAGGGGCTCAGCGACTCGCTGACGTCGTGAGGGCTGGCGCCCGGCTCGGTCACGTAGCCATGCAGGTATGGGCGGGGCAGTCTGACGCCGGTGGGAAAGCTCGTGTGGCGCAATCCGAGCGGTGCGAACACGCTCGCGCGCAACAGGCTGCCGTAGGAGCGGCCGGTGGCGCGTTCGGCGATCAGGCCGATGACGATGTTGTCGGTGTTGGAGTACCGGTAGCGAGATCCGGGAGCGAAGTTCAGCCGCTCGTTGGCCACCCAGGAGATGATCCGGCTGGGGGGCACGTATCCGGTCGGATCAGTTTCGAACTGGTCGCGAAAGCCCTTGGACTCGGTGTAGTCAGGCAGACCGCTCGTATGGTCAAGCAGCTCCCGGATGGTGACGCGCCCCCACGCCCGCGGCAGCCCCGGGAGGCGCCGGGCGATGGTGTCGTCAAGTCGCAGCCGTCCGCGGCGTACGAGCTCCAGCGTGACGGCGCCAGAGAACGCCTTGGCGATGCTGGCGATCCGCATGTAGTCGGTCGCCCGCGGGGGGCGCCGGGTGCCGACGTCGGCCACCCCGGCGGTCAGCACGGTCGTGCGCCCCTCTCGAAACAGCGTGGCGATGGCCCCAGGCGGACCGCCCGGTGCGGCCACTAGTTCCCGGAGATCTCGCTGGACACGGGCGTCGCTCGCCGACTCGGCCGCCGCCACCGAAGCGCGATGGGGGCTGGCGGCCCCCGATCCAGCGGCGGCGAACGCCGCCACGGCGGTAAACGCCGCCAACGCGGTGAACGCCGCCACGACCGCCAGCACCGCGGGGCCGCAAACGAGCGGCGCGTGACGGCCGCCCGCCGCGGTTGCGATCCGCACGCTTGCCTGCGAGCGGCGGGTGTACGAGCAAAGTTCCGAGCTGGAGGGTCGCGATGACATGTTCCACGGAGGCCGACGCCAGCCAACGAATGGTAGCGAGCGCAGGTTGTGTTTCGAGCGGCATCTCGAGCTTCTGTGCCGTGCAGCAGGGGCTGATGGCGTAGCGTTAATGCCACGATCTGCGCGCGTCGCGTAGGGCAGGCGGCCGGTTGGTCGCGTCGGACGTTGTCGCCCCAGACTCGCTCAGTCACCCCACCGAAAAGCGAAGCTCGACTCGCACCGCTGGCGGTCCGGCACCTGCTCCCGCCACAAGTAGGGCGCCCCCGATCGCTCGCACAACATCTCCTTGTTAAGCACGCGGCGCGAGAAGAGGCGGGTCTCCGAGCCGGCGGCAGCAAGACGCCCGCTTTGCCGCTAATCGAGAAGTCGGCCGCATGCAGTCCGCCGGCGGCGTTGCATAGGCAAGATCGGTTGAGAGCGGAGCGGGCCCGCGCGCATGCTTCTCGCGCGAGAACAGCCGTTCCGATCGCGGCCACGTGACAATCGGATCCGTCGCAAACCCGGGGACCGCCGGCTTCGTCGCCTTTGGTCGCAGTTGGGCGAGGGCGGCTATTCCTCCCCGATCTGCTCGCTTCCCGCTGTCGGTTAGACCCAGCTCGCCGTCTGTCCACCGAGTGGCACTTCGCCATGGCGCCAACGCACCTGGCGCGTCCAGCCCGGTCGTCCGCCGCGGAGCGTTACTGATAGAGGATCAGCCGGTACGCGCAGAAGGCGAAGAACAGGGCCATCAGGCTCCACGTGATCGGCCAGCTCGCGGTCTGCAGGAACGCCGTCTGCCAGCGACCGAAGCGAAGGACGTAAACGAACACCGCCAGCAGCAAGACCCCGTAGGCGACGATCGCCGCCACGGTTGACAGCCCCAAGCCCAGGATCGGCGCGACCACCAGACCGAGGAGAAGCCACCCCGTTATCGCAAGGACGTCGACCGCAAGCCTGGTGCGCTCGCGTCCC
>JALYZY010000073.1 GCA_030948665.1 Actinomycetota bacterium | reverse complement strand
GTGATCGTCGTCTCGGAACCTGTCGCGGATCAACGATCGGCATGCATCGACTGCCGCGGCAAGATCGGCCTTCTCCACGAGCGCCATCTTACGGCCGTGAGTCGGAGCGGTCAGCCAGTGGTCCGCTGCGGGACAGCCGCGGCTGGTTGGTCGCCGCCCACTACTCAGACTCCCGCATAGGTCACCGCTGGGGCACTCTCGTCCAGGTGGCCGCTTCCAGCCGAATCCCGGAAGCCTGACTAGCCGGGCACGCGACCCCGGACCGCGGGACGCCGCCGCTGCCACCCCCGGGGGCGCGGCGCGCGCGGCGGGACCCTATCGAGAGGCTGATCCTCGGCGAACGGGGTCAAATCGCGTCGTCATTTCTGGCACGCCGCGCACCAATAAGTCGTTCTGCCGCCGATGGTTGCGCGCGAGAGTGCGTGTCCGCATCGCGGGCACGTGCCCTCGCGTTCCCTGGCCTTGACGAAGGCGCCGGTGTGGGCCCCGCCCTTCCGGATGGCCGAGCGGACGGCCGCCCGCACCTCCCGCCGCAGGCGGTCGAGATCATCGATGGACAGCTCTGAAACTCGCCGGTCAGGCGCGATGCGGGCCTGCCACAGGATTTCGTCGGCGAGTAGGTTGCCGACACCTGAGATCGCTCGCTGGTCGAGTAGCCGAGCTTTGATCGGCGCCCGGCCGGCGCCGATTAGACGGCGGAACTCACTGCGATTGACGGCCGCCGCGTCCGGTCCGACATGGCTGAAATCGGGATTGAGGACGGCGCGTCCCAGACGCCGCTTGTCCCTGAGCGCAAACCAGGTCCCATCGTCGAACTCGACGGTGAACCGGTCCCAGCGAGCCGCATCGCGGGCGCCATCGTCCAAGACGATATGGCCCGACATTCCGAGGTGCAGGCCGAGCGTGGGCCCGTCGGCGGTCTCCAACCACATGAACTTCCCGCGCCGATGCGCACTGACGAACTCGTGACCGACCATGGCGTCGGCGATCTCACCCGGGGCATGCGGCCGGGTCACGTAGGTGTCCCGGTCATCGACGGACGCGATCCGGCGTCCGAGAATGGACTCGAGCGTCAGACGGGCGCGCTCGGCTTCGGGTAGCTCAGGCACCCTCTGAGCCTAGCTCTGCGGCGCGCGGTGCCCAGGCGTCAGGCGTGGCGAGCGGGGCTAAGACGTCGCGTTGACCAGCGCGAGCACTTCCTCTCCGTGGCGCTCCACGAACGCCGGCCCAATCCCCTTGATCTCGACAAGCTCGTCAAGTGATCGCGGGCGCAGCGTGGCGATCGACTCGAGCGTGCTGTTGTGAGCCACGGTGTAGGCCGGCTTGCCGTTGCTCGCTCGCAGGCGCCATTCGCGCAGCGACTCCAGCAACCCGAGGTCAGCGGGGTCGAGCTTCACAGCGACCGCCAGGCGGGAGCGCTTCGCTGGCGCAGGGGTCAGCGACTCGGGGTCGGGCAGCCCGATCGTCTCGGAATCACAGACGTCGCAGCAGCGGCCCGACGGCGCGCCCGGCCGGCTGTCGCCGAAGTGGTCGAGCAGCGTGCGGCGCCGGCACTCGCCGGAGGGCGAGCTGAACGACTCGACCGCCTTGTACGCCCGCCAGGCCCGATCGAGTGCCACCCGGCAGATCGACTCGACCTCGCGGCCGCACGCCGGCGATCCGCCGAACGTCACCCGTAGCTGCCCCCCCAATGCCGGCTCAAGCGTGCACAGCCCCGCGCGTTCGGCCACGCCGAGGCTGACCCGATCACGATCGGAGCGGGGCGTCTCGATGACCGTGGTGTTCCCGTCAGAGCCAGCCTTCAGGCGTCGCACGTACGCCAGCACGTCGCCGGCCTCGACCGAGTCGCCCTTGATGAAGTTGATCAGCCGCCCCAGGTCGGCGCGGCTGGCCAGCAGGATCGCGCGCGCAGGGCACCCGTCACGACCGCCACGGCCCACCTCCTGGTAGTACGCCTCGACGCTCTTTGGTATCGCCCAGTGCACGACGGCACGCACGTCGGCCTTGTCGACGCCCATCCCGAATGCAGTGGTGGCCACGACGATCTCGGCGTCACCATCCATGAACCGGTGCTGGGCCGAGGCACGTTCATCCGCGGGCATGCCGGCGTGATAGCCGACCGCCAGCAGGCGCTCCGATCGCAGCAGCTCGGTCACCTCCTCCACATCGCGCCTCGTGCCGCAGTAGACGATCGCGGGGCGATTCGCCGGGTCCGACAGCACCAGCGAGAGCAGCATCCGCTTGCGCGCCTTGGACCCGGTCCCTTCGAGCGCGATCACATCGAAGGACAAATTGGGGCGGTCGAACCCGGCGCGCATCACGTGCGGATCGCGCAGCCCCAACCGGGCGCTGATCTCCTCGGCCACCTGCTCGGTCGCGGTCGCGGTGCAGGCCATCACGGTCGGCGATCCGAGGCGTTTGATCACCCCGTGCAGGCGCAGGTAGTCGGGACGGAAATCGTGTCCCCATTCCGACACGCAGTGAGCCTCGTCGACGGCGAACAGGATCACCTCGCGCCGGCCGAGGGCGGCCAGGAACGACGAGGAGGCAAAGCGCTCGGGCGAGCACAGCACGATCCGCGCCCGACCGTCGCGAACGTCAGCCAGTGCGCGAGCGGCCAAGTCGGCATCCATGCCTGACGCGATCATGGCCGCCGGATGGCCGCCCAGCACCAGCCGGCGGTACTGGTCGGCCATCAACGCGATCAACGGCGAGACCACGACCGTCAGGCCGTCGGAAGCGATCCCCGGCAGCTGGTAGCACAGGCTCTTGCCCCCGCCGGTGGGCATCACGACCAGGCTGTCGCGTCCCGCCAGCGCCGCGGCCACGGCCTCGCGCTGTCCGGGCCGGAACTCGTCCAAGCCGAAGTGGGCCAGCAGCGCGTCCGGCTCGCGAGGTCCCTTGTAGCGACGCTCGGGCGGAGCGTCGAGGTCGATCCGGTCCAGGCCGCTGAGGGCGAGCTGAGCGGCGGCCTGGTCGTCGACCGGCCGCGCCGGGGGGGCGACAGTCGCCTGCGCTGCGGCCAGAGCGCGCGCCGCTTCGGCTGCCTGGTGCCGGTCACGGTCCGGTAGCGACCGCCACACGACCCGCAGCGCTTCGAGCTCCTCCTCCACCCAGGAGTCCGTCGGGTTGACCTCGATCTGCTGCGCGAGCGACCGGGCGCGGGTGATGAAGTCAGCCATCAGACTGCCAGCGTAGGCGCTGGACGGGACGGCGCGGGCCTTGCAACAGAGTCGTGACACGACGCCGGGGCGAGACGGGCTTCAGCCTCGTCGCTGAACCACCGCCGGGCGCGGTCGCAGGGGGCTCGAAGTAACGAACATCGAGGGGCCGAAGTGGATGAGCGCCGCCTCGTGCTCGATTCCGCGGGGGGCGCGTTCCAGGCGGCCGGGGGTTCAGTCCCCTCGCTCACCGTCCGGAGAGAGGCGAGATTTGGCTTTCAGCTGCACACGAGTTAGAGACGCTAGGAGAGCAGCGCCCGTCGCACCCCCCCGCGTTACGCGGCGCCGTGCTTCGCTTACGCGTTGTCGGACCGTGCGTCGGGGTCTGGGCCGTCGAGTGAGAGCGTCATGTAGGTGCTGTTCGGACTGGGCCGGTACTCACCGAATGGCTCGCAGAGTTCGAAACCAGCCGCCGCGTATAGCGAGCGCGGCGGGATAAAAGCGGCCATCGAGCCAGTCTCAAGGCTGGCCCGCCGGTAGCCGCGCTCGCGAGCAACTCGGAGGAGGTGCTGGAGGAGCGCTCGGCCGATTCCGCGGCGGCGGGCGATTTCGGCTGTGTGCATCGACTTCACCTCGCCGTGGTGAGCATCGAGCTGCTTCAGCGCTCCGACGGCGAGAAGCTCGCCGTCGACGCGGAAGCTGAAGAGGGTCACTGAGGGATCGAGCAGGCCATCCAGACCGAGCGCGTGCGCATCCTCCGGCGGAGTCTGGGATCTCGCGAAGGAGAGGTGGCGGGCGAGCAACCCGCGGACGTCGTCGGCTCGCGGGTCGTCCACTGAGATCTCGCCTGCAAGCACCGGACCAAGTATTGAACCTCGCCGTCGCGGCCTGAGACGATTACCGCGTTCACATCAGAGCAGGGCGCTACGGGCGCTCGATCCGGTCGAACTCGTCGTACGTGCTCGCCCGAGCCTCGATGTCAGCCCGGAGCGCTGCGTGCCTCCGGGCGGTGTCGCGGATCTCCTGGTAGCGGGCGCGCTTCTCGTCCATCGAGATCACCGACCGCCGCAGCGGGTTCTAGGCGCGCTGAACGCCAACTAATTGCCTCGCCGGGATCGTACGAGCGAACTTTGTTTGCGCAGCTAAGTGTATCCAGGTAGGATGCTTACATGCAGTTTTTGAAAATGAGCGTCCGGCCACGGCGCCTGGGGCGGAGGAGCTGACTACATGGCGGTAGAGAGCAACATTCATTCAAGGATGTCGATCGACGCCTCACCCTCGCGGCGCGACAACGTCGAGCAGGTCTATACGCGCGTCCGGGACGCGATCGTCGAAGGCGAGATTGAGCCTGGCACCGTGATGTCCCAAGTGGGGCTGGCGGACGAACTCGGCGTTAGCCGCACGCCGCTCCGCGAGGCGCTCCGAATGCTCCAGAGCGAGGGACTGGTCGACGCGCAGGCCAACCGGCGGGTCACCGTGACGCCGATCTCGGCCACCGATCTGGAAGAGCTGGTGGTAATGCGAGTGGCGCTGGAGACCGAGGCGATCCGGCTGTCGGTCGACCGACTCGAGCCCGAAGACGTGGCCGCGCTAGAGGGTCGGCTCGCCGAGATGACGCACTTCGCCAAGGCCAAGGACTACGACCGGTGGCAGGGGCCCCACTCCGGTTTTCATCGTGGCCTGACCGCGCCGGCGGGTACGCGCGTCAATGCCCTGCTCGGGCAGCTGTCCGATCACTTCGAGCGCTATCGCCGGATGCACATCGCGAGGTCGCCGAAGGCGTGGCTGACCGCGGGCCATCGCGAGATCCTCGATGCGGCCAAGGCCCGTGACCGCGAGCTGGCCGGGCGCTTACTGGCCGGGCATCTGTCCGCAACCGCCTTCGATGTCATGGAGCTGCTCGAACCCGGATACCAGCCCGACCGCCTGCGCCAGACCCTGCAGGACATCGGTGCCGACCCTCAGCGCCAGCGTTGAACTGACGAGTGGCCGCGTCCGCGGTCGCGATTGCGCGTACCTCGGGATCCCGTATGCGGCCCCGCCGGTAGGAGAGCTGCGCTGGCGGCCGCCGGCACCGGTCGCGCCATGGGAGGGTGAGCTCGATGCGCGCGCGCCGGGTCCGCCGCCGCCGCAGCCCGAGCGTCCGATCTCGCGATTTGCCTGGGGTGAGCTGCCACCGGAGCCGGTTGCTGAAGTTGCCCACGACCTCCTGCGCTGCCCCCGCGAGCAGCGCGCCGTCGTCAGCCCCAGAACCCGTCCACCCGATCGTCCAGCCGCCCCCGGGCGATGAGGACTGCCTGTACCTGAACGTGTGGACGCCGCGCTCGGGCAGGGTCCGTGGCCGGTGCTCTTGTGGTCGATCTGGGCTCGGTGGGTTGCGCGTACGGCAACTGGGACCTGCTCGACCACATCGCCGTGCTGGAGTCGGTGCAGCGAGAGATCCGCGCCTTCGGCGGCGAGCCGGATCGTGTGACGCTCGGTGTCCAGTCCGCCGGCGCCGGCAACGTCGCCGACCTGCTCGTCTGCCCGGCATCAGAAGGCCTCTTCTCCCGGACGATCCTGCACTCCCCGCCGCTGCCGGAGTGCGGCGGCGACCCGGAGCGGCGCCGGCGCTGGGAGCGCGAGCTCGGCGTCACGCGGTCTACGCCTCCGGCCGAGGTGGTCGCGCGCCACGAGGCGCTGCTCAGCGAGGGGGAGTGGCGAGGCACGCGCGGCGCGGCCATGCCGACGATCGATGCTGCGACGCTTCCAGTCTCGCCGCTCGGCACACCCGATGCGCGCCTGCCGATTCCGGTGCTGGTGGGCACCACCCGGGACGGGGCGACGTTCCTGCTGCGTACCGGCGGCCGTGAGGCACCCGACGAGCAGGTGAAGAAGCTGACGGCGCACTTGTTCGTCGAGCCCACGCAGCGATGGGCACGGGAGCGCGCAGCCGCAGGCGGACGGGTGCACCTGTTCCGCGTCGACCACGCTTCGCCGGACCCTCGGCTCGGCGCGTTGCACACGTCGGTCAAAGCCACATCTTGTGTGTGCATACGATAAAAGTGTATACATATCTCCACACGTGTAGCGGTACCCTGAACCGGTCACCCCAGGACAGGAGAACGCATGTCGAGGACGAGCACCGAGCGCCAGCAGCTTCTAATCGGCGGCGACTGGTCGGAGGCCAGCGGCGGGGGGACATTCGAGCGGAGCGACCCCTACACGGGGGAGCCCACGACCGTCGCTGCCGCTGCGGGACGCCAGGACGCCCGCCGCGCGTGTGATGCTGCCGCAGCCGCTTTCCCAGAATGGGCGGGAACCGCACCCGGTGACCGGCGCACGATCCTGCTGAGGGCTGCCGACCTGCTGATGGAGCGCGCCCCCAGCATTGCCGCGACGATGACCGAAGAGGTGGGCGCAACCGTCGGTTGGGGCATGTTCAATTGCGACCTCGCCGCACGCATATTGCGCGAAGCGGCCGCGCAGACCTACTCCGTGACCGGTGAGGTCATCCCCTCCGACGTACCCGGCTCGCTCGCGATGGCGGTGCGCCAGCCAGCCGGAGTGGTGGTGGGGATGGCGCCGTGGAACGCGCCGGTGATCCTCTCCACCCGCGCCGTCGCTACGCCCTTGGCCTATGGCAACACCGTGGTGCTGAAAGCGTCCGAGCTCTGTCCACGCACCCATGCTGCCGTCGTGCACGCCCTTGCCGACGCGGAACTCCCGCCGGGCACGATCAACCTTCTCGTCCACGCCGCGCAGGACGCGCCCGAGGTGGTGGACGAGCTGATCGCTCACCCGGCCGTGAGGCGGGTCAACTTCACCGGCTCCACGCGAGTGGGGCGGATCATCGCGGTGAAGTGCGCCGAGCACCTCAAGCGCTGCCTGCTCGAGCTGGGTGGCAAGGCGCCGCAGATCGTGCTCCGCGATGCCGATCTGGAAGCCGCTGCCGATGCCGCCAGTTTCGGCGCGTTCATGAACTCGGGCCAGATCTGCATGTCGACCGAGCGCGTGGTCGCCGATCGCGCGGTGGCGCAGGAGCTCGGCGCGAAGCTTGCCCAGCGCGCGCAGGCACTGGTGGTCGGTGACCCGCGCGATCAAGGCACGATGATCGGGCCGGTGGTCACCGACACGGCGTGTGAGCGCATCCTCGGCCTGATCGGCGACGCCCGGGAGCGCGGGGCGCGGGTTCTCGCCGGGGGAGAAGCCACCGGCAATCTCGTCTCGCCCACGGTCCTGGCCGACGTCACGCCGCAGATGCAGATCTACCGTGAGGAGTCCTTTGGGCCGGTGGCGGCAATCGTGCCCGTGGACGGCCCCGACGAGGCGGTGCGGGTTGCCAATGACACCGAATACGGGCTCGCGGCGGCGGTGTTCGGCGAGGACGTCGACTCAGCTCTGGAGATCGCGCGTCGCATCGAAAGCGGGATCTGCCACGTCAACTCCTCAACGGTGCACGACGAGCCCCAGATGCCCTTCGGCGGCATGAAGGCGTCGGGGTGGGGGCGCTTCGGCGGCCGAGCGGCGCTGGAGGAGTTCACCGAGCTCCGCTGGCTCTCGGTACAACAGACCCCACGGCACTACCCGATCTGATGGCGACCCGCGAGACCCCTCCATTCCGCGCCGACCACGTGGGGAGTCTGCTCCGACCGCCTGAGCTTCTGGAGGCGCGCGAGCAGCATGCGGCCGGGCAGATCGACGACGCTGCGCTTCGGGCCGCGGAGGACGAGGCGATCCGCGGCGCGGTCGAGCTGCAGCGTGACGTCGGGTTGAGAACGGCCACCGACGGCGAGTTCCGCCGCGCCTCGTGGCACATGGACTTCATCTACTCGCTCGACGGGATCAGCAAGGCTCCTGGCGATGTGAAGGTGCAATTCCATAACGAGCAGGGCGACATCGAGTTCACACCCGCAGCGATGCGCGTGGACGGCAGGCTCGGGGTATCGGAGACGATCTTCGGAGACGCGTTCGAGTTCCTGAAGTCGTGCGTCTCCGATGCGCAGAGGCCAAAGCTGACCATCCCCTCGCCAAGCATGGTCCACTACCGCGGCGGCCGGGCGTCGATCGACGAGTCGCTATATCCGGACATGGACGCGTTCTGGGGCGATCTCACGGCCGCATACCGCGAGCAGGTGCGAAGGCTTGGCGAGCTCGGGTGCACCTATCTGCAATTCGACGACACGAGCCTCGCCTACCTCAATGACCCCCGCCAGCGCGAGTACGTGCGGGAGATCGGTGGTGACGCCGAGCACCAGCACGAGGCCTACATCGGCCACATCAACGAGGCGCTCGCCGAGCGGCCCGAGGGGATGGCCGTGACGACGCATATGTGCCGCGGCAACTTCCGCTCCTCGTGGGTTGCGGAGGGCAGCTACGACTTCGTCGCCGAAGCCCTGTTCAACCAGCTCGAGGTCGACGGGTTCTTCATGGAGTGGGATGACACGCGCTCGGGAGGGTTCGAGCCGTTGCGGTTCGTGCCCAGCGGGAAGGTGGTCGTGCTTGGGCTCGTTACGACCAAGCGGGGCGACCTGGAGGACCGTGATCTGATCAAGCGCCGGATCGATCAGGCCTCGCAATACCTCGACATCGAGCAGCTCTGCCTGTCGCCTCAGTGCGGCTTCTCGTCCACCGTGGAAGGAAACACGCTCACCCGCGAACAGCAGGAGGCCAAGCTCCGGATGATCGTCGAGGTCGCCGAGGAGGTATGGGGCTACTAGAAGTCCGGCGTGGCCGGTAGCCCCACGTAGTTCTCCGCCAGCGACCGCGCGGCGGCGTCAGACCGGATGATGTAGTCGAGCCTGGAGAGCTGGAGTCCCTGCTCGAACGCCCCGCCGCCGAGGTTGTGAAGCAGTTGGGTCATGTAGTTTGAGAAGTCCTGGGCCCGCCAGACGCGTCGCAGTGCATCGCTGCTGTAGCTCTCGAGCCTGGCGTCATCGCCGGAGTCGTAGTGGTCGGCAAGCGCCGCCGCCAACAGCCGGGCATCGTTGACCGCGAGGTTCAGGCCTTTGGCGCCCGTCGGCGGGACGATGTGCGCGGCGTCGCCACACAGGATCAGGCGGCCGTGCTGCATCGGCGAGGCGACGAAGCTACGCATCGGCGTGATCAGCCTCTCAACGATCGGGCCCTCGTTGACCTTCCCCAGCCGCAACTCGAGCTCGGGCCAGATTCGATCGTCGGGCCAGGCCGCCAGCTCTTCAGCCTCGGGCACCTGGAGGTACAGCCGGCTCAGCTTCGGTGAGCGCATCGAGTAGAGCGCGAACCCGTGCTCGTGCCAGGCGTAGATCAGCTCATCCGTGGCGGGCTTGGCCTCGACCAGGATCCCGAGCCAGGCAAACGGATACGTGTAGTCCAGCTCGGTCAGAACGCCCGACGGGATCGAGCGCCGGCAGACGCCGTGGAAGCCATCGCACCCGGCGATGAAGTCGCAACGAAGCTCGTGCTCACGGCCTTCGTGGGTGTAGGTGACCGCGGGGCGGTCGGTGTCAATCCCGTGTACCGCGAGGCCCTCCACCTCGAACAGCAGTGGCGCCTCCCGCTCGAGGCGGGCCTTGATCAGATCCTTGACGACCTCCTGCTGACCGTAGATCGTGATCGCGCGACCCGTGAGCTCGGTCATCGGTATGTAGTGCGAGTCACCCTGGCGCCGTAGATAAATGCCGTGGTGCTCGAGGCCCTCGCGTGCCAGCCGCTCCCCGACGCCGAGATTGCGCAGCAGGTTGACCGTGTTCTGTTCGAGCACCCCAGCTCGAATCCGCTGCTCGACGTAGTCACGGTCGCGGACCTCGAGGATCAGCGAGTCGATCCCATGGCTCTGGAGCATCAGCCCGAGGGCGAGTCCCGCTGGCCCTGCGCCGACGATCCCGACCTGCGTGTCCATCGCACCGGGCATCCTACACCCTAAAGTGTCTACAGTTTGGTAACCTGCACGCACAATGGCTGAGTTGGTCGATCTTCGGGAGGGGCTTGCCTCGCTCGTCAAGGACGGGAATTCGGTCGCGCTGGAGGGGTTTACCCATCTGATTCCGTTTGCGGCCGGGCACGAGCTCCTGCGACTGGGTCGTCGGGAGCTCGAGCTGATTCGGATGACCCCCGACGTCCTGTATGACCAGATGGTCGGCGTGGGGGCCGCGCGGAAGCTCGTGTTCTCCTATGCCGGCAATCCGGGGGTCGGCTCGCTGCACCGGCTGCGCGACGCGGTCGAGCACGGCTGGCCGGCGCCGCTGGAGATCGAGGAGCATTCGCACGCGGGAATGGCCAATCGGTACGCGGCGGGCGCCTCGGGGATGCCGTGCGCGCTGCTTCGCGGCTACATCGGAACCGATCTCGAGGCACGCACCCGCGTGGAGCGCATGACGTGTCCGTTCACCGGTGAGCAGCTCGTCGCCGTACCGGCGCTGCACCCTGATGTGGCCATCGTGCACGCGCAGGAGGCCGACCGGGCCGGGAGCGTCCAGCTCTGGGGGATACCAGGCGTCCAGAAGGAGGCTGTGCTGGCTGCGAAGCGGTCGCTGGTGACCGTCGAGCGGATCGTGGACGACCTCGAGCCGAAGGTTGGCGGCATCGTGATCCCAGGTTGGACGATCGATGCGGTTGCGCTTGCGCCCGGCGGGTCGCAACCGTCCTACTCGCACGGCATCACTCGGCGCGACAATGACTTCTATCGGGAGTGGGATCGCATCAGCCGCGACCGCGAAACGTTCACCGCCTGGATGGATCAGCACGTGCTCAGCGCAGTTGGAGTCTCGTGAGCGTCGCCGCTCCCGCCACTACCGGGGAGATGCAGACGATCGTCGCCGCTCGGTCGCTATCCGGCAAGCGCTCCTGCTTCATCGGGGTGGGGCGTCCGAGCACTGCGGCGATCCTGGCTCGCATGGTGCACAACCCCGAGCTGCTACTCGTGTACGAGTCGGGGACGATCGGAGCCAAGCCGTACCGGATCCCGCTGTCGATCGGCGACGGCGAGCTCGCCGCAACTGCTCAGGCAGTTGTCTCCGTGCCGGAGATGTTCAATTATTGGATCCAGCCTGGACGCGTGCAGGTTGCGTTTCTGAGCGCGGCGCAGGTCGACCGCAATGCCAATCTGAACTCGACCGTGATCGGCTCCTACGACCATCCCCAAACGCGGTTGCCGGGCGCCGGCGGGGCGCCGGAGATTGCCACCGGGTGTGAAGAGGTAGTCGTGATCGCTCCCCACACGCGGCGGACGTTCGTGGAGCGTCTCGATTTTCTGAGCACCACCGGCGAGCGCACGACGCTGGTGATCACCGACTTGGGCGTGCTGGAGCCGCGGGATGGAGAGCTCACGCTGACGACGCTTCACCCGGGCGCCACGGTGGAGCAGGTACGAGAGGCAACTGGCTGGCCGCTTCCTCTCGCCGCCGAGCTCGCGAGCACAGCGCCGGCGAGCGACGAGGAGCTGGGTGCGCTGCGGGAGCTGATCGGGCGTGGGTGAGGCATTCATCTATGACGGCGTCCGTACACCGTTTGGGCGCTATGGCGGCGGCCTCGCCGCGGTCCGCCCCGACGACCTCGCCGCGCACGTGGTGTCCGCGCTGCTCTCCCGCCACGCTGATCTGGACCCGGTGCGAATCGACGAGGTGATCTTCGGCGACGCAAACCAGGCCGGGGAGGACAACCGCAACGGTGCCCGGATGGCGACGCTGCTCGCGGGGCTGCCGACGAGCATCCCCGGTACGACCGTGAACCGGCTGTGCGGCTCCTCGCTGGATGCCGTGATGCAGGCGAGTCCGATGATCGAGTGCGGAGACGGAGCTGCGTGCTGGTGGGCGGTGTGGAGTCGATGTCTCGCGCTCCGAATGTTCTGCTCAAGCCCGAGCGGGCGTTCGCGACCGGTGACCAGAGGCTGTACTCAACCACTCTCGGTTGGCCGATGGTGAACCCGTCGATGCCCGAGCAATGGACGATCTCGCTGGGCGCCAGCACGGAGAAGCTGGCGGGGATCCACAGCGTCAGCCGCGAGGCGCAGGACCAGTACGCCGTCCGCAGCCACCGCCTCACCGCCAGGGCGTGGGATGAGGGGTTCTACGAGAACTGGGTAGTTCCGGTGCCTGGGACCGAGCTCAGGCATGACGAGAACTTGCGCAGGGACACCTCGGTGCAGAAGCTCGCGGCGCTCAGGCCGGCATTCGTGAAGGCTGGGGGCACGGTGACCGCCGGCAACTCCTCACCGCTCAACGACGGCGCCGGGGCGCTGATCGGCGACGACTCGCTGCCTGGCGAGCCGCTAGCGCGGATCGTCAGTCGGGCCAGCCATGCCGTCGATCCGGACATCTTCGGGATCGCGCCGGTGGAGGCCGCGAACAAGGCGCTGTCCCGCGCCGGCATCGGGTGGGATGACGTCGAGGTTGTCGAGCTCAACGAGGCATTTGCCGCCCAGACCCTCGCCTGCCTCGGAGAGTGGAAGGAACTCGAGCCCGAGCGGCTCAATCCCAACGGCGGCGCCGTCGCCATCGGCCATCCGCTCGGAGCCTCGGGAGTGCGGATCCTCGCCGGGCTGGCGCAGGAGCTGCGCCGGCGGGGGGGTGGCTACGGAGTCGCTGCGATCTGTATCGGAGTCGGTCAGGGCCTGGCGGTGGTGCTGCATGCGTGAGCCGGCCCTCGACTATCCGGACTACAAGTCCACGGCGCTACGGCACCCCAAGCAGCCGCTGCTGTACCTGCCCGAGCAGGCGACCGAGATGTCGGGCCCGCAGCTGGGCCACCTGCGGCCTGGGGCGGTCGAGAACGATTTGACCAAGGGGCAGGCCGGCGAGCCGGTGGGCGAGCGGATCGTCGTCTCCGGCCGGCTGCTCGACTGCGCCGGCCGGCCGATCGCCGACTCCCTGGTCGAGATCTGGCAGGCCAACGCCGCCGGACGCTACGCGCACCGCTGGGACCGCTGGCCGGCCCCACTTGACCCCAACTTCACCGGGGGCGGGCGGACGGTCACCGACAGCGACGGCGCCTATGAGTTCGTCACGATCAAGCCCGGCCCATACCCGTGGGGCAACCATTACAACGCCTGGCGTCCCGCGCACATCCACTTCTCGCTACTCGGCCAGTCCTTCGAGCAGCGCCTGGTCACCCAGATGTACTTCCCGGGCGACCCGCTGTTCCGCCACGACCCGATCTTCAACTCGGTGCGCGACGAGCGCGCCCGCGAGCGGATGGTCAGCCAGTTCAGCATCGAGCACAGCCAGGACAACTGGGCGCTGGCCTACAAGTTCGACATCGTGCTCGGCGGGCGGTCCGGGACGCCGATCGCGGAGTCGTCCTGATGCCCGGGGAGACGCCCTCACAGACGGTCGGTCCGTTCCTTTCACTCGGTCTTCCGTGGGAACACGGCCCGGTGGCCGACCCCGGGGGCGTTCGAATCTGGGGGCGCGTGCTCGACGGCGCCGGCGACCCGATCGTCGATGCGCTCGTGGAGGCCTGGCATCACGACCCGCCGTCCTTCGCCCGCTCCCCGACGGACGACGACGGACGCTGGGAGGTGAGGGTGCCACGGGCGCCCTACGTGGCAGTGCATGTCTTCGCTCGCGGCCTGTTGCGGCATCTGAGCACGCGGATCTACCTCGAGCCGCCGGATGACGACCCGGCGCTCTCGGCCGTACCGGCCGACCGGCGTGAGACCCTGATCGCAGAACGCGAAGACGATGGCTACCGATTCGACATCCGGATCCAGGGCGAGCGCGAGACCGTCTTCTTCGACGTCTGAGCTGTTCGCCGGGATCTACGCCCGCGGTCAAGTAAGCGCCGAGGTGGGCGACGAAGCGTGGCTTCAGGCGATGCTCGATGCGGAAGCGGCGCTCGGCGGACCGGAGCTGCGGGCGTCCGAGGTGGACTTGAGCTGGCTCGGACGCGAAGCAGCCGATCATGCGTCGCCCGTCGTGCCGCTGGTGCACCGGTACTTCCCCGACTCGCATGCCGGAGCCACGTCGCAGGACATCCTTGACACCGCGATGATGCTCATCTGCGCGCGGGCGCGAAGGCCGCTCCTGACCGACGCGCGGGCGGCGGCGGACGCCGCCGCGGGGCTCGCGGACGCGCATCGCGCGACTCCGATCATGGGCCGCACGCTGCTTCAGGAAGCGATACCGACCTCGTTCGGCCTGAAGGCCGCGGGATGGATGATGGCGATCGACGAGGCGACGAGCGAGCTGGCCTGCGCCCCGCTCGCGGTGCAGATGGGCGGCCCGGTCGGCCACCGCGATCCGGCAGTCGCCGCTCGGGTGTCCGAGCGGCTCGGGCTGGACGATCCGGTGCTTCCCTGGCACACCAATCGAGTGCGCCCGGCACACGTGGCCTGTGCGCTGGGGCTGCTCGCGGGCGCCCTCTCGAAGATGGCCCGGGACGTGACGCTGTCCGAGGCACTGCGGGAAGGGGTTCCCGGCCGCGGCGCCTCGTCCTCGATGGCGCACAAGCGCAACCCGATCGCCGCCGTATCGTTGCTCGCGTGCGCGCGCAGGGTGCCGGCGCTGGTCGCGACGATGCTGTCGTGCATGGAGCAGGAGCACGAGCGAGCGGCGGGGGCATGGCAGGCGGAGTGGGGGACCGTCAGCGACCTGTTCCGACTGACCGGGTCGGCCGCCGCCTGGGCCCGGGACCTGCTGAGTCATCTCGAGGTCGATGCCGATGCGATGCGTGCCTCAGCCGGGGAGGATCCGGACTTGGGCGCCTCCGCCACGCTGATCGACCGAGCGCTGGAAGCGCACCGGCGATGACGCTGCACCACCGGATCGAAGGGGCGGGGGACGCGCCAGTGCTCCTGATGGGCTCGTCTCTGGGCACCACGCTCGAGATGTGGGACGACCAGCTTCCACTCGCTTCCGCGTTCCGGATCGTCCGCTTCGACCATCGCGGACACGGTCGCTCGCCGGCGCCCGCCGGTCCATACGAGCTCGCCGACCTCGCCGGAGATGTTCTCGCGCTAATGGACCGCGTGGGGGTGCAGCACGCGTCCTACTGCGGCCTGTCGCTCGGCGGCATGATCGGCATGTGGCTCGCCGCCAACCAGCCCGACCGAATCGACCGCTTGGTGCTGATCTGCACCGCCGCGTATATGCCGCCGGCGAGCGCCTGGCAGGAGCGAGCGGCCGCCGTGCTCGAAGCCGGCTCGACCGAGCCGATCGCGGGCGGAGTTGTCGAGCGCTGGTTGACGCCGGGGTTCGCCGCCCAGCATCCACAGGTCCAAGCGCGGCTGCGAGCGATGCTCCTCGGCTGTGCGCCCGACGGGTATGCGTGGTGCTGCGGCGCGATCGGGCGCATGGATCTCCGTGCCTCGCTCTCGGCGATTCGCGCGCCCACGCTCGTGATTTCGGGGGCGGACGATCTCGCGACGCCGCCCGAGAAGCAGCAGCAGATCGCTGCTGCGGTTACGGGCGCCCGACACGAGGTTCTGGCCCCGGCCGCGCACATCGCAGCGGTCGAGCAGGCCGACGCTGTCAACCATCTGATCCGGGAGCACCTCTCTTGACCGACGACCTGTACGACAGTGGCATGCGGACACGGCGCGAGGTGCTTGGCGATGAGCATGTCGACCGGGCGATCGAGCGCACGACCGACTTCAGTGCGCCGTTTCAGGACTTCATCACGCGCTCCGCCTGGGGATCGGTGTGGACTCGCGACGGCCTCGACCGCCGAACCCGCAGCGCGGTCACGCTCGCGGTGCTGACAGCGCTCGGGCGCGAGAACGAGCTCGCGATGCATGTCCGTGCCGCGCGGCGTAACGGCTTGACGGCGGCCGAGATCGGAGAGGTTCTGCTCCATACCGCGGTGTATGCCGGAGTTCCGGCGGCGAACGCGGCCTTCGCGATCGCCGAGCGGATCCTGGCCGAAGAGGAGCGGTGAGAGCCCGACCCGTCCCGGATCAGGGGGTCCGGCGCTCCTGCTGATCGAGGAAGTGCTCGACTACGCCCCGTACCACGACAGCCATCGGGAAGTCGTGGTCCTCGCACCAGCGTTTCAGGCGCTCGTACTGCTGCTCGGGGAATCGGACTGGCATCGTCCGCAGCGGCCCCCGCCCCGGGCGCTCGGGCGGCGCGTCCAACAGGGTCCGCGCCATCAGAGTGGCGGACAGCGCATCGATCAGCTCCTTGGTCGCGGCTAGCTCCGCCGCGACCTCCTCTTCGCTTAGCCCAAGCTCCTGTCCCGCGTCCGCAATGGTTCTCTCGCCTGCTAGCAAGGCGAAGAGCCGTGCGCGGCGGCTCGACTCTGGCGAGCGCCTCGCGACGTCGCCGAGCGCCAGCCTCAGTGCATCGAGATCGACGCCGGCCTCCGAGGCTATCTCGCCCGATCCCGCCCCTTCACCCAGCCGACGAAGGATCTGGGTGGCGCGCAGGTGGTGCCATCCGGGGGTCGGCGAGACCACCGGCCGTGATCCCCCAAGCCGCACCTCCAGCTCTCCAGGCGCGCGAAACGCGGCGGGATCGAGCGGAGCCGGAGAGGCCGCCGCGGGCGATAGCGCACGCTCGAGCAGGTACGTGAGCACTGCGTCCTGCTCGTCTGGCGGAAGGGTCCGGATGGCCTTCATCAGGAGGCCAGCGGCAGGGTCTGAGATATCGCCGGCGATATCGCAAATGATATCTCCGAATGCGGTGGTGGCAAGCTGCCACAGGGCCGTCAGCACCGTTGTGCGCGGTGGTAGGCTGCCACGCGGGATCGACCGCTCGATGGTGAAGGAGCGAGGATGAGTGTCAGGCGAGTCCCGTCCGATCTGGACGGGAGAAGTGTGATCCCGTGACCGGAATCCTGTACTCGCTGGCCCGATTCTGCGTGGCGAGGCGTTATGTCGTGCTCGGCCTCTGGCTCGTTCTGGCGATCGCGCTGGCGCTCCTCTCGCATCGGCTCGGCGACAACACCAACGACAACCTGTCGCTGCCCGGCACCGACAGCCAGCATGCGACGAACGCCCTGGCGAAGTCCTTCCCGACTCAGGCCAATGGGACAAGCCCGATCGTTCTTCACGCGCCGAGCGGCAAGCTGACCGACTCGAAGTACTCGAGCGCGGTGAACACGGCTGCCGCAGATGTCGCCAAGGCCCCGAACGTCGCCTCGGTCATCAATCCGCTCACCTCGCAGGGCGCCTCGTCGCTCAGCAAGGACCAGACGACCGGGTACCTGACCGTGGGGCTGAAGGTCAGTCCCGGCTCGTTGTCGGTCGGGGACGCCCAGACGATCATCGACGCTGCCGCCAAACCAGCGCAGGGGGCGGGTCTGCAGGTCGAAACCGGCGGCCAGCTCGGGCAGAAGGTCTCAAAGCCATCGACCGAATCAAGTGAGCTCGTAGGGATCATCGCCGCGATGGTCATCCTGACCGTGACGTTCGGCACGGTGGTGTCGATGCTCGTGCCGATCATCACCGCGATCTTCGCTCTGCTGGCGACGTTGTCGATCATTCGCATCCTCGGCCACGTGCTCACGGTCCCCACGGTGGCACCGACGCTCGCCACGATGATCGGTCTGGGAGTCGGGATCGACTACGCGCTGTTCATCGTCACCCGGCACTTCAGGGGCCTGCATGATGGCCTGCCGATGGACGAGTCGGTCGCGCGTGCGACGGCGACATCCGGAGGCGCGGTGTTCTTCGCGGGCGGCACGGTCACGATCGCGCTCGTCTCGCTTGCGGTGGCGGGCATCCCGCTTGTGACGACGATGGGGCTGATGGCGGCCATCGCGGTTGTCGTCGCTGTCCTTGGAGCCCTCACGCTTCTTCCCGCAGTGCTCGCGATCCTGGGTCCGCGGATCAACGCCCTGCGGGTGCGCGACATCCATCCTGAGGAGCACGCCAAGACCGGAATGTGGGCCAGATGGGCAAACGACATCGCCAAGCGGCCGGCCATTGCCGGGCTGGCGGCGCTGGTGATCCTGATCCCGCTCGCGATTCCCTTGCTCTCGCTGAACCTGGGTCAGCAGGACACCGCCGCGCTCTCGACCGGGACTACCGCACGTCGTGCCTACGACCTGATTGCCAAGTACTTCGGTCCCGGGGTGAACGGCCCGTTGATCCTCGCCGTGTCGCTTGGGTCCCCCGCGCAGCCGGCGTCGGGATCGTCGAGCTCGTCCAGCTCGTCAGGGACCGACCCGCGGGCGACCGACACGCGCCTGACCACGCTCCAGAAGGACGTGTCCAGCACCGCCGGGGTAGTCGCGGTCACGCCGATCCAGATCGACCAGGCCGGGACCACGGCGTTCTTCAACGCGATCTCCAAGTCAGGGCCGGCCGAGAGCGCGACGACGAAGCTCGTCGACACGTTGCGCTCGAGCGTGATCCCCAGCGCCGATAAGGGCACCAACATGCATGCCTACATCGGTGGAAGCACCGCCGCCTACGAGGATCTGGCCTCCCGGATCTCGAGCAAGCTGCCGCTGCAGATCCTGGTCGTGATCGCGCTCAGCTTCGTGCTCCTGATCCTGGCCTTCCGGACGCTAGTGGTGCCGCCACAGGCGGCGGTGATGAACCTCCTGTCGATTGCCGCTTCTTATGGCGTCCTCACCGCGATCTTCCAGTACGGATGGCTCAGTGGTGTGATTGGCCTCAGCGGCCCGGTGCCGATCGTCTCCTACGTGCCGCTGTTCATGTTCGCGATCCTGTTTGGCCTTTCGATGGACTATGAGGTGTTCCTGGTCAGCCAGATCGAGGAGCACGTCCATGCGGGCGAGGACAACCGCAGCGCGGTGGTGTCGGGCCTCGTGACGAGTGCGCGTGTGATCACCGCCGCCGCGATGATCATGGTGTTTGTGTTCGGCAGCTTCGTGCTGAACGGCGATCCGACGATCAAGCAGTTCGGGATCGGCCTGGCTGTCGCCGTGATCCTCGATGCCACGGTCGTAAGGTGCCTGCTCGTACCGGCCCTGATGATCATGATGGGCAAGCTCAACTGGTGGATGCCCCGCTGGCTCGATCGGGCGGTCCCGCACTTCAGCATCGAGGGTGGCGAGTTCTTCGAGGAGCGCGACCGGCTGCTCGCTTCCGAGCGTGAACCGGTCCCAGTCGGGGCGGGAAGCAGCCCGGAGAGCTGAGTAACGCTGGCTGGCCGCGGGCGAGCGGAGCGAGGCGGTCAGCTCACGCGACGCCGCGGGCGAGGCACAGCCGCTGCAAGCGCTCCATTGCGTCCGCTGCTCGCTCCGGAAGGGCATCCAGCGCGTCGGCTGCCACGCGCAGGTCATCGATCGTCACCTCGCGAGCCTCGAGGGCGAACCGGCCGAGCCATCTGACCGCGGCCCGCTCGTAGCGAATCGGGTCGCCGCCGCGGAGCACCAGACATATCCGCAGCGCGTCGTCGAGCGCGATCTGCGGAAGCTCCCGCGCTGCTGCCGTGACCAGTGCCTCATTTCCGGTGTCGAGCGCGCGCCTGAAGCGAGCATACGGGTTACCTTCGCTTGTCATGCGAACATATGTTCGCATAGCTACTGGACAATCGCACGCCTGCGGCCGGGCGCTAGGCGGGCTCGGAGATCACGAGCCGCAGAGCGCCCTCGAAGGCATCGAGGGCGCGGAGGTGGCCATGCTCGGCGTCCCATGCCCCCGATACGAGGTCGTCCTGCAGGCGCCCCACGATCTCCCGCTCCATTCCAGCCGGCAGCAGCGCCCACATCGATTGCGACGCGCGCACGGCGGGATCGAGAAGCGCCTCAGGCCGCCGCCAGTAGGCCTCGAAGAACCCGTCCTTGCAGTCGGCCGGCGTCGGCAAGCGCTCGATTCGCACCCGGCCCCCGAGGGCAGCGGCAGTTGCGTCGATCGAGGGAAAGCGGGGGCGTTCGATCTCCAGCCCAGCGGCCAGGTAGTCCCGCTGCCACGGCGGCAGGCACTCGAGCTCGAAGGTGAACACCACCACCGGGCCACAGGCGACGCGACGCATCTCCGCCAATCCGGCAGCCGGCGGCTCCCAGTGATGGATCGTGACGCAGGCCATCGCGGCGTCGACCGAATCGTCGTCGAACGGCAGGGCCTCCGCGCGGGCCTGGGTCGCGGGAGCCGCCCCGGGCGGCCGCTGGGCGCGCATCGTCGCGCTGGGCTCGACCGCGAGCACCCATCGGTCCAGGGGCTCGTAGGAGCCGGTGCCAGCGCCGACGTTGAGGACGGTCCGCGCATCGCCGAGTGCCGCGTGGATCGCCCGAGCGATCCGCGGGTCGGCTCGCCGAAAGCGGCTGTAGGTCCGGCCGTGCTCGTCGTAGTCGACACGCCGGGCCATCACGGCTCCCACCCAACGGGAGAGGACAGCTATCTCCCTGCCGGGCCGGACAAGCTATCGCGGCTCGACCCCGAGCGTGCGCGCGGTGTTCGATTTCGGCACAGCTGCCTGGTCCGGCGCAGTCCTGAGCAATCGGTCGCCGACGGTCGACGTCACGCCGAACCAGTAGTGCTCGTTCTTGTAGTGGTGCAGGCGATGACCACGCCAGATCGAGCGGTAGTAGCGGGCCCGCGGCCGGTAAGGGGTGTGGATCAAGAAGTGGCACCACTCGTAGGCTCCTAGTAGCGCGTAGCTCATCAGAAGCCCCGTGGCGCCGTGGGCCAGACGCGCCCCGCCCAGGACCCAATGGATCGGGAACGAGACAAGCCACACCGTGATTGCGATCTGCACGATGAAGAGCACCACGGCGTACTGCGGAATCAGAACTCCATTGAGCTCGGCCGGGGCGAGGTGGTGGGCGCGATGCTCCCGCGTGGCGAGCAGGTCGTGCTCGCGACCGCCCAGCCGGATCGGCTTGGAGTGGAGCAGATAGACGTGGATCAACCACTCAACCACGGGCATCAGCGCAATTGTTCCGCCCGCCACGACGGCGTCACGCCAATCGAAGTTCCCGAGCGCTACTCGCAGCGCGATCGCCCCGATGATCGCGGCGCCCAGCAGCGGCGGCGTACGCTGGCGCAGGAAGAAGCGCCAGCAATCAGCGAGCGTCAACACCGCCTGATCGCGCCGCGGAACCACGTCGGCGGGAGCGGTGAGGTGATCGCCGGCGCCCGCAGCGGGAACAGCTGTCATCTGGTCCTCCCGTTGCTCGGACATTGTTCTAGATGAACGCTTACGTTCATTATAGCGCACCGGTGGCGCCTTGCTGCCGACTCCGCGGTCGGCGGGCAGGTGTAGGCTCCCAATGCAGGAGGGAAGTCAACAAACCACATGGCAGTAAAGGCCGCTGACGAGTCTGAGCTGATCGAAACCGTCTGCGAACGGATTCGCGAGCGGCTCCCCGACCACCGTGCGAGCGCCTGCGAGTCGTTCGTGCGCCAGTACTACCACTGGGTGCCTCCGGAGGACCTGGCCACGCGTGGAGCCCGCGACCTCTACGGAGCTGCCATCGCTCACTGGAACCTGGTCCAGCAGCGTGGGCGAACCGAGCCCAAGGTCCGCGTGTACAACCCCGACCGCGATCGCGACGGCTGGGAGTCACCGCACACGGTGATCGAGATCGTCACCACCGACATGCCGTTCATCGTCGACTCCGTGACGATGGAGCTCGGTCGGCAAGGACACAGCATCGACCTCGTGATCCACCCCGTGCTGCGGATCCGCAGAGACGTCGAGGGACGCCTGCTCGAGGTGCTTGATCCGGGCGCAAACGCCGAGGATGCGATTTCCGAGTCGGTGCTCCACGCGGAGGTCGTGCGGGAGCCCGATCAGGGCCGTCTCGATCAGCTCGAGGAGGGCCTGCGGCGGGTGCTCATGGAGGTGCGCTCAGCGGTCGAGGACTGGCCGGCGATGCGCGATCGCACTCGCCAGGTGGCCGGTGAGCTCTCCGCGGAGACGGTCCCCGTCGACTCGTCGGAGATCGAGGAGGCGAAGGCTTTCCTGACCTGGCTGGCGGCGGACAGCTTCACCTTCCTCGGGTATCGCGAGTACGACTTCATACAAGAGGACGGGGAAGCGGGGCTGAGAGTCGTGCCTGACTCGGGTCTGGGCATCCTCCGTGGCAACCCGGCGCGAACCTACACCAAGCTGCGCGAGAAAGCGGTCGAGATGGCGACGGCGCCGCACGTTCTCGTCCTGACCAAGGCCAATTCGCGCGCCACGGTCCATCGGCCGTCCTACCTCGACTACATCGGCGTCAGGAAGTTCGATGCCGACGGCCGCGTGATCGGGGAGCGCCGCTTCCTCGGCCTCTACAGCACCTCCGCGTATCGAGCCAGCCCCCGGAACATTCCGATCCTCCGGGGAAGGGTCGAGGGGGTGCTGAAGCGCTCGGGTTTCCCGCGCGACAGCCACGATGCCAAGGGCCTGATCGACCTCCTCGAGTCATATCCCCGCGACGCCCTGCTGCAGCTCGAAACCGAGCAGTTGTACGAGATCGCGATCGGGATGCTGGGGCTTGGCGAGCGCCAGCGTGTCCGACTGTTCGTCTGGCCCGATCCGCTCGACCGGTTCATCTCCTGCCTGGTCACGATCCCCCGCGACCGCTTCAACACCGAGAATCGCGAACGCGTCGGGCGGGTCCTGCTCGAGGCCTACGACGGGACCCACCTTGAATGGACGCTCCAGCTCTCGGAGTCGCTCCTGGCACGCGTGTACTTCGTCATTCACTGCCCCGACGGAGTGCCCCCCGACGTCGACGTGGGAGAGGTCCAGGAGCGCCTCGTCACAGTCACCCGGGCATGGAACGACGACTTGCGGACGGCGCTGATCGAGGAGTTCGGCGAGCAGCGCGGGGCAAGTCTCTGCCGGCGCTACGAGCGCGCGTTTCCGCCTGCGTACCGCTCGGACTGGAGCGCGCGCGCGGCCGTCTCCGATATCACCGCGATCGAGGCGTTGGCGGGTCGTGACGCGCCGATCATCAGCCTCTACCGCCCGCAGCAGGCGGAGGCGGGCGTGGTGCGCTGCAAGCTCTACAGCTCGCGTGGCATCTCCCTCTCGGATGTGCTGCCGACGTTCGAGCACATGGGCGCCAACGTGGTCGACGAGCGGCCACACGAGGTCGCTCCGAGCGGGCGGGACCCGGTCTGGATCTACGACTTCGGGCTGCGCGGATCGGGTCGTGACCTGATGGCGGTTCGCGAGCTGTTCCAGGAAGCGTTTCTCGAGGTATGGCGCGGCGAGCTCGAGGATGATGGCCTGAACGGACTAGTCGTGCGGGCTGGACTAAGCGCCCGCACGGTCGGAATCATCCGCGCGATCGCCAAGTATCTGCGTCAAGCTGGGCTGCCCTACTCGGGCTCGTACGTCGTGCGCACGCTGCTCGGCCACTCCGATATCGCCTCGATGCTTGTCAAGCTGTTCTTCGCGCGACTTCATCCCGACGAGCACGACGCGGAGCGAAGCGAACGCCTCGCCGGCGAGATCACGGAGGCGATCGACGCCGTCGAGAGCCTCGATGAGGACCGCATATTGCGGAGCTTCCTGAGCGTCGTGCAAGCGATCCTGCGCACGAACTACTTCTCTCGCGGCGCGCGCTCCGGCGAGGGCGGCGCCGGGGGGCAGGACTTAGGCCGGCGGCCGTATCTGTCGATCAAGCTTGATCCCGCGCGGATTCCGGTCCTGCCGCAGCCGCGGCCTCTGTTCGAGATCTTCGTCTACTCCCCGCGCGTGGAGGGAGTGCACCTGCGCGGCGGGAGGGTCGCGCGCGGCGGACTCCGGTGGTCCGACAGGCCCGAGGACTTCCGTACCGAGGTGCTCGGGCTAATGAAGGCACAGATGGTCAAGAACGCTCTGATCGTCCCCGTCGGCTCGAAAGGTGGGTTCGTGGTCAAGCGGCCGCCGTCCGACGGCGGACGAGAGGCCCTGCTCGCGGAAGGCATCGCGTGCTACGAGACGTTCCTGTCGGGTCTTCTGGACTTGACCGACAACATCGTCGAGGACCGCGTCGTCCCGCCCGACAGAGTGGTTCGCTACGACGACGACGACCCGTACTTGGTGGTGGCTGCCGACAAGGGCACGGCGACGTTCTCCGACATCGCCAACGACGTGTCCGCGCGCTATGGCTTCTGGCTGGGCGACGCATTTGCCTCCGGGGGCTCGAACGGCTACGACCACAAGCAGATGGGGATCACGGCACGCGGCGCCTGGGAGTCGGTGAAGCGCCACTTCCGGGAGCTTGGGACTGACATTCAGAGCACCGAGATCACGGTGGTGGGCATCGGCGACATGTCCGGGGACGTGTTCGGCAACGGGATGCTCCTTTCACGCCACCTCAAGCTGCTTGCGGCGTTCAACCACATGCACATCTTCCTCGATCCAGATCCGGATCCCGACGCGAGCTTCGCCGAGCGCAGGCGGCTGTTCGAGATGAGCCGATCGGCCTGGAGCGACTATGACAAGTCGCTGATCTCTCGGGGGGGAGGCATCTTCTCGCGCGCGTCTAAGTCAATCGCGATCTCGCCGGAGGCCAAGGAAGCATTTGGTCTCGACGCAGATGAGCTATCGCCGTCCGATCTGATTCGCGAGCTGCTGCGCGCGCCCGTCGACTTGTTCTGGAATGGGGGCATCGGGACATACGTGAAGGCCTCCACAGAGACGCACGCCGACGCGGGTGACAAGAGCAACGATGCAGTGCGGGTCGACGGTCACGAGCTGCGCTGCAAGGTGGTCGGTGAGGGCGGCAATCTCGGCTTCACCCAGCGAGGGCGGGTCGACTACGCGCTGCGCGGCGGCCCCGATCGTAAGGGCGGACGCATCAGCACCGACGCGATCGACAACGTCGCCGGCGTCAACACCTCAGACCACGAGGTCAACCTCAAGATCCTGCTCGATTCGCTTGTGCGGGGCGGCACGATCTCGGTCGATCGCCGCAACGAGTTGCTCCAGGAGATGACCGATGCCGTTGGCGCGAAAGTCCTGTACGGGAGCTACACGCAGACTCAGGCCCTGAGTCTCGCCGTCGCCCAGGCTGCGCCGATGGTCGACGTTCACGGACGGCTGATCCGCTACCTCGAGCAGGTCGCCGGTCTGAAGCGCCGACTCGAGGCGCTGCCGGACGAGGACACGATCGCCGATCGCAAGGCCGCGCACCAGGGCCTCGTCGCGCCGGAGCTGGCGGTGGTGATGGCGTATTGCAAGATCGATCTCTATTCGGAGCTGCTCGACTCCGACCTGCCAGAGGACCCATACCTGGCCGAGGATCTCGAGCGCTATTTCCCACCGCCGCTTCCCGAGCGCTACTCCGCGGAAATGGGGCAGCATCGCCTGCGCCGGGAGATCGTCGCCACCGTGGTCGCCAACCAGCTCGTCGACCGGGCGGGCACCTCGTTCGCGTTCCGTGTGCGCGAGGAGACCGGTGCGCCGCCGTCGCTGCTCGCTCGCGCCTACGCGGTCGCCCGGGGCGTGTTCGAGATGCGCGCCTTCTGGTCGGCGATCGAAGCCCTCGACAACCAGGTCGACGCCGGCATCCAGTTGGACATGCTGATCGAGGGCCGGCGGCTGGTGGAGCGCGCGACGCGGTGGCTGGTCGCAGCGAATCCCCACCAGATCGACATCTCCCGCAGCATCGCGCACTTCCGGGGGGTTGCGAAGATGCTTGCAGGGGCGCTTCCGGCGATCCTCGACGAGGAGGAGCGCGAGCTATTCGATGAGCCGGCCAACCGCCTGCGTGAAGCTGGGGTGCCGACGGAGCTGGCGGAGCAGGTCGCCGGCATTCCGTGGATGGATGCGGCGTTCGACATCGTGCAGGCGGCGGAGCGGACCGGTCGCGAGCCGAGGGTCGTGATGGAGGTCTACTTCCTGCTGGGCTCGAGGATCGAGCTCGACCATCTACATGACCGGATCACGGAGCTGCCGCGTTCGAATCGCTGGCAGGAGCTGGCGAGGGCCGCGCTCCGCGAGGAGCTGACTGGACTGCACCGGAGGCTCACCGAGGAGGTGCTCGAGACGGGAGCGCCCGCCGGCAGCGAGGCAGCGATCGAGGCGTGGTGGCAGCGAAACCCCGAAGCGGTCGAGCGCTGCCTGAGCGTGCTCGGCGACATCAAGGCGGCGGGGGTCTACGACACCACCACGATTTCGGTCGCCCTGCGGGAGGTGCGCAACCTGATCCGCAGCGGCGCGGAGGTGCCCGCGGACGCCCGGGCGGAGGATCCCGTCACCTAGCCGATCCGCCGCCGAGCCGCGGCGCGGGCGCTGGCCAGCGCGAACGCCACGAGATCCGCGATCGCGGCGAGCAGAAAGCCGATGCGGCCGGTCACCAGCCGCGCGGCGATTCGGGCGAGCACTGCCTCAAGCTATCGTCCGGATGACCATGGCAGCCGTCAAGACCAGTGTCACGGAGCTCCCGCAGTCGCGGGTCCGCGTGCGGGCAGAGGTGCCCGCCGAGGAGGTCGAGCGTCGCTTGCAGGAGACCGCCAGAGAGCTGGGCCGCCAGATGCGGATCCCGGGTTTTCGGAAGGGCAAGGTCCCGGCGCCGATGGTGATCCGCCGCCTCGGCCGCCAGGCGGTGCTCGACGAGGCGCTTCGCAGCGCGCTCGGCAGGTGGTACGTCGACGCGCTCGACGGCGCGGGGATCGCGCCCGTCGGCGAGCCGGAGCTGGATCCCGGCGATCTTCCCGCCGAAGGGCAGCCGCTGTCGTTCTCGATTGAGATCGGCGTCCGGCCGAGAGCCGAGCTCGGTTCATACAAGGGGCTCGAGGTGGGGCGGCGCGACCCCCGCATCGAGGACGCGGCGATCGACGAGGAGATCGAGCGGCTCCGCGATAATTTCGCGACGCTCGAGACGATCGATCGCACCGCCGAGCGCGGCGACTACGTCGTGGTCGACTACAT
>JALYZY010000059.1 GCA_030948665.1 Actinomycetota bacterium | reverse complement strand
GGCGCGCGCTGAATTGATTCGCTCGATTGCCTCGAGCAGCTCGTCGGACAGCGTCACGGGGTGGATCTTCAGCCGACGCCGTGCTCGGCTCTCCACGCGGCCCCGCTCCCACAGGTCGGATAGGTGGTGGCGCGCGATCCCGTACAGCCAGTTACGCGCGCTGCCGCGTGAGGGGTCGTAGCCGGCTACTGATGCCAGAGCCGCGGCGAACACCTCACCAGTCAGGTCGGCAGCGATATCAGCGCGGTGGGTGGCCCCGTAGAAGAACGCCAGCATCGGAGCCTCGAAGCGCTCATAGAACTCTCCGAAAGCTTCCGGCTCCTCGACACTGCTGGCCAGCAGCTCCTCGTCGCTGGCCCGATGGGGACGCACCAAGTTCATTAACCACTCTATTCCGGCTGCTCGGGCCTGCTGTGACAAATGCGGAGCGCCGCAAGCACGACAGTACGCTTGTAATTCGATGCCCGCTCAGGCTTATTCAGGCAAGGAGTGCGTGTGCCAGCTCCGCAAGGGGATCTGCGACCAGTCGTGTGTCGCAGGGATGCTCGAGATGCCTTCATACATCGCCTGCCTGCGGCTGGAGGGAAGACGCTGTGCGGTGATCGGCGGTGGTGACGTTGCGCTCGAGAAGGTCGAAGGCCTGCTCGTCTGCGGAGCCGATGTGAGTGTGATCGCGCCGCAGGCGCACCCTGAACTGCTCCAGCTGGCGCTCGAGGGGTCGATCCGCTGGCAGACCCGCGAGTATCGCTCGGGCGATCTCGAGGGCTGCCTGATCGCGATCGCGGCGACTGACGACACCGACGTCAACATCAGCGTCTACGAGGATGCCGAGGCGCACGCGATGCTCGTCAACGTTGTCGACGTGCCACCGCTGTGCAACTTCATCCTCCCGGCGATTGTCCGCACCGGCCCGCTCGCGATCGCGATCTCGACCGCTGGCGCGTCGCCCGCACTTGCAAAGCGGATGAAGCGCGAGATCGACGAGCTGTTCGGAGCCCCATACGCGGCGCTGGCCGTGATCCTGAACGACGTCCGGGGTTGGGCCAAGGCGACGCTTCCCACCTATCAGGACCGCAAGGAGTTCTTCGAGTCGATCGTCAACGGCGACCCCGATCCGATCGAGCTGATCCGGGCCGGAGACCTCGAGAGGGTGCGCGACCTGATCGTGGGCGCCCAGCGCGAGCACGCCGTTCTGTGAGCGGCGAGCCCGAATCCCTCACACACCTCGACTCCACCGGCCGGGCGAAGATGGTCGACGTGGGCGCCAAGCCGGCGACCGAACGACGCGCGGTGGCACAGTCGATCGTCCGGGTCTCACCCCGGACAGCTCGCTTGGTCCTCGACGGTGAAGCTCCCAAGGGCGACGTCATCGGGGTCGCCCGGATCGCCGGGATCCAGGCCGCCAAGCGAACGGCGGAGTTGATCCCGCTGTGTCATCCGCTGGGCCTGTCGTTCGTCGGGGTGGAGGGCTCGATCGACCCCGAGGCTGGGACCGTGACGCTGATCGCTGAGGCGCACACCTCGGGCCCCACCGGGGTAGAGATGGAGGCGCTGACCGCGGCGGCCGTTGCCGCGCTCACCGTCTACGACATGGTCAAGGGCGTCGAGCGGGGCGCGGAGATCGCGGAGGTGGCGCTGCTCGAGAAGTCAGGCGGACGGTCGGGAACCTGGCGGCGCGGCCAGAGCGCGCAGTGAGGACCGCGATCGTCACCGTCTCGACGTCGGTCGCCGCGGGCCGGTCCGAGGACCTCTCGGGAGCCGCGCTGGTCCAGTACGCGGAAGCGGCGGGGGCCGAGGTCGTAGCGCAGGAGGTTGTCAGCGACGCGCGCCCGGCGATCGAGGAGGCTCTTCGGCGCCATGTCGAGTCCGGTGTGTCGCTGATCTTCACCACCGGCGGGACCGGGCTGACGCCCGACGACGTGACCCCCGAGGCAACCAAGGCGGTGATCGACCGCGACGCCCCCGGGTTCGCCGAGGCGATGCGCGCCGAGTCACTTAGTTTCACGCCGATGGGAATCCTCACGCGCGGCGTCTCGGGGATCGCGGGCCGTACGCTGATCATCAACTTTCCCGGCAACCCTAAGTCGATCCGCGAGCTGTTCCCGGTGATCGCCCCGACGCTCAAGCACGTCGTGGCCACGCTCCAGCGCGACGGTGGCCGCCCAGCCGATCACTCGGGTACGCAACCGTCGTAGCCCTCCGCGAATTCATGACCGAGCGTGCCTATGCCCCAGACCCAAGCTGACACTATCGGCCGGTGAGGCCGCACGCGCTCAGCACCCCGACCAGCACGGCAGTCGCGGAGACGCCCCGGCCGGCGATCACACTACGCGAGCTCACCCGCCACTTCGGCGAGCGGACCGCGCTTCACCGAGTTTCGATCGAAGTCCCGGCCGGGACGACGCTTGCGGTACTGGGACGCAACGGCGCCGGCAAATCCACGCTGCTGCGGATCCTCGCCACGCTGCTGCGCCCGCATGCCGGCGAGGTGTCGGTGCTCGGAGAGCCGCTCCCGCGACGCGCCTTCGCGGTCCGGGGGAGGATCGGGCTGCTGGCGCATGAGCCGCTGCTCTACCGCGACCTGAGCGGACGGGAGAACCTCCTGTATCACGCCCGCCTGCATCGGGTCCCGGCCGGCCGCGTCGATGAGCTGCTTGCAGCCGTGGCAATGGAGCGTCGTGCCGACGAGCCAGTGCGACTTCTGTCACGCGGGATGGTGCAGCGCCTCGCGGTGTGCCGCGCCGTGCTGCACGCGCCGCAGCTCCTGCTCCTAGACGAGCCCCGCGCGAATCTCGATCCATCCGCGATCACGCTTGTCGAGCCCCTGATCGGAGCCATCGCAGGCGCTACAAGGGTGCTCACCAGCCACGACCCGCGCGCGGCGCTCGCCGAAGCCGACGTGGTCCTCGGGCTGATCGATGGCCACGTGGCGTTCGCGGGCGCCCCGGAGGAGCTCACCGACGGGAATCTCCGGGAGCTCTACGGATGAGAACCGTCACGACGATCCTCCGTAAGGACCTGCTCCTCGAGCTGCGCACGCTCGAGACGCTGCCGACGATGGGCCTGTTCGCGATCGCCACCTTTGTGATCTTCCATTTCGGGCTGAACCGGCCATCGATCGACGGCCAGCTCGCGGCCGGTGTGCTTACCGCCACGCTCCTGTTCGCCGGAATGCTTGGTGTCAACCGCCTGTTCGTAGCCGAGCGCGAGCAGGGCGGGTTCGACGGGTTCCTGCTCGCTCCGGTCGACCGCACGACCATGTTCGTGGCCAAGGCCACCGGCTTGTTCCTGTTCCTGGCTGTGCTCGAAGTGATCGCGGTGCCGGCCTTCGCGGTGCTGCTCTTGGCGCCTTCGCTCGGCCGCGTGCTGCCCGGCCTGCTTGCGGTACTGGCGCTGGCGGACCTGGCGCTCGCGGTGATCGGGACGCTCGTGTCGGCGATCGCGGTTCAGACGCGCGCCCGCGACCTCATCGGCCCGCTGCTCGGACTGCCGCTGCTGATTCCGGCGCTGCTCGCGACCGCGCGGGCAGCCGGACCTCTGTTCGCGAAGCACGGATCCTCAGCCCCACCAGGCAAATGGCTGGCGATCCTCGCTCTCTATGATCTGGTTTTCGCCCTCCTTGCCTACGCAGTTTTCGACTACCTGCTGGAGGACTAGTCAGTGAACCTCACCACCTATGGGCGCGGACTCCGGGGGCTCGCGATCGCCACGGTCCTGACGATTGGCCTGGCGTTCGCGCTGGTCTTCTTCTACGCCCCGCTCGACGCCGACCAGGGCTTCGTCCAGAAGATCTTCTACCTGCACGTGCCGCTCGCGACGGTGTCGCTGGGCGGCTTCATCTTCGGCGCGGTGCTCGCGATCGGGCACCTGCGAACCGGCGACCGGCGCTGGGACGTGCGCTCGTACGTCGCGATTCACATGGCGCTGATCTTCGGGGTCGCCGCGCTCATCACCGGGTCGATCTGGGCGAAGGCCTCCTGGGGGCACTGGTGGGTATGGAACGAACCCACGCTCGTCTCGTTCCTGATCGTTCTGCTGCTGTTCGCCACCTACCAGCCGTTGCGGTTCGCGATTGAGGATCCCGAGCGCCAGGCGCGGTACGCGAGCGTGTTCGCGGTCGTCGCCGGCGCGTTCGTGCCGCTGAACTTCATCGCCGTGCGGCTTGCCCAGCAGTACGTCCATCCGCGTGTGTTGACGCTCGGCGGCGGGAACCTGCCGGGATCGATGCGGCTCACATTCTTCATCTCGCTCGTCGGGATCGCGCTGCTTTTCCTCACTCTTTGGAAGTACGAGATGGCCGCGAAGAACTCCCGCATGCAGATCCGCGCGTTGCGCAGGACGCTGCTCGGGGATGATGCTCCGAGTCCCCTGCGTAGAAGCGCTGCGCCGTCATGAGCCCGTTGGTCGCCGTCTCGCCCGCGCTGCCTCTACACACAGCAGGGAAGTACGTCGCCGGTGCCTACGTCGTGTTTCTGGCCATCGTGCTGATCTATCTCGGGATCATGGCGACGCGCCTCACCCGGACCGAGAGGGAGCTGACCGAGCTCCGGCGCGAGGTCCGCGAGCGCGAGGCCCAGGATGACCAGCGCGAGGTCGAGCAGGTCCGATGAGCGAGTTGCTCGCATTCGGGATCTCGCACAAGACCGCGCGCGTCGAAGTTCGCGAGCGCCTCGCGCTGCCGGAGCCCCGGGCCGCCGAGTTCCTGCGCGACCTGCGCGGCACGACCGCCGTCCACGAAGCCGTCGCGATCTCGACCTGTAATCGCTCCGAGCTGTACATGGTGGTCGGCGATCCCGTCGAGGCCGAGGGCGCTGTCCTGTCGATGCTTGCCAGTCAAGCCGGCATTCGGCCGACCGAGCTCGCGCCTGCGATCTACGCGCTTCGCAACTGCGACGCCGCCCGCCATCTGTTCCGCGTCACGGCCGGGCTCGACTCGATGATCATCGGCGAGGCCGAGATCCAGGGCCAGGTCAAGCGCGCCTACGACGCAGCGCTGACGGCCGAGATGGCCGGCCCGCTGACGAATCGCCTGTTCAAGGCCGCGCTCGCGACAGGGAAGCGGGTTCGCACCGAGACTCGCATCGGCGAGAAGCAGCTGAGCCTCCCGAGCGTCGCCGTGTCGCTCGCCCGTGAGCTGCTGGGGCCGCTGCACGGACGCGAGGTGGTGATCGTCGGGACCGGCGAGACCAGCGAGCTCGCGGCCCGCGCGCTCGCCGACGGCGGCGCGCAGACCGTGTTCGTGGCGACCCGCCGGCGTGATCGCGCGATTGAACTGGCGCGGCGCTACGGCGGGCGCAGCCTCAGCTTCGACGAGCTGCCCAGCGCGCTCGAGAACGCCGACATCCTCGTGACCGCCACGGCTTCGCCGCATCTCCTGCTCGAGTCCGAGGAGCTAGCCGAGGTAATGGGCGGGCGCCCCCAGCGCCCGCTGCTTCTGATCGACCTGGCGGTCCCTCGCGATATCGACGGCTCGTGTGCGGCGATCGAGGGTGTCTCGCTGTATGACATCGACGACCTCGAGGCCGTGATCGCGCGAAACCGCCGGGTGCGGCAGACCGAGGCGCGTAAAGCCGAGGGGATCATCGAGCAGGAAATCCAGACTTTCGCCGGGTGGCTCGGATCTCTGGAGGTCCTCCCGACGCTCGCAGCGTTGCGTGTGCACGCCACTGACCTCGCCCAGCAGGTCGTGCGCGACAACGCCGGAAAGTGGGAGACGGCGTCTGTCCGCGACCTCGAGCGGATCGACGCGCTCGCGCAGGCAATCGTGAACCGTCTGCTCCACGCGCCGACAGCCCGGATCAAGGCAGTCCGCGATGACCGGATTCACGCGCGCATGGCGATGATCCGTGAGCTGTTTGGCCTGGAGGTCGAGGAGGGCTCCTACAGCGGCCTCGTCGAGATGGAGCCGGTGGAGGAGCTCGCCGAGGTTCGAAAGCTCGAGCGTTCGGCCCGCGCTTCCCGCCGCTAGAGAGCTGTCCTGAATGCGGATCGGCACGCGTGGCAGCGCCCTCGCTCTCGCTCAGGCCACCCTGGTCGCAGAGCGTCTAGGCCCCGACAGCGAGCTCGTCACGGTGACCACTGCCGGGGACCGCAATGGCGGCCAGGACGACAAGTCACGTTGGGTAAGCGAGCTCGAGCAGGCGCTGATCCGTGGCGAGATCGACCTCGCTGTCCACTCGGCGAAGGACGTCCCAGCCGAACTGCCGGACGACCTCGAGCTGGTTGCGTTTCCCCCGCGGGTGGACCCGCGTGACGCGTTGTGCGGCGCCTCTTCGCTGGCGGATCTGAAACCTGGGTCGCGCGTCGGCACAAGCAGCCTCCGTCGCGGCGCCCAGCTGCGCGCCCTGCGTGAGGACCTCGAGATCGTGAGCCTCCGAGGGAACGTGGACACCCGTCTTCGCAAGCTTGCGCAAGGCAATTTCGACGCGATCGTCATCGCCGCGGCGGGCCTGCACAGGCTGGGGCGCGGGTCCGAGGCCAGTGCGATGCTGGACGAGCTCGTTCCCGCCCCGGGCCAGGGAGCGCTCGCGATCGAGGGACGCCGGCGGGACTTTCCTGCGGGGCAGCTTGCCGCCGTGGCTGACCCCACAACTTCGGCCTGCGTCCAAGCCGAGCGCGAGCTGGTCCGCCGGCTCGACGCTTCCTGTCATACCCCGGTCGGCGCCAACGCCAGGCTGCTCCCCCACGGGCAACTCGAGCTGGTGGCCTGGGTCGGTCTCCCCGACGGCTCGGAGTGGATTCGCGACTCCCTGATCGGCGCTCCAGAGCTGGTCGGAGGCGAAGTTGCGGAGCGGATGCTCTCGGCGGGCGCGGGCGAGCTGCTGCGCCGAGCGACGCTGAGCGCGGAGGCGGGCTGGTGACCGTGTATCTCGTCGGGGCAGGCCCCGGAGATCCAGGACTTCTGACCTCGCGAGCCATCGAGCTGATCGCCACGGCAGACGTGCTCGTCTACGACCGGCTGATCCCGCTCGAGGCGCTCGACAGCGCACGCGCCGATGCGGTGCTGGTATTCGCAGGCAAGGAGGGCGGAGGCCCGTCGGTGTCCCAGGCCGAGATCGAGCGCGTGCTGATCGAGCACGGCTCGGCCGGCCGCCGGGTCGTGAGGCTGAAGGGGGGCGACCCGTTCGTGTTCGGCCGCGGTGGCGAAGAGGCGGAGACACTGCGCGCTGCCGGGATTGCCTTCGAGGTAGTTCCCGGGGTGACGGCCGGCGTCGCGGGTCCCGCTTACGCCGGAATCCCGGTGACCCACAGGGACGCCGCCAGCGCTGTCGCCTTCGTCACCGGCCACGAGGATCCGACTAAGCCGGCGCCCGCGCTGCACTGGGAGGCCCTCGCGCGCTTCCCTGGGACGCTTGTGGTGTACATGGGGCTGCGCCAGCTCGGGACGATCGCCGAGCGCCTTATCGTCGGCGGTCGCTCGCCCGAGGAGCCCGCCGCAGTGGTCGAGCGCGGGACCTTCCCAGATCAGCGAGTGGTCACGGGGACGCTTGCCGACATCGCGCAGAGGGCCTCGGCCGAAGCGGTCGGCTCTCCCGCGCTCGCGGTATTGGGGTCTGTGGTGGAACTGCGCGAGCACCTTCAGTGGTTCGAGGGGCGCCCGCTTACGGGTGTCACAGTCGCCGTGACTCGGGCGCGTGCTCAGGCCAGCGAACTGGCAGCTCGCCTGCGTGAGCTCGGCGCCGCGGTGGTGCAGGCGCCGGTGATCCGGATCGCCCCGCTCGACGGGCCGCTCCCGGATCTGCGCAGCTACGACCTGGTGTGCCTGACCAGCCCGAACGGGGCACGCCTGCTGTTCGAGCGTCTGTTCGCCGCCGGACTTGACGCGCGGGCGCTTGCGGACGCCCGGATCGCGGCGATCGGCCCGGGGACCGGGGCGGCGCTCCGCTCCCACGGAGTGACCGCGGACATCCTCCCGGAGCAGTTCACCGCCGAAGGGCTGGTGCGGGCGCTGGACGGGGTGCCTGTGGAGCGGGCGCTGATCGCGCGAGCGGCGAAGGCGCGAGACGTCCTGCCGGATGAGCTTCGCCGTCGCGGCGCCGAAGTCGACGTCGTCGCGCTGTATGAAACTATCGCCGAGCCCCTCGATCGCGCTCAGCTCGAGGCGGTCGCCGCCGCCGACTACGTGACCTTCACCTCTTCCTCGACCGTGCAGTTCTTCCTCCAGGCGCTCGGAGACGGGCCACGGCCAGCGGGCCGGGCGGTCAGCATCGGGCCCGTAACGAGCGCCGCCCTGCGCGAGCGCGGGCTCGAGCCCGCTGTCGAGGCGCGGCAAAGCGACATCGATGGGCTTATCCAGGCGCTCGTGGCCGATGTAGAGGGCGCAAGTAGGTGACCGAACATGCGACGGTGCGGGCGCCGGCGACCCTCCCGATCGCTCGGGCGGCAGGGCTCGATCCGCTGTCACTCGTCCGGGAGGTCACTGCGCCGACCCCGCTCGAGCTGGCTCCCGAGCTCGACCCGCGCTGGCAGCTCCTCCTCAAGCGTGAGGACCGGGGCCCCGGCGGCGCATTCAAGTGGCGTGGGGCGCTGTGCGCGTGTGCTGCCTTCGCCGCGGCCGGAGCCCGTGCGGTGGTCACTTCATCGACCGGCAACCATGGGGTGGCGACCGCCTGGGCGGCATCGAAGCTCGGCCTGAGCGCGCACGTGGTCCTGCCGGTCCGCTCAAGCGCCGTCAAGCGCGAACTGATCGCTCGCCATGGCGCCCAGCTCCACGAGCATGGCGAGCACCTGACCGAGGCCGCTGACCGCGCCGCCTCGTTGGCCCGTGAGCTGCAAGCGCCGCTGTTCGTCGACGGCGGCTGCGAGGCTCAACTGATGGGGACCGAGACGGTGGGCCTCGAGCTGCTCGACGCTCGGGCGGACGCCGTGTTGGTGCCGCTCGCCTGCGGGGCACTGGCTGGCGGCTTGGTCCGGGCGCTCAGCCGGCTTGATTGCCGGCCACGTGTGATCGGGGTCCAATCGGCGGCATTCTCCAGGTTCAGCGCGGTCTGGCACGGCGACCCCGATCCGGGACCCAGCGCCGGCTCGACAATCGCCGACGGTCTGGCCGACAACAGGCTGGTCGAACCCGCGTTCTCGGCCTGCGCGGGCCTCGATGAGGTCCTCTTGGTCGATGAGGAAGCACTTGTAGGCGCGGTGCGGGAGCTGTTCGACAGCTGTGGCATCGTCGTCGAAGCAGCGGCCGCAGCTGGGCTGGCGGCTCTGCGCTCCCATCCCGAGCAGATCCCCGCAGGCCGGGTGGTGCTCGTGGTCAGCGGTCAGAACCTCGACCAGGCGACCGCCTCGCAGATCTTCGCGCAGGCGCAGTGACCGAGCCACTGATCACGTTCCTCTCCGACTACGGACTCGAGGACGAGTTCGTCGGCGTATGTCACGGCGTCATCGCCTCGATCTGCCCGCAGGCGCATGTCATCGACCTCACCCACGGCGTGCCACGTCACGATGTACGAGCGGGCGCGCTGATCCTGCGGGCGTCTCTCGGCTATCTCCCGAAGGGCGTGCACCTGGCGGTGGTCGACCCGGGGGTCGGAGGAGATCGCCGCGCTGTCGCTCTGCAGGTCGCGGATGGCCGAACGCTCGTGGGTCCGGACAATGGATTACTGATGCCGGCGGCCTCGCTCGCGGGCGGGATCGTCGAGGCGTTCGACATCGGGCGTTCGCGCTTCCGGCTGGAGCCGGTATCGGCCACGTTCCACGGCCGCGACGTGTTCGCTCCGGTGGCGGCGCACCTTGCTGGCGATGGGCAGTTGCGCGAGGCCGGCGAGCCGATCAACCCGGCCGGGCTCGTGCGGCTCGAACTACCACAGCCAGGCGTGGACGACGGCGTGCTCGTCGCCCACGTGCTGTACGTCGACCGCTTCGGGAACGTCCAGCTCGACGCGGGTTCTGATGATCTCAGAGCGGCGCGCCTCGAGCCGGGGAACACGGTCGAGATCGAGCTGGGCTCGGGACGGGCGTTGCGCGCCCTCCTGGGAGTCACGTTCGGCGACGTCGATCGGGGCGAGACGGTGCTCTGCGTCGGCTCGCAGGGATGGCTGGAGCTGGCGATCAACCAGGGTGACGCCGGTGGCCACCTCGGGCTCGGGGTGGACGACACGCTTCGGATCAAGCCGGCGTGACTCTCGGCCGGCCGCGGGTCCACTTCCGCCGTACGGACTCGACCAACGCACGCGGCCGGGCGCTCGCCGAGCGCGGAGCGCCGAATGGGACGCTCGTGACAGCTGACGAGCAGTCGGCAGGTCGCGGGCGCCAGGGGCGAAGCTGGAGCGCGCCGCCGGGACACGCGCTCCTGTGCTCGCTCGTGATCCACGATCCGCCACGCCTTCTGCCACTCGTGGCGGGCGTCGCGGTGGCGGAACTGGCAGGGCCCGGCGCGCTGGTCAAATGGCCAAACGATGTTCTGGTCGACGGGCGTAAGGTCGCGGGGATCCTCGTCGAAGGTCGCCCGCAGGAGCGCTGGGCGGTGCTTGGGATCGGCATCAACGTCGCGCTGCGCGCCGATGACATTCCGGTTGAGCTGCGCGAGCGGGCGGGAAGCCTGGGCCTCGCGCCCGAGGCAATTGAGCCAGTGCTCTCACGGCTGCTCGAGCGCCTCGAGGCGTGGCTTGGGGCTTCGCAGTCGGATGCCCTGGAGGGGCTGCGGGCTCGTAATGCACTCCTCGGCCGGCCGGTCCGCTGGGAGGGAGGCTCCGGTGAAGGAGTGCGGATCGACGATCAGGGACGGCTGATCGTGCTGACCACAGAGGGCGAAGTCGCGCTGGAGGCGGGCGAAGTACATCTGGTCGGCTAGGCGCCACGCCGCCGCTGGCTACTCGCCTGAAGTCGTCGACTTTGGGTGTGTAACGCGTCAATCGCTGTAGCTGCGAGCGTCGTTGACGCGCTATGTGCTCCAGGCGTCGATTCTGTGTCACAGCCGCGCGGCGGCGCGACGATTGTCGCGCTATCCACCCCTAGCGGGGACGGGTCCACAATAACCGAGGGGGACGAAACCCCGGCTGACCGCTGGTCCACGGCCCGGACCTACGCGCGCTATGCCGCTTCCTCGGTGTCTTGCCGCCCCGGCCGTTCGAGGCGCCCGAGCTGGCCGCCGTCCTCGTCGTAAGCGTCGTCGTCATCGGTGTCAGCGTCGACGTCGACATCGGCGTGCACCACAGCGTTCTCATCGTCGTCAGCGTCAGCGTCAACGTCGACCACGGCGTCCACGTCGACCACGGCGTCCACGTCGACCTCGTCGTCAGCGTCGACGATGGCGTCCACGTCGACCACGGCGTCCTCATCGTCGTCAACATCGACCACGGCGTCCTCATCGTCGTCAACGTCGACGACGGCGTCCTCATCGTCGTCCAACTCGTCAGTGTCGTCGTCGTCCAAGTCGACCGCGCTGACCGCAAGCGCGTCCTGGGGCCGTCCCGCAGCCCCATCGCCACCAGCCACGGTGGCCTTGCGACGGCGCCGGTTCTTACTCCGGCGACCCTTCGGAAAGTTGCGAAGGAGCTCTCGCGCCAGCGCCGCCGGCTTGCGGGCCATGCGTGTACGGGCCCCGCGCAGAGCCTCCTCGGCTTCAGGCGTGTGGGCCAGCGCGGCTGCCAGCAGTGCGGCAGAAAGCCGGCGATCCTCTTTGCGCGACGCGTGAACCAGGCGGCGGGCATTGCGAGCGTGCGCGGCGCCACTGGAGTTGACGAGCAGCCCCAGCAGACGCTTGGTCTCGGGCCAGCGCTGCACCGCGTACTCCTCGTGCACCTCCCGGGTGTACTCGGCCATCCGCCAGATCCAGGCGTTCGCCTGATCGCGGCGCCCGATCCTGCGCTCCGCGAGCGCCTGGAGCATGATCTTGACTCCCTCGCGGCGCTCGTCCCGCGGCCACCCGGCCATGATGTCGATCGCGGTGTCGAAAGCCTCGGCGTCGCGGCTTGCCGCGATCTCCTGCATTGCGCGGAGTCTCAGCTGGGCGTTGCGGTTGCGCTGCACCGCGGTGAGCAGAAAGCGTCGCTTGAGCTCCCCGCCGCGATCGAAGTGGAGCATCGCCTTCGCGCGCCGCCACCCGTTCGACGCCACCCGCGCGCCCGCAAGTGCAGCCCATACGTGCTGCTCCCCGTAGTCCAGATGCTCGACCGCGATCCGCCAGAGCTCGCGCTCGAACACCTGGGCGCGACGCTCGGGATCGGGGGTCACGGGCAGCACGCGTCGCTCGACCCGCACCCTTCGTCCGCGTCCGCGTCGGACCGGGCCGACGACGATCGCGCCCCCGCGGTACACGTCACGGTCCAGCAGCGAGTGGAGCGTCACCACGGGGTCGTCGTGCTTGGTGGCCGGGTGTACGAAGTCGACGACGATGCCGGCTTCCTTGCCGGGATGCCGGCGCGTGACGCGCCCTACGCGCTGCTGATAGACGCGCTTGGAGGCAGTCGGCGCGAGATGCATGCAGATCGTGGCCCGAGGCGAGTTCCAGCCCTCGGCCAGCAGCATCGCGTTGACCAGGACGTCGACCTTCCCCGACTCGTAGTCGGCCAGGATCTTCGCCAGCTGGCGCTTGGGCGTCTCCCCGGAGACCGCCTGGGCCTTCATTCCGAGATCGCGCATCGCCTGTGCGACGTTGTAGGCGTGGCGCACGCCGGCGGCGTAGACCACGCCAGGGACTCCGCTGAAGCGGGTCTTATAGAGGTCCGCGATCGCGACGTTGAACGGCGTCTGGTCGAGCAGCTCAGCCAGCATCTCCTGGTCGAACTCGGTATCGACCTCGCCGCGGCGCAGGGGGACCTTTGCGATCGTCCTGACTCCCGGACCAGGGGGGATCCGGATGCAGCGAAGCGGCGCGATCACTCCGCGCCGCGCCGCCTGTGCGAGATCAAAGCGGGAGGTCTGGGTCGGGAACAGGTCCGTGACGTGACGGGCGATCAGCGCCCCCGTCGCCGTCATGCCGATGAACACCGGACCCGCCCAGCGCCGGATCGACGCCGAGGTCTTCTCGCCGAGCGCGGTGTGCGCCTCGTCGCAGATGACGATCGTGTAGGCGTCCGACACCTTGTCCGCGTTTCGGACGAACCACTGGTAGGTCTCGACCGTCACGGGGCCGTTGGCGGCATCGTGCTCACCGAGCAGCGGGGCAGTGATTCGGTTGCGGTAGCCGCGGTCGCGAAGCTCGCCGTTGAACTGGTCGACCAGGTTCCGGCGGTGGGTCAGGATCAGGACCCCACCGGTCCGCGAAGCGTCGACGAAACCGAGCGCGGCGACGGTCTTGCCGGCGCCCGTCGCGTGCTCGAACCAGAACCGCTTGGCGGCATTGGGGTCTTCAGGCTCCTCGACGAGGGGGGCATCCTCCTCGTCCTGCCAGTCCTGAGGCTCCTCGTCCTCATCTGCGTCGGCATCGAACTCGACCTCAGAGTCGGGATCCTCGTCTCCAGGGATCGCGGCTGACGCAAGAACCCGAGGCTCGACCGCTGGGGGGGACCCGGCGGCCCCGTTTCCAGCCGACGCGTTCCCATTTCCGTTCCCGTTGCGCTGCACCTCGGCGAGCAGTGCGGTCAGCGTCCCAGACAGGGCATCAACCTGGTGCGCCGAGAGGACCGTTCCATCGACGAGATGGGGCTCCTCCTCGGAGAGCAGCCGCTCGAGGCCGAGGAGCAGCGAGAAGTCGCGCCGCCACTGCACCGAGGGCTGCTTGGCCCCTTCCTCGATCTCGCTCAGGGCAGCGTCGAGGGCCCGGCGCCGCGCGGCGCCAGGTGCGAGACCTTCTTCTAGCGTTTCGCCTTCATAGACGAAGCGTTCGCGTGTGAACAGTTCCGCACGCGCGATCGCGTCAGGGCTGGGGAAAGGGGTGGAGTCACCCATGCATTTGGGAAAGGTTGCGTCTGGATATGCGAGCCGCGGATGAACGTCTTAGCGACTCAAGACGGCCTCAAATAGACCATGCTGGCGAGGACTGCCCTCGTAACGAAGCCCCTCGCCACCTGTCTAGGGAGGATAGCGACTATTTAAGCAGATGCAGGGAGCGAGGGCGGGTCGCCTGCAGGGCGCATCCACTGCGCAGGGTTTCGCGATTGAACAGACGATTGTCGATGTCTACAGTCCGAGGCAGCCAATGCGGATCGACAACTGCACGCTCGAGTCCAGGGAGCTGCACCAGCAAGCCGGCCGGTACCGGCGTCTTGGCGCCGCGGCCATCCAGGTCGAAAGAGACGATCAGCGGTTGGTGATCACCTTCGGGCCGGGGCTCGATCAGGAGCTCCTCAACGAGGCGCTCGCCGTTGAGCGTCGGTGCTGTGCCTTCCTCGACCTCGGTTACGGGCCCTCGGAGCGACGTCTCTCGATCTGGGCAGAGAAGCCGCGCGGGGTGGAGGCACTCGACGCCATCCGTTCGGCTATCACTGGCCCCAATCCGGCCTAAGGTCGAACAGAGCGCACGCCAGATGACCGAGAACGTGCAACAGCTGGCGATTGGCGAAGTCGCCGCCCGAGCGCGGATGAGCGCGTCCCGGATCCGCTACTACGAGACGCGAGGCGTGCTCCCAGAGCCCGAGCGTGCGTCGGGTAGGCGGCGGTACAACGAGGAAGTGCTTCGGCGGCTAGCGATCGTCGACGCCGCCCAGCGAGTCGGGTTCACGCTCGACGAGATCCGCGACTTGCTCGGGGCCAGAGATGAGGTCGCGCACGAGCGACTGCGCCAGCTGGCTGTGCTAAAGCTGCCCGAGCTCGACGGTCTGATCGAGCGCGCCAGCTCGGTGCGCCGCCTACTGAGGATCTGCAGCAAGTGCA
>JALYZY010000036.1 GCA_030948665.1 Actinomycetota bacterium | reverse complement strand
TACGCGCCTACACTTGCCCGCGTGGCGACGCGTCCGCGGATCGGCGATCTCGAGCGCTGGGAGCGCGAGACGTTCGGGCGCACCCCCGAGCGCGACGCTCCGTTCTCGACGATCTCAGGCGAGCTCGTCGCGCCCCTCTACACCGAGGAGGACCTGCCGGCCGATCCGGAGGCCTCGATCGGCTTACCAGGAGAGTTTCCGTTCACCCGCGGTGTGTACGGCTCGATGTATCGCGGTCGCCTGTGGACCATGCGTCAGTTCGCCGGCTTCGGGACTGCGGCCGAGACCAACCGGCGGTTCCGCTACCTGCTCGATCACGGTCAGACGGGACTCTCGACGGCCTTCGACATGCCCTCGCTGATGGGCCACGACTCCGACAGCCCCCGCTCGCTCGGCGAGGTCGGTCGGGAGGGTGTGGCGATCGATTCGCTGGCGGACATGGAGACTCTGTTCGCCGGGATCCCCCTCGACCGCGTGAGTGTGTCGATGACGATCAACGCCCCCGCGGCGATCATGCTCGCCTTCTACGTTGTCGCGGCGGAGCGACGGGGGATAGCTCCCGAACAGCTCGCCGGAACGATCCAGACGGACATTCTCAAGGAGTACATCGCTCAGAAGGAGTGGTGCTTTCCGGTCGACCCAGCGATGCGCCTGGTGACCGACATGATCGAGTGGTGCGCGGTGCACATGCCGCGCTGGCACCCGATCTCGATCTCGGGCTACCACATCCGCGAGGCCGGCTCGACAGCGGCACAGGAGCTCGCGTTCACGCTGAAGGACGGCCTCACGTATGTGGAGCAGGCCGTCGCACGCGGGCTCGACGTCGATGCCTTCGCCCCACGGCTGTCGTTCTTCTTCAACGCCCACCTCGACTTCTTCGAGGAGATCGCCAAGTACCGGGCGGCACGCCGGGTCTGGGCTCGCGAGCTGCGCGACACCTTCGGCGCGCGCGACGAGCGCTCGCTGACGATGCGCTTTCACACCCAGACCGCGGGTGTCTCGCTTACCGCCCAGCAGCCGCTGAACAACATCGTGCGCACAGCGATCGAAGCGCTTGCCGGGGTGCTCGGCGGCACCCAGTCACTGCACACCAACAGCTTCGATGAGGCGCTCGCTCTCCCCACCGAGGAGGCCGTCAGGGTCGCGCTCCGCACCCAGCAGATAATCGCCGAGGAGACCGGCGTGACCAACACGATCGACCCGCTCGGCGGGAGCTACTTCGTGGAGGCCCTCACGGACCGCATGGAGGAGCGCTGCTACGAGTACTTCACCAAGATCGACGAGCTCGGCGGGATGGTCCAGGCCGTCAAGCAGGGATTTCCCCAGCGCGAGATCGCCGACGCAGCGTTCCGCTATCAGCAGGAGGTCGAAGCGGGGGTCCGCCGGGTAGTCGGCGTCAACTCCTACACCGAGGGCGATGACGACACGACGGCGCTTCTACGGATCGATCCGGCGCTCGAAGCGGAGCAGGTACAAAGGGTCAGGGAGGTGCGTGAGCACCGCGACGCCGAACGCGTGAGGGCGGCGCTCGAGGGCCTCCGCCAGGCTGCGGAGCGGGACTCGGAGAACCTCATGCCTTACCTGATCGAGGGAACCCGGGCACTCGCCACCGAGGGCGAGATGGTCAGCGCGCTGCAAGAGGTCTTCGGTACGTACACTGAGTCGCCCGCGTTCTGAGGAGGCAAATGCGCTCGGGAAAGCTAACGCTGCTAATACTGCTGGCCTTGGTGATCGGCGTGCTCGCGGGACCCGCGAACGCTACGGCGCCCGTCAAGGTGGCCAAGATCGTCAACTACGCGTTCCGGCCTGGGAAGCTCACGATCCATAAGGGGACCAAGGTGACCTGGAAATGGCTCGGTGGGTTCGTGGGGCACAACGTGTGGGTGTCGAAGGGCCCGGTGAAGTTCCATTCGCGGGACAAGGCGACCGGCACGTACGGCCACGTGTTCACCCGTGCGGGCACCTACCACTTCGTGTGCACGCTGCATCCCTCCATGACTGAGACGATCGTCGTCCGGTAGATGGCCTCAATCATCTAGTCGCCTCGCGCGGCGGCCCCCCCATACAATCCCGCCGCCGCGCCCCCCGAGATGCCCCCAACGTCCGAGAAGAAGATCCGCGTCGTGGTCGCGAAGCCCGGCCTGGACGGACACGACCGCGGCGCGAAGATCATCGCCCGGGCACTGCGCGACGCGGGTATGGAGGTCATCTACACCGGCCTCCACCAGACTCCGGAGCAGATCGTGGAAACGGTGATCCAGGAGGATGCGGACGCAGTCGGGCTCTCGATCCTGTCGGGCGCCCACATGACGCTCGTGCCGCGGATCATGAAGCTCCTATCCGAGCAGGGCATCGATGACGTCGTCGTCACGGTGGGGGGGACAATCCCCGCCGACGACGTCAGTGAGCTAAAGGAACTAGGTGTCGCGGAGGTCTTCACGCCGGGCGCCTCAACCCAGCAGGCGATCGACTTCATCCGTGGCGCGGTCCGGAGTTGATCCGGCGTTGGGCGGTAGCCACGCCGGCTGATTGACTCGTCAGTCAACTAGGTAGTATCCCCTCGCAACAGCACGATAGGAGGCCCACTTGAAGATCTGCGTCCTGGTCAAAGAGGTGCCGGACGCCGCCGTCGAGAAGCGGATCGATCCTGCTACCGGGCGGATAGACCGCTCGGGCGAGAAGAACCTCAATCCGTACGACACGCACGCGATCGAAGCCGCCATGCAGATCCGCGAGGGCGGCGCGATCGAGGTGGACGAGATCGTCGCCGTGACGATGGGCCCGCCATCGGCGGTTCGCGCCCTGCACAAGTCAGTCTCGCTCGGGGCGGACCGTTCGCTGCACCTCACCGATGATGCGCTCGCCGGCTCCGACGTCGCAGCCACCGGGTACGCGCTGTCGAAGGTCCTCGATCGCGAGCAGCCCGACCTGGTGCTGCTCGGCCAGCAGTCAGACGATGGCGAGTGCTACACGATCGGCGCGGTGGTGGCTGATCACTTGCGGATGCCGTCGCTGACCCAGGTGATCAAGATCGACGTCGAAGACGGGGCGCTTCGTTGCGAGCGTCAGGCCGAGTACGGATACGACACCGTGCAGGTCAGGCTTCCCGCCGTGATCTCCGTCGGTGACGCGATCAACGAGCCCCGCTATCCCTCGCTGAAGGCGATCATGGGCGCCAAGAAGAAGCCGCTCGAGACGCTCGGCACCGGTGAGGCCGGGATCGACGCGCAGTTCGTCGGAGAAACGGGCTCGCGCGTGCAATGCGGCGAGCTCCACGACCCGCCGGCCAAGCC
>JALYZY010000033.1 GCA_030948665.1 Actinomycetota bacterium | reverse complement strand
GGCGACATTCCGAGCGCCAGCGCCGTCCGCGTCGGGCTTCTGCGTCCTTCCAGGAGGAGTGTCGCGGCGAGCCGCGGCCCGACGCCTCAATGCCGCGGGCCGGATTCGCGGTCCGGGTGGCTCCTTTCGGCCTGCAGATCTGGCGGCGGTCGTCTGGCCGGGCGGCTCGTCAAGCGGCGGAGCAGCAATCCGGCCCAGTGAGGCAGGCGGAAGCCTTGCCGATCCAAGCGAGGGTCCTCGCACCGAGCGGAAGCTCGGCATGCGGTCGCGCTCCCAGCTGCAGACAGCCCTCGCGGAAGCCTCATAGCGCCCGGCGCGAGGAGTCACGAGTACGATCACTCCATGGCTGAGAACCTGCGCGTTGAGCGTGGTTGGATCGTTGTCAACGCCACCCGGCGGGATGATGGTTCGATCCAGTTCGGGACCGGCGGCGAGATGCGGTTCAGTCCCTTCGACGCGGTGTCAGAGCGTCAGGACGGGCAGATCACCTGGGGGCACATTCTCAAGGCGTCGGTCCAGCGGCTCGCGTTCTGGCGCCGCTAGATCCGGAACGCCCCTCACCGGCGGTTCGCCGGTTTCCGTACTTCCCGCAGCTGCGCTGCCGACTGACCCGAACGTCGTCCTAGAACTCAAGTTCCCGCTCGCCGCTGTGGCCGACTACTGCATTTGGTCACGGCGGTCCTCGGTCGATCCGCTCGCGCGTGAAGTCAATCGGGCCTCGAAACTAACCAAGCTTTTCGATCCACCAGGTGAGACCAGCGTCGGCGTACTCGCTGACGAGTCCGGGATCCGGTCCGTTGGACTGCGATACGAGAACGACGTCGAATCCGCCGTCCAGGGGGTCTCGTTGTGACCGGGTGTACTGGACCACTGCCCGCAGCTGAGCGGAGGTCGGGCGTTGTTCATGCTCGATGCCCTGGAAGGTCGGAAAGACGCCGTCGAACCGCGCCGCTCGTTGAAACGGTCGCCTCGCCGGCCACCGCCCCGCGATCCAGATCGGGGGCCGGGGCCGCTGCACTGGTCGCGGCCGGAAGACGGTCTCCGCAACCGTGTAGTGGCGCCCGCGGTACGCGAACGGATCACCGCTGAGCAGGCCGACCAAGATGTCAAGGCCTTCGTCGACGCGCTCGGCTCGAACTCGGAGGTCCGGATCTTCACCGAAGGCGGCGAACTCTTCGGATGCCTGTGAGCCAAGCCCAACGCCGACCACGATCCTGCCTCCGGACAGCACGTCCAGCGAGGCGATCTCACGCGCGAGCTTCCACGGACGCCGTCGTGCCAACGCGGTAACCATGACCCCCAGCCGCACGCGAACCGAGGTGGCAGCGATCGCCGCCAGCGTCACGAAGGGATCTGCGACAGGCCAACCGCGCTCGCGGTAGGCCACGTGATCCCAGATGAACACGCCGTCCCACCCCGCACTTTCCGCGCGCTGCGCAAGGTCCATCAAGACTCTCGGATCCCCATACTCGCCGACGTTTCGGCAGACCCACAGCGCAACGAATCGTGGCCATCGGCCCCACATCTATCAGACGCCAGCTCTGCCGCCAGTGCCCCGCAGCCGCTGCGGCACGCCGCCAAGCGTCGACCGCGGCCGCTTGCCCGGCGGCGCCGGTTGATCCCACCGCCTTTAAACCGGGCGGGACCTGCAAGACGGGTCGTGGTGATCGCAGCGACGCTCACGGCTTGCGCTGCGATCGCTTTCAATCCTTCGCGGCCCCGCGCCGCGCGAGTGCTTCGGTGACGCGGCGTGAGCCCGCTGCCGCACAGATCGGCGTCCGCATCCCAACGACCAGCTGCGTGGAACTCGTGCGTGCGGCGCAGGTTCGGCAGCCTTGTTCATTCGCGCGTGAGGACCGCCACGTATGTAGGCGAGCCGGCTACGCCTACGACGCGCCATGGTGTCTGGGAGACGGCGTGCCGCAGCTCGTCAGGGGTCAGATGCCAGTAGGAGAACCAGTCGTCCACCTGCCCGTTGAAGCTCGCCCGCAGCCGCATCTGCCCAGCCGCTCGGCCCGCGGCGGTCGCTCGCCTCTGGTAGGCGAGGTGGTCAGGGTCCACGGTGTCGGTTGGGTCAAGCGCCTCGCCAACGAGCGTCGCCCCCGGCGGGCAGCGATCCGCCAGCCATCGCAGGTGTCCCGGTGCTTCCTGGGGGCTGGCGAGCAGACCGAGGTTGTTGCCCAGCATCATCACGCCATCAAAGCCATCCAGCGAGATGTCCTGATCCCCGAGTCGCCCGCGGATCGCGTGGACCCGGCGGCGGCGGCATACCTCGATCGCGCCAGGAGACGGCTCAAGGCCAACGACATCGCAGCCGAGGCTCGCGGCATGTAGGGCGTGTCGACCCGCGCCGCACCCGACGTCGAGCACGCGACCGTGCATCTGGCTCAGCGCCTCGACGATCTCGCCCGTCCAGGTGTCCGCGGTCGCGAAGTAGCTGGTCGCGTTCATCGAATCAACGCGGCCGTCATCGCGCTCGATCGCATTCGCCCATCGCCGCCGGCGAGGACATCGAGCAGGGCTGCACCAAACGCGTCAGTAGCCCGGGGCACCGACGAAACGTACCGTCGTGCAGAGACGAACATGAAGCTCGCCCGTGGCCGTCCACGAGCCGACGCGGCCGGGGCGAGAGGCGTCGTGGAGGCCGGCGACTGGGCGAGCGACCGCTGTTTGCGCTTTCAACGACAACGAACCCCGGCCGAACATGCCTGCAGCGCGCGATGCGCCCTACAGGCGAGCGCTGGAGAGCCAGCGGACGCGGACGGGGGCGCTGGGCAGCGACGCGATAGCCGCCGCGGTGAGCTCGGTGCGGAAGTGGACCTTCACCGAGCCCGCCCCGCCCGGAACGACCTCGGCGACCTCGAACGCGGCGTGCAGGCCATCCGGCCCGAAGGTCAACGTCGCGTTCGTCTCACCCGGGCCGTCGAAGCTGCCGTTGAGTACTGGGTAGGCTCCGACCGCGGCGAGCATACGGTCTGGGAAGATCACCACCGAGCCGACCATCAGCCGCACGCCGCGGTTGACCCGCCGGCCGGGGACCCGAAGATTCCGGACCGACTCCTTGATGGAGATGCCCTCGTCGGCGTGACCCAAGGTTGGCCGGCGGCCTCCTACAACGTCTCGGGCATCCGCCCACGTCGGAACAGCCGATACCGGGGAGACTTCGCCACGGCGCGACTTTAGCGATAGCCACGGGCCCGCCCGGCGCTGGACGTCGACCGTGCCTCTGGCTACCGGTGCGAGGTGTGCGGCGGCTGCGGCCCAGTCCTCGTCACCCGCTGCTGGCTCGGCTCCCGGTCTTGGTGTGGATTGGTGCCCGGACTGCGGCGCTGCCATGCGCGGCGCCCGCCGGAACGATCGCATTCCCCAGCCCATTCGCACGCCCGGTTTGGCGAACCCAGCGGCGGTGCGGATGTCCGGAACGTGTCGGTGATGGTCGGAGGCGGGTGCGCTACGCTGAAGGGGTCAGATAGCGACGGCAACCAGAGGGCGAGACCTTCTTCTGAACGTCCCCTTTCCGCGAAAGCAGCCTGATCTTCTGATGGCCGAAAGTCCACCCACGGGTGGACTTTCCGCGCTTAATGGGCGCGCAGTCGGCCTCGTGTTGTGCGGCGCCTGGACGCGGCGGATCAGGGCAGGATGTCGTTCAGCGTCGCCGTGAATCGGTCGCCCGACTCCTCGAGTTCACCCTCGATGTGCAGGCGCGCCGGGCCGGTCTCGGTCCACAGATCGAGGAAGTAGGCCCAGCCCGGCAGCTCTGGATCGTCGGACTTGGTGATCGCCTCGACCGCGTAGATCTCGCGCGGTGGCAGCACCAGCGCCTCGGGGCAGTCCTCCTCGACGCGACGGCGCAGGTCCTCGACTCTGAGCCGATCACCGGACAGGTCGCGGAGCTCGTCGTACTCGCCGTCCACGACAAGGCCGACGACACCTTCCAGTGCTCGGTACATCGGCTCGGGCATCAGCTCGAGCGGTTCGACAATCTCTCCCCGTCCGCCCAACTCGTACCCCGGCGTCAGGTCGAGCCGGCTGTAGAAATAGTCCTCGCACGCCGCGCGCGCTTGGCGGAAGATGCCTTTGCGCAACCCGGCGGCGCTGAGCGCAAAGACCGCCGCAGCGATCGCTTCCTCAAGTGTTCCGTGCCGGCGCGCCAGCTGCGCGGTGACCGCGCGACCGTGCTCCGTGTCGCGCGCCATCGAAGAGCCGTCCAACAGGATCGAAGGGGCGTCGTGGCGGCTGTAGCCCGCGCAGGCCCGCACCGCAGAGTGAAGGACGATGAGATGGTCGCCCATTACGCTCCCCCGAGTGACCGGTCCACGGACGTCATCGCGATCGGCCAGCTCGCCGAACGCGTGGTAGTAGCGCTGCCACGACCAAGCATCCTACGAACAAACACCGTCCCGGCCGTGTCTGACTAAGGCCCAAGAGGGCCCTGGTCAGACAGCGCCGGAGCGGGACGGCATTCGACAAAGTCGCCGCTGCCGCCATCGGACGGATGCGCGAATCAACAAGCTGCCGGCCCCCGCAGGCTCTCGAAAAGAACGAGCAGCTGCCGGTGCCGAGCCCGCGGTGCCGTCCGGGCGCCGCAGCGCCACCGGGTCCGTTTAGCGCCCGTAGTCGTCCCGCAGGGGCACTAGCTGACGAGACGTTTCGTCACGACCGCCGTCGCGACGGGCGATCGCCTTGACGACTACGCGATCGCCGGCGACTTGTGACCAACGAGCTCCGCCCTCACGATTGCTTCCGCGCGACGCTCGGCCATTCGGCGGCCTGCGTGCCGGCGTTCGTCGCTAGAGGGGAGATTTCGGTGGCCCACTCAGTTCCACAGCAACTGACGTCACCGGTATGAGCGAGCGACCGGTGTACGTCGTGGCGGGCGGCAATCACGTCACCCTGCTGCTGGACCGCGACGTGAGCGCGGGTCTGCTTGACGTGATCGTCGTGCTTGCCCAGCCTGGCGGTGGACCCCCGCCGCATCGTCACGCGTTTGCGGAGTGGTTCTGCGTTCTCGACGGAGAGCTGACAATCTCCGAGGAGCGAGACGGAACCGTCGTCTGCACCCGCATGTTGACCGCGGGCGAGTCGCTCTTCGTACCGCCCTGGACGGTTCATGGAACCCTCAATCTCTCCCAGGCGCCGGCACGCTTTCAGGTCACCGGACAGCCCGGGGCGATGACCGGATATTTCGTTCAAGCCGGAGTACGGGTGTCTCACGAGGGCGCCGTGCCGGATCGTCCACCAGCCGGCCCTGCCGAACTGAAAGACATCGCCGATGCCTGGGGCATCGAGTTCTGGACAGGCCCGGTCGACCACACGCCGATCCGTCCAGTTCAGCCCTAACGTCCAGCGGGGCGCACACCACCTGAGTCTGAGCATGCTCCGCTTGCCTGCGTCGATCGCCAGGTTCGCACGCTTGGAGCTCTGTCGTAGGTCTTGACCTCGCTGTACGGGCTTGCGACGGCGACCTCAGGCTGTCCGGTAGCGCAGGAGCACGATGCCCGAGTGAAACGGCCGGGTCTCCACGAGCCGCAGCCTCGGGACGGCGGTCACGTCCGCAAACAAGCGCTGACCGCGCCCGAGTACGACCGGGTACACGAACAGCCGGTACTCGTCGACGAGCCCGGCGGCGATGAGATGGCGCACCACTGTGATGCTGCCGGTGGTAACGATGTCCCTTCCCGGCCTGGACTTCAGCGCCTGGACCTCGGCGACGAGCGGCGTGTGCAGCACGGTCGTGCGCTCCCACTCCGGGTCCCGCAATGTGCTGGAGACGACGTACTTCGCCACGGCGTTCAGGTAGTCAGTGATGCCGGTTGTGTCGTCGGTCTGCAGCGGCCAATAGCCGCGCATCTGCTCGAACGTCACCCGTCCGAGCAGCAGCGCATCGGCGGCCTCGCAGTGCTCTCGAATCGCCGCTTCGACGTCCGACTGATCGACGGCATCGTCGCCGGCCGGGGCGAACCAGCCCTCGGTCGCCTCGATCACACCGTCAACGGTGATGTTCTCAGTGACGACCAGGTCTCGCATGCCTTCCCCTTTGGTCATTGCGGGCTGGCGCGTTCAGTACTGCACGCGGAAGTTCCCGATAAAGGTGATCGTGTTGCCTTCGGGATCGCGGATAGCGGACAGCTGCACGCCCTTGTTCACTGTCTCGACCGCTCCTGAGGTCAGCCCCCTTCCGGAGACATCGGCGACGTGCTGGTTCAAGTCGTCCACCGCGAAGTTCAATAAGGCCGAGCCAGGGCGATCGGCGTCGCGGGTGACCTGGACCCACCCACTGTCGGTCACCCGCCATTCGGCGAGCCGCCCCTCCATCGGCAGGTTGTCGGCGGGACGGCCGAACAGACGCGCATACCAGGCGTGCGCAGCTTCAAAGTCGGCCACTGGGACGACGGCGAGGACATGCTCGATCGACATCGCTTGCTTCCTCCAAGGTCGAGTTCATTGACAAGGCGATCCAGCGGTGAGCTTCAGTCAAACGTCGGCCGCTGCTACGGCACCCTTCTCACGTTCAGACCGAGGCCGAAGCCCGAACTCATCGGTTGCGCCCAAGTCGGCAGAACGCGCACCTTAGTTCGCCACCGTAGAACCCTGCCGAGGATGGCCCGCACGCCCGCGGGGGCGCTCCAGGAGACGAACCCCCACGGGCACGCCCCCCGCAGGCACGCCTTCGAGCCTGTGATCGCTGCCGTCACATACGTTTGTGGCTGCCCTGCTTTCGACAATGGAGCCTCACTGCCCGGGCTTCTCAGCGGAGCCCTGCGACGCGCTCATCTCGGATCTGAGCGCCGCCTCGCGATTCGCAAGATCAACGCGATCCGGCAAGCATCCGCGCGGCTTGCTGCGCTCCCGTGAGCAGCCAGCACGAGGCGCCAAAGGCGACCGTGCCCACCTCCCCTAGCCGAAATGACCCCAGTGCGTCGCGATGATGAGAAGTAGACCGCCGATCGCGAGGGCGACTCCCGCGATGATTGTTCTTGCGATCGGCAGCTTGAGCTGTGGGATCTGCGCGGCGGCCAGCCAGACGCCGGCGAACAGAACGACAAGAAGCCGACTTCGGCCAGCGTTCTGCCCGTCTAGTGCGTGAGCGCGAGGACTAGGGTGATGCGCGAAACTACAGCGCCTCGCCCGGCGACGGTTGCACTCGCTCGCTTTTGGCGACGAGCAGGTGCGTCGCTACGCATGGATCGAGACCCGCATTCGTGCGCGCTCGCGCATCGGAGCCGGTACGGCTTCTGACCGGCTCTGTCCGAGAGCGGCCACGCGAGCCTGCGCCAGGTTGCACGTGCCCTCGATGCCACGCAGGGAGGGTATCCAGGCACTGTGACCGTCTTGATCGCCCTCATAGCGAGACTCAAGTCCCAAGAGTGCTTCGGGTAGCAGTTGCAGCTTGGCCCGTCTTCTCACAGGCCCTTGGCATCGTCGGGGTGCACGTAGCGAACAAGCAGCGGGACGAGCACGCTCGCGTCGGGACTGCCCCAGCCGGTGACCGGGTCCCAGCCGGGCGTGGCCTCGTAGCCCTTGATCGTCTTGGGTGGGAAGCTGACCGTGTTGTTCCCGCTCGTGATGTCGTGGAACGCCTTGTGGTAAAGGGTGCTACGGCCGATGCGGGAGATGGCGGCGTTGACAAAGCCCAGGTGATGGCCCGCGTACTGGTCGGCCAGGGCAACCAGCCCCGCCCACATCGGGGCACTGGCGCTGGTGCCGCCATTCCCGCTGATGGTGTACTTGCCGTCTCCAGCGCTCGTCACCACCGCCATCGCGCTGTGGGGAGAAGCGTCGGCGGCCACGTCAGGCACGCCGCGGTATGCCCCGATGCCGGCCACGTCATCCTGGTAGCTGGGCCGCGGGGTGACGCTGCTGAAGCCGCCGCCGGAGGCCTGGAAATGGCTGCCCGGGTCGCCGAAGGGCAGGCCCCAGGCGCTATCGCTGATGTAGGCGCCGGTCTTGTGGTTGGCCGTGAGGCTGGTTCCGCCAGCGGCCAGCACCAGCGGGTCCGCAGCCAGCAAGTTGCCTTGTCTGACCGGGGGGAAAGCGCCCCCGGTCAAGCCCTTCACGACCTGGCACGGCTCGCCGACCGCGCCGATGTCACCGGAGGCGGCGATCACCGTACCGTCATGGTCGGCGGCAACCTGCAGCGCGGAGTGTAGGGCGGCCGCCTGGGCGTGGGTGTCGCAGTGCTCACCGCCGGTCTGGCCGGCGGCGCTAATAGAGACGGTAGCCCCAAGAGAAGTCCCGAGCCGGAGCGTAAGCGCCGAGGCTGCGACCGCGCGGGCGGCATTCTTGAGGGAGGTCGCTGGCACCAAGACCTCGACGATGGTGGCACCCGGCGCAATGGCGTGCACCATCTCCCGAGCGCGAGCGAGATGTTCTGCGCTTGATCGCACGCGGCGCGACTAACGGCGAGATCGCAGCCGCCCTGCGCATTGCCGAGGCGACGGTAAAGACGCACGTCGGGAGCATCTTCGGCAAGCTCGGCGTGCGCGACCGGCCCGCGGCGATCGTTTTCGCCTACGACCACGGCGTGGTCACACCCGGTGCAACACACCCATAGGGGTAGACGTCTCCGACCCGGGTCGGACCCCAGTTCGAGCCTGTGGGCCTATGTGCGCCCGGCCGCCGGCGCTTACCGTGGGCGGCATGCCGAGCACAGCGATCGAGGTCCACGACCTCCACAAGTCAGATGACGGCCAGCTGGAGCTGCGCGGCCTGGTGGCAGTTCGGCGCAGTGCTCGATCCCCGCTGCGAGCGGCGGCGACTTCGTCCGCTACTTGGTTCACGCCGGCAGACCTGATCGCTTCTCGATCCGCTGCGCGTCGGCGAAGCGCCGCGGCTGCTTGCCCAGCTCGCCGGCGACATAGTAGATTGGCGGGCGCTGGCCCAGTCCTGGCATCTGAGCCGCCTGCTGCGCAAGCCGTACGGCACGGTGTCCGGCGGGCACCGACAGCGACTATCCCTCGATTTCGCGCTGGTCAAGCAACCACGGATCGTGTTCCTTGCCGAGCTCACACAGGGCTCGATCCCGTCGCGCGGCGGGAAACATGGCAGCTGACCGAGCGCGCCCACGCCCAAGGCACCGCGGACAAGGCGTTGAGTGAGCGGCGATATCGGGCAGTGGGTCGGTGGTGATGGTGCTGCGGCGGCTGGTTAACCTCGCGTGCTCAAGGCCCCGCCGGGTCGCGGCGCTTGGCGCGGTGTTGTTCGCGGTGGTTGGGGTGATTGGTGGTCCAGCACCAGGGACCTTCGACGCCTCGAACGCGTTCGATGACCCTGCCTCGCAGGCGACTCGCGCGCGGGAGCAGATCGAGCGCGCGACCGGGGAGGCGGCGAGCGCGGGGGTGATCGCGCTCGTGCGCGCACCGCGTACGAGCCCGGTCGTGGCGGGGGTCGCTCGCGCGCTTCGGGCCGATCCGGGAATCGCCCGGGTCGAGGCTCCTGCACCCTCGGGTCCGTCACCGGTGGTCTCAGCGGACGGTCGCCTGGTCCTCGTCGCCGCGACGTTACGTGCCGGGGCGAGCGACAGCGGTGTCGTCAAGCGCCTACGGCACGCCTTCGCCGGTGTCCACGCGGTAACGCTTGGCGGCGAGGCGGTCGCGGGCCAGCAGGTGGGTGACCAGGCGACAAAAGGTCTCGCGATCGCCGAACTGATCGCGTTTCCCTTGCTCGCGTTGCTTTCGCTGCTCGTGTTCCGTGGGGTGGCGGCGTTGTTGCCGGTCGCGATTGGAGGCTTCAGCGTGTTGGGCGCGTTCGCGGTGCTGCGCGCGATCAATTCCGTGCTGTCGCTCTCGACGTTCGCTCTGAACCTCGTGATCGGTCTCGGCCTCGGGTTGGCGATCGACTACAGCCTGTTCTGCGTCTCGCGCTTCCGCGCGGAGCTCGGCCGCGGCGCGAAAGTGCCCGACGCCATTCGTACGACCATGCAGACCGCAGGGCGAACCGTGCTATTCAGCTCGGTCACGGTCGCCGGAGCGATGGCCTGCTTGACGGTGTTCCCGCAGCGGTTCCTGGTCTCGATGGGACTCGGCGGGCTGGTAGTCGCGCTGATCGCGGCCGTGTCGTCGGTTGTGTTTCTGCCGGCGCTGTTCATGCTGATGGGCGCCCGCTTGGGGAAGGTAGCGCCGGGGCCCGAGGGCAGCGGGCGCTGGTACCGCCTCGCTCGCGCTGTGATGCGCCGCCCCGGCATGGTCGCGGTGCTCACCGCGGCCGCGCTCCTGCTCCTGGCCACGCCTGCGCTGGGGATCCGTTGGAGCGGCATCGACGCGTCGGTGCTACCGACCGGCCAGAGCGCCCGCACGGTCTCCGACACGATCGCCCGGGACTTCCCCCGCGTGAACTCCTCACCGGCGATACTCGCCGTGACCGCGCCCGCCCGCGCCGGGCCGGCGCTGCACGCGTACGCCGCACGGCTGCAGCGGATCGGCGGTGCCCAACAGGTGTCCGCACCACGTAACCTCGGCGTTGGGGTCTGGGAGATCGACGTCGAGGGGCGCGGGACGCCGATCACACAGGAATCGCAGAACCTCGTCAACGCGATACGGGTCGGGCGCAAGCCATATCCCGTTGCGGTCGGTGGTGCGACCGCCGACCTAATCGATCAGCACGCCGCGACTTCACGGACCCTACCGGTCGCGATCGTCCTGCTCGCCGCGCTAACGATCACCGTCCTATGGCTGATGACCGGCTCGGTCGTACTGCCCATCAAGGCGCTGCTGATGAACCTGCTCGCCACAGCAGCCACAGCCGGCATCCTCGTGCTCGTCTTCCAGGACGGCAACCTCACCGGACTGCTGGGGTTCACAAAACCCCAGGGGATCGAACAAACAGACTTCCTCGTGCTCGTCGCGATCGTCTTCGGCCTCTCGACCGACTACGGCGTCTTCCTACTCACGCGAATCAAGGAAGCACGCGACCGCGGACTCTCAAACGCGGACGCGGTCGCGGCTGGTCTACAACACACCGGCGCGATCGTCACCGCCGCCGCGATCCTCCTCGCAGTCGCCCTAGGCGCGTTCGTGACCAGTCAACTTGTGTTCCTCAAAGAGCTCGGTGTTGGCGCCGCCACCGCCGTCCTGATCGACGCGTTCGTCGTGCGCGGTCTACTCGTCCCCGCCCTGATGTGCCTACTCGGCAGTGCGAACTGGTGGTCACCCCGCCCCCTACGGCGCCTGCACGAGCGGCTAAGAGTGACCGAACCAACATCACCTTTGACGAGCGAGCCGCCACCGCTCCCGCCCTAGCCTCCCGCCGTCCCCGCGAAGAACCCGCAGCCATGCAACCCCAGCCGGAAATATCATGGCTCGGTGCTCGGCGCTGGCGAGGTTCACGGAGCTCTGTTGTCCCCACGGGCCCAGCGCAGACGGCTATCAAACGGACGGCCTCGAAAGCGCCGCGACGGACCGCGGCACTAACTGATTTGGTAGCGAACTGGAACGTAGTTCTGGTCGCTCTGGGGCGGCCGCGCGTAGGCCCTGCTCTGCCGAGGCGGGAGCTTGATCTTCTCGCGGGCAACGTTCTCGTAGGGGATCAGGCTCAGCAGATGACTCATGAGATTCAACCGCAACATCCGCTTGTCGTCGGCCTCGACCACATACCACGGCGACTCCCGCGTGTCGGTATAGGCAAACATCTCGTCCTTCGCCTCGGCGTAGTCGACCCAGCGCCGCCGCGCCTCGAGGTCCATGCCGCTGAGCTTCCACTGCTTCGCCGGGTCGTGCAGGCGAGCTTTGAAGCGGCGCTCCTGCTCCTCATCACTGACCGACAGCCAGTACTTGACGAGGATCAGTCCTGAACGCAGGAGGTCGCGCTCAAACTGCGGGCAGGTGCGCATGAAATCGTCGTTCTCCTCCTGGGTGCAGAACCCCATCACGCGCTCCACGCCGGCGCGGTTGTACCAGCTGCGATCAAACAGCACCATTTCGCCGGCGGCGGGCAGATGCGCCACGTAGCGCTGGAAATACCACTGGGTCCGCTCACGCTCAGTCGGTGTACCGAGCGCGACAGTCCGCACCACCCGCGGGTTGGTCTTCTCACTGATCCGCTTGATCGTCCCTCCCTTGCCGGCAGTGTCCCGGCCCTCAAAGACAACGACGACTCTCAAGCCCTTGTGTACAACCCACTCCTGCAGCCGCACCAGCTCCACCTGCAGGCGCGCCAGCTCCTTTCCATAACCACGCTTGTCGAGCCGCCGCGGTTTGATCGCATGGCGGGCGAGCGGAGGACGGGTCCAGCCAGGCTCTGCCGTCGTCATGGCAGCGACGGTACCGCACTCACCACCGCGCGGACGCTGCGTCAAGTGCTGCTCGGTGCGTTAGCGAAGCGGGAGCCATCGACCGCTCGTCAGAACCCGAACGTCATCTGAGCCCGAGTCCCCGGCGCGCGGACAGCGTATCGGGCCGGGGGAGGCCGTATGGTCGCTGGCGGTTACGTGTGAGAGCGCCTCAGCTGCGCCGACCGGTGCCAGTGAGCGGTGTGCTGTAATCCTCGGGGAAGCCCGACAACGCCACAAGGTCGGAAGCGCCGAATACGAGGATGAGGTCGCGGTTAAGTGGACGCTTGAGCTGATCGCGTCGACCGGCATTCCAATTCGACTGGCAGACACCAAAAACACGCCGTCAATCATCACGCTGGTCGCTCATTCGGAGGAGCGAGGACGGCATCGAGGAGACCGCTGCTGTCGCCCATCAGCTGGCGGGCCTCGGGCAATGCACTAGCGGCGACACCGCCGCGTCGCGTGCTGAAACCCTCGCTGCCGGCAGCGGGAACGTGAGCACCCCACGCACTCGGAGCAGAAGCGGCCCGTCCAGCGACTCAGCTTCCAGCCCTCGACACCCGCCAGCTCGGGCCCGGCGTCCTGTGCCTCCTGCTAATGCTGAGCTAAGGGGCGGCCGCGCACACCCGGACTCGCGGGCGGGCGTTGTTTACGTAGCCCTTGGGGTTCCATAGCGTTGCGTCGTCCTCCGGCTGCGTGGCCGCCGAGGAGTCCCACGCGCGGACGCGAATCTCGTGCTCTCCGGGCGCAAGGTCGAACGTGATCCGCCAGTGCCGCCAGGCCCACCGGCCGAGGTCCTCGAGCAGTTCCGCCTGGGACCAGCGGGCGCCGCCGTCGAGCGAGACATCGACCCGCGCGACGTGCCGCTCCCCGCCCGCGAAGGCGTAGCCGCGCACCTCGACCGGGCCGGCCGCGACCGTCGCGCCGTCGGCCGGAGACAACACGTCGGAGTTGAGCGCGACCAAACCGAGCGGCATCCCAACGCCCGGGCCCGGCGTCCCGTCCTCCGGCAACAGCCGATAGACGACGTGCTGGAAGTACCCCTGCCAGGGCCTCGAGCGTACTTCGATCCGCTCGAGCCACTTGACACTGCGCGCACCGATGTAGCCGGGCACGACCACGCGAAGCGGCGCGCCGTGCACCAGCGGGAGCGGCTCCCCGTTCATCGCCCAGGCGAGCAGGACCTCGGGGCGACACGCCTTGTCGAGCGGGATAGAGCCACCGAAACGCTGCGCGGGCTTCGCCTCCGCGGAGAGGTCCGCCCCCTCGAAGCCGACGTGCGCAGCCCCGCGCAGCGGGCCGGCGAGCGCAAGCACGTCCGCGAGCGCGACGCCGCTCCACGACGCTGTGCCGGTAGCGCCGGGACCCCACGGCGCCTCGCCCGGGATGTCGCGGATAGCGATCAGGCCCGCGCGCCGGTTGCCCGCGCACTGCAGCGTCGCGGTCACTTCGCGCTCCCGGAACGCCTCGCGCAGAGTGGCGAGGGAAAGGTCCAGCTCCCGCCCGACGACCCCATGTACGTGCAGCCGCCACGTGGCGGGGTCGATCTCCGGCACCGCGGCGTGCCCCCGCACATAAAACGCATCCGTAGCGGTCAGCGGACCCTCCGCCAGCGCAGCGAGCCCGGTCTCGGCGTTAAACGGCTCCTCCTCGTGTACTACCAAGTCCCTACGCTTTCCGTAGCGACTCATGCGACAAGCGTACGGAATCCAGGTTCCCGGCGCGCGAGTGGAGTCCGGGGACATACTAGGCCGGCACGCCACGCTACGGCCAACAGAAAGCCCCCGTCTGGCGGGGCGATTGAAGTGGGCCGTGAAGGACTCGAACCTTCAACCTTGGGATTAAGAGTCCCCTGCTCTGCCAGTTGAGCTAACGGCCCTCGCGGGCGATGTTACCCGCGGCAACATTAGGCTGGAGCGCCGCTTGTGCGGGCGATCAGAGGCTCAGCACTGCGCCGCGATGTTCTTCGCGACGGTGGTCGAGTTCTTGGCCTGCGTGAGCGTCAGCTTGACCGTGGCCTGCTGAGATTTCTGGAGAAGAGCCAGTGCCTTGGTTGCCGCGAGCTGGCCCTTGCGGGTATCGCCCGCGGCGTACGAGGTGACCGCGAGACACTCAAATCCCTTGGGCGACGAAGGTGTCGCCGCGGCTTCGGCCTCCCAGGCGTTTGCCGCTCCGGAGAAGTTACCCAGCGCGACCTCGGCGCGTGCCGCAAGGGTGGCGAGGTCAGGATCCGGTGATCGGGTCAGCTGTGTGTATCGATTCCAGGCCTGAATCACTCGGCTGAGCTCCTTCTTGCCCGCCGGGCTGAACCCCGCGGTCGAGCTGAAGTTGCTCCCTGTGATGGCGGTCGTCCAGCGCGCTTGGAGCAGGTTGCCCCACGCCCGGGCGTTGTTCGGGTTCAGCTTGATCTGCTTGAGGGCCGCGGTCTCTTCCTGGCTGACCGCCTGACTCTGCGCGCCGCTCGATCCACCGCCGATCGCATTTAGCAAGCCGCCGCCGCTCTGACCGGTTCCCACCCCGAACAGAACGAGCCCGCCTCCCATCAAGAGCGCGAGCACGACGTACACCACCTGCACGGTGCGACGACGGCCGCGGCTACGGAGATCAAAGAGCATGGTGTGCTACGAGACCTCGAGGCTGTCGCCCATCTGTGCGAGCTCGGCCGCCGCGCGCGCCTCCGCCCGGCGGTCGGCGATCGCCAGCAGCACGATGCTGGCCAGAAAAAGGACTACCAACGGGAGCATCTGCAGCCCGGTTGTAACCGGGTCGGCCCCCGGCATCGCCGCAGCGATCACGGCAATGATGACCGTAGCGTAACGCCAGTTTCGGATGAGGGTCCGGCTGGTGATCACGCCCAGCCGCTGCAGAGCCAACAGGCCGAGCGGCATCTGGAAAGACAAGCCGACTCCGAGCATCGTCAGGATCTCGAACGAGTAGTAGGCCTTCGCTTGGACAAGCGTGTTGAACTCGTTGCTGTTGTAGCCCTGGAGGAAGTGCACGGCGGGCGGGAGGATGAAGTAGTACGCAAAGCCCGCACCCGCGATGAACAGCGCCGGGGCGACCATCATCACCGGCGTGGCGACGCGCCGCTCGTTCGGGTTGAGCGCGGGGATTACGAAGGCATAGCCCTGGTAGATGATCAGCGGCAGCGTGAACAGCAGCGCAAAGTAGGCGCACACCACCAGCGTCGTTGTGAACGGCTCGCCGACCCCGATCGTGATCGGTCTCTCCTGCGTAGGCGCGCTGCTCGGGAGCGCCTTGGCCGCCTCGGTCAGTCCCTGTGCCGCCTGTGCAAAGGCTTGCCTGTCAGACGGCGAGAGGCGCTGAGAGGAGGCGAGCTCTCTGTCGGCGTTGGCGGCCTTTAGGAATCCGTTGCGCTCCCTGACTGACTCCGAAGCGACCGCGGCCAGCCCATGGTGGTTTGTCACCGTCGAGGCATGCGGGAGCGCTCGGTTAAGGACGCTAATCAGAGAGTTGTTCTGCCAGAAGCAGATACCGAAGGCGACGGCGAGTGCGATACCGCAGATGATCAGCCGCGAGCGCAGCTCGTCAAGGTGCTCAACGATGCTCAGACGATCCTCGTGCCCGACGGGCCGAAGCCTCTTAGCCATGTCCCGCTCTCCTCGGACGAGCCGCTAGGAGCGGCGCTCTGAAGAGCCGACTTCGGGGCGCTGTGTCTCGGGAACGCTCTGCTGCGGGGCCTGCGCGGGGGAGGCCGGAGTCTGCCCAGGCGCAGTCGGCATACCGAGGCTGCTGCTTTCGCGGATCTGCGGCGGCGGCGGGTCGTCGTCGGAGTCCTTTGACTCGCCGGTGATCGACTCCTTGAACTCGCGGATTCCCTGGCCGAGCTGCTTTCCGAGACCCGGCAGCCGTTTGGGGCCGAAGATCAGCAGCGCGATCACTAGGACGATGATCAGGTCGGTGGTCGGATTGCGAAACATTCCGGAAGCCTCCAGCTAGGGCGACCAAGGTTAGCGGGCCCGGTTGGCGAATGATTCAACAGATGCTCAAGGAGGTGGCTTGGCGCGCCGATTAACTGCCCATCCCCCCGGACCCCCGGAAAGCGATGAACAAGCAGCCCAACGAGCACTCCGTACGTCGAATCGTCCTACCAAGCGGCCGGACCATCGACGTCGTGCGCTTCGGCGCACCCGAGACCCCGGCTCCCCCCGCCGGCCTGCACATCTGCCCGCGGTGCAGCTGCGACCTTGTCCAGCCCGTCTCCTGGTCTGAGGCTTCCCAGGGAAAGTGGGATCTCACGCTGAGCTGCCCGAACTGCTGGTGGAGCACCGACGGCGTCTACGGCGAAGAGGAAGTCCACGCACTCGAGGACCAGCTCGATAAGGGCCTCGAAGACATGCTCCAGGATCTTCAGCGGCTGACACAGGCCAACATGGCCGACCAGGCCGAGCGGTTCGCCACGGCGCTCCAGGCTGACCAGATCCTCCCCGAGGACTTCTAGTCCCCTCGGAAACTCGCGGGGCCGCTCGGGCTGCCGAGCCTCGCAACTCTCAGGCGTACCGCTCGACGACGCCGTCGGCCACGAGCTCGAGCGCTGACCGTTGGCGCGCCGGCAGTTCGGACAGGAGCGCCTTGGCATCCTCCGCGAGCGCCACGGCCCGATCCTTGGCGTCGGCGAGTGCACCGGTCGACTCGATCCAGTCGCAGACCCCCGCCGCCTGCACTGCGCTTCTCAGCTCCCGGAGATTGACCGGGCCGCTGCCGGGATCGCGCTCCCGCGCGAGGATCAGGGGAAGGGTGACGGTGCCGTCCAGCAGATCGGTCCCGCGTGGCTTTCCCGTGCGCTCCGGTGGGCCCGAGACGTCGAGCACGTCGTCGAGGATCTGGAACGCGACGCCGATCCGCTCCCCGAACAGGCCAAGCGCCGTCGACGGCTCAGAGGACTCGAGGCCGCCGAGCTCGCAAGCGGCCCGGAACAGCACCGCGGTCTTCATCCGGCAACGCTCCAGGTAGCGCTCGGTCGGAGTGTCGAGATTCCAAGCGTCGCTCCGTTGCATCAGCTCTCCCTCGGCGAGCTCCGCACTGGCCCGGGCCAGGATCCGGACCGCCTGGGCCGATCCGCCGGCCGCCAGCTCTGCGAAGGCGCGTGAGAACAGGAGATCCCCGGTAGCGGTGGCAGAAGCCCGCCCTCCCGCCGCGACGACCGTTGGCCTCCCGCGGCGCAGTGCCGAGCCATCGAGCACATCATCGTGGACCAGCGTCGCACCGTGGACCAGCTCGATCGCCACCGCAGCTCTCAGTAGACCGTCGCTGTCGGGCGGAGGGACCCCCGCAGCCAGGCATGCGAGCAGCGGCCGCAGGCGCTTGCCGCCCGCGGCGATGGTGTCGCCCGCGTGCCGAGAAAGCAGCGCCCCGTGCCCGGTAGCGAGCTCCGCCATCCTCGCCTCGAGGCGCTCCATCACGCTCGAGAGGACCTCCCCGCCGGCGTCGAACACCGCTTGTACTGCGACGACCGCGCTCACGGGACGCTCCCTACGTGCAGCGCGATGATGCCGCCCGCGGTGATCCGGTAGCGGACATCGCGCAGCCCGCAGTTCCAGATGACGGCGGCCAGTTGCTCGGGGCCCGGGAAGCGCCTGACCGAGCTCGGCAGGTAGCTGTACGCCGCGGAATCGCCGGCCAGCCGCCCGAGCGCGGGGACTGCGCGGTCGAACCACAGCTCGAAGAAGGTCGACAGAGGAGGGCGGCGGGGGGTTGTGATCTCGAGCACCACGACGCGACCGCCGGGGCGCACAACTCGCGCCATCTCCGCGAGGCCACGCTCGAGGTCTGAGAAGTTCCGCGCGCCGAAGCCGACAGTTGCGGCGTCGAACTCGCCATCCTCGTAAGGCAGCGACAGCGCATTTGCCGCCTCAAACCGAATATCGGCCTTCGGCGGGTGGGCAGCGGCCTTCTCGCGGGCGAGCACCAGCATCTGCTCGGAGAAATCTGTGGCGACGACCTCGCCACCAGGCGTAACCCGGCGCGCAAGCTCCAGCGCGAGATCACCCGTGCCGGTGGCGACGTCGAGCGCCCGGTCGCCCGGTCCGAGCGCCGCCAGGTCCGCCGCGCGGCGGCGCCAGGTGTGGTGAAGGCCAGCCGTCATCACCCCATTCATGCGGTCGTAGACGCCGGAGATCCGGTCGAACATGGCCTGCACCTGGGTCTCCTCGAGGGTGCCGGGCGCGGAGCGCTCGCCGCCGTTGGCGCCGACGGGCGCAGAGGTAGAACCGCTGGTCAAGGTCAGGCCGAGGCTACTGAAGCAGCGACAGGAAGCCGACGAGGTTGTGGAACTTCTGCGGCGAGTTCTTGGCGAGACTCGCGAACGACGGCATCGGAGGCGTCGGATTAATCAGGGTCGAGGCGATGGCGCCCGGCTCCTGGGTCTTCGCGACGTGCGTCAGCGGCGGACCCGGGCCGTTATTGCCGTTGCTTCCGATCACATGACACGCCAGGCACCCCGACTGGCCCACCACTTGCTCGCCCGCCAAGAAGGTCGCCTTCTCGCTCGCCGTGAGGCTGGCTGGCGGCTTGAGGTCGACTGAGTTCGGCGATCCGGTGTTGGCACCGGTGTAAGTCAGGTAGGCCATCGCCAGGATCACGGCGATTCCGGTAGCCAGGGCGACCGGACGTCGCTCGATCCGCCGCTCCGGGCTGCGATCGTAGAACGGCAGCAGGAACAGCAAGATCATGCAGATCGTCGGCACCCCGATCGTCGCCATCGGGGTGAACTTCGGGACGTTCTTCATCACCCGCAGGACTTCGAACAGGAAGTAGAAGTACCAGTCGGGTCGAGGGACGTAGGTGGTGGTGGTCGGGTTGGCCTTCGGAGCGAGCTCATCCCCAAACAGGAGCGCCAGGAAGACGATCACCAGCATCACGATCAGCGCCATCACCGAGTCCTTGGCGACCGCGTACGGGAAGAACGGCTTGCCCTGGTTCTTCAGGATCGAGTACTCGCGGAGGTACCCCTCCTTCTGGGCTTGGTTCATGCCCCGGGCCTCCGCGGCGCTACGCGACCCGAGCTCATAGCTCGGTCTCGGGCTCGAGCTCCGGCTGGGGGTCGGCCTTGATCCACGGCGGCGCCGTGATCCCGAGCTTGGAGACGAGGTACAGGTGGACGCCGATCAGCGCAGCGATCGCTCCGGGAACGACCAGCATGTGGATCGCGTAGAAGCGCGAGAGCGTCGTCGCCCCGAACTCCGGCCCGCCTCGAAGGAAGTCGGACAGGAACGGACCGACGAACGGCCCGGTGCCGTTGATGTTGACACCGACGATCGTCGCCCAGTAGGCGCGCTGATCGAATGGCAGCAGGTACCCCGTGAAGCCCATCACCAGCGTGAGGATCAGCAGCACGACGCCGATGATCCAAGTGAGCTCGCGCGGGTACTTATAGGCGCCGAAGAAGAACACCCGCGCCATGTGCAGGAAGATCAGGATGATCATCACGGACGCGCCCCACTTGTGCATGGCGCGGACGAACTGGCCGAGGAACGCGTCGTCGGTGATGTAGCGGATCGACTCGTACGCGCCGCCGCTGGCATCGGGGCGGTAGTACATCGCCAGGATCACACCCGTGACGGCCTGCGAGAGGAATGCGAACAAGGTCGCGGACCCCAGCGTGTAAGCCCAGTTGATCCCCTTCGGGACCTTCCGGAAGAGCATCCACCTGACCCCCGGGGACAGCGAGGTTCGCTCGTCGATCCAGTCGACGACGGTTATCCCCGCCTCGACCGGCGGGAACGCGCCGACGTCTTCGGGCTCGCCCGGCTTCTTGGGCTTCGGCTGGAGGACCTTCGGTAGCGGGGGTGCTGGCAAGCGGGGCATTTCCGATTCCTATTTTCCTGGAAGCACCGACGTATCAAAGCGCGCCGGGTAGAGGTACTGGCCGACCCCGTCGATTGGGTCGCCAGGGTCACGGGGTGAGAAACGCTGCAGCTCGCTGTTGACCGAGTACCGCGGTCCGATCTGCACGTAGCCCTGATACAGGCGGGTGTAGAACCGATCGAGCGGCCGCACCGGGGGCCCCCCGGCGACCATCCCGCGGAAGTCGTACACGCCGCCGTGGCACGGGCAGATGAAGCGCTGCGCTGCATCGACGTAGCGCACCGGGCAACCGAGGTGCATACAGCGCGAGGACAGGGCGATGAAGTGGTTGTACTGGTCCTGGTGCTCGGTGTCGATCTGCGGGTTGCGGGCCCGGACGTAGGCGATTGAGTATCCGGCCTCGCCGATGTCCGGGACGATCGTCAGCACCTTCGTGACGTACGTATCGCTGGGGAAGTCGCCGGGCACCCCGATCGTCTGCCACGAGAACGGCACGCGGCTGAAGATCGGACCGAGCGCGAATCCCAGCACCGGGAGGGTGAACGCCGCCGCAGCTACGGCGCCTGCTCCGTTCGTTACCCCCCCCATGAACCGCCGACGGGTGATCGTCTCGCCCTCGAACGCGCCCGGCATCTCGCGGTCGATGGTGTACTTGGATTTCTTCTGTTTATGGCGGTCCGGCACGCATTTCTCCGCTACTCAGCAGCCAGGCAAAGCTCATTCGGACGACTCGACAAGACCGTATTCATAAACGGAGCCTCAATTGAACGCGCCGAAGAGCCTTTCGTCAACAAAGAGACGAGCGTCACGAGCCCGACCGAGGCGAAGCGCTGTCGACCAGCGGTCCGCGGGCTGCTTCACGCATCGCAGACAAGGCCTCTGGGCGCTGGGTTCGCGCAAGCTCCTTGGCTGTGCGGTGGGCGTCCGTTGGCCCCCATCCGATCGCGACGGCGCCTGCCTCCCAGACGGCATCGCCGAGCTCCGGGTGCGAGCCTGAGTGCGCCTGCGCAACGAGCGAGATCACGTCCGCCAGCTCCGCCACCGCGTCGAGGTCGCCGACCCGGGCGAGCCGCATCAGCCCTAGCGCGTAGAGCTGGTCGCCGAGCAGAAGCGCCAGATCGGCGTCCGGGCAGTCGATCAGTCGCGGCTGGCCGTAGTGAAGGCGGGAGCCCTCGAGGATCATTTCGAGCAGCAGCTCGTACTCCCCAGCGTCGGCTTCGCAGCGTGGTCCGCCGGCGGCGAGTTGGGGAGGCCCTGGTGCATCGAGCTCACCGACGGGATGCTCATGCAGGGACTGCGCAAGCGTTCCGCCGTGCGCGAGAAGCGCCACACGCAGGGCGGCAGCTCCCTCCCGCGCGGTCCTCATCGGGCGACCTCCTCGAAACCCGCTCGCGCGGCCTCCACCGTTCGCTCGATGTCCTCGTCGGAGTGCGCGAGCGATGGGAACCACGCTTCGAACTGCGAGGCGGGCGGATACACGCCCCGTGCCAGCAGCGCGCGGCACCAGGCGCCATAGCGCTCGAGATCGCAGGCTGCCGCGTGGCCGTAGTGCTCGACCGGACGCTCACTGAAGAACGGCGTCAGGAGACCGGGAACGCTTTGCACCTGGATTGAGACGCCGGCGCTGAGCGCGGCACCCCGAAGGCCCGACGCGAGCGCATCCGTCGTCTCCGACAGCCGCTGGTAGGCTGCGAGATCGAGCTCGGCGAGCGTCGCCAGCGCGGCCGAAACCGCAAGCGGGTTTCCCGAGAGCGTCCCCGCCTGGTAGACGTCCCCCGCAGGGGCAACTCGCTCCATCAGCTCTCGGGAGCCGCCGTAGGCCGCCGCCGGAAGCCCGCCGCCGACGATCTTCCCCAGGATCGTCAGGTCGGGCATCACGCCGAAGTACTCCTGGGCACCTCCCCGGCTGACCCTGAAGCCCGTGATCACCTCGTCGAATATGAGCAGTGCGCCGGTCTGTGAGGCGAGCTCCCGCAGCAGCTCGAGGAACCCCGGGGGCGGCGGCACCACACCCATGTTCGCGGGCACGGGCTCGACGATGATCGCCGCCAGGGGCTGGCGCTCCGCTTCATCGGTGAAGCTCCGAGCATCACCCCATTCGACGATCACGGTCCCCGCGGCGGCCGCCGCGGTCACTCCTGGACTCGATGGAATGCCCTGGGTAGCGAGGCCCGAGCCCGCCTGCGCGAGGAGCCCATCGACGTGGCCGTGGTAGGCGCCGGCGAACTTCAGCACGGGCTCACGCCCGGTGGCGGCGCGGGCGAGCCTGATCGCGCTCATCGTCGCCTCCGTCCCCGAGGAGACCATCCGGATCATCTGCACCGATGGGATCCGACTGATGACCTCCTCGGCGAGCGCCACCTCGCCTTCCGTGGGGGCTCCGAACGTGGTTCCGAGCCCGGCGGCGTCTGTTACCGCGTCGACCACCGCTGGATGGGCATGACCCAGGATCAGTGGCCCCCAGGAACTGACCCAGTCGACGTACTCGTTGCCGTCGACGTCGCGGATCCTCGATCCGTCGCCTGAGGCGACGAAGATCGGATCTCGCCCGATCGAGCGCATCGCCCGGACCGGCGAGTTGACGCCGCCGGGAAGCACTTCGATCGCCCGGCTGTAGAGGTCGGCTGACCGGCTCACACGCCGGCGTACTTGCGTTCCCAGGCCCCGTGATCCTCGGTGAAGTACAGCAGCCGGATCTTCTTGAACTCAGTCGAGGAGTACAGGGTCGCGCGCTCCGCGATGCCCGTGTCCTGCGCGATCGAGTCGAGGATCGCATCGCACTCCTCGGGCGAGCGTCCGTGCGCCATGGTGAAAAGCGAGTAGGGCCAATCGGCGTAGGTGGGGCGCTGGTAGCAGTGCGAGATCCCGCGGAACGCGGCCATCCTCGGGCCGAGCTCCATGACCCGCTCGTCCGGGACCTTCCACACCCCCATTCCATTTGCGCTGAAGCCCGCGCGTCGGTGAAACAGGATCGCCGCGACGCGACGAAGGATCCGGCGCTCCTGCATCCCTTCGAGATGTTGCAGCAGCGCGTCCTGGTCCATCCCCAGCTCAGCCGCCGCGGGTGCATACGGCTCGGGAATCACCGGCATGTCGCCCTGGAGCGCACGAATCACCGCGACATCCAGCGCGTCATAGGGCTGGCGCTCGGTCTCGGCGGGCGCGACCGCCTCCGCCGGCCGGGCGAGATCGGCGGTGCTGCCCTCCATCTCGAGATCCATTCTGATCTTGAACAGCTTCAGCGTGGGCAGCTGTCGGATTGACTCCGCACCGGCAAGCCGAGCAAGCAGCTCGAGCGTCCCCTCGAGCCCCAGCTGAGAGTCCGGCTCGGTGGCGACCGTGAACCAGATGTTGAACTCGTGGTTTCGCAGGTAGTTGTGCGAGACGCCCGGATGCTCGTTGATCACGGTGGCCGCGCGCCACGGGTTCTCGGGGTCGACCTTGGCTGCGACGAGCATCGATGAGTACCCGAGGGCGCGGGTGTCGAAGATCGGCGTGACCTGCCGGATGATGCGCGCATCGAGGAGGCGCTTAACGCGCGTCATCGTCTCGTCCTCGCCGATGCCCGCTTCGGTTGCGACGTGCTGGTAGGGCCGGGAGGCGATCGGAAAGCGTCCCTGCATCAGGTTCAGAAGCCGCCTGTCGAGATCGTCGAGTGCGACCGCGGCGCCGTCCTTGCGGCTGCGGAGCTTCGGTCCGTGGCGGGAGCTCACTGAAGCCATTGGGCGGCGTCCTTAGCGTGGTATGTGATGACGATGTCGGCACCCGCGCGCCGGATGCAAGTGAGCGCTTCGAGCACGGCCGCGCGCTCGTCGAGCTGCCCGTTCGCTGCCGCGGACTTCAGCATCGCGTACTCACCGCTGACGTTATAGGCGGCAACCGGCATCGAGGTCTCGTCCTTGATCCGGCGGATCAAATCCAGGTAGAGAAGCGCCGGCTTGACCATCACGATGTCGGCGCCCTCCTCGACGTCGAGCAGCGCCTCGCGGACGGCCTCGTCGCCGTTGGCGGGATCCATCTGGTAGCTGCGGCGGTCGCCGAACGCGGGAGTCGAGCCGGCCGCCTCGCGAAAGGGTCCGTAGAACGCCGAGGCGAACTTCGCCGAGTAGGCCAGGATCGGCGTCTCGCCGAATCCCTCCTCGTCAAGTGCGGCGCGAACCGCGCCGACCCGGCCGTCCATCATGTCGCTGGGGGCGATCAGGTCCGCACCCGCGCGAGCCTGGGAAACCGCGGTGCGGGCCAGTAGCTCGAGCGTCGCATCGTTGTCGACGACGCCGTCTGAACGGACGACGCCGCAATGGCCGTGGCTCGTGTACTCGCACAGGCACAGGTCGGTAACGACAACGGTGTCGGGCGATGCCTCCTTGATCGCGCGCGTGGCGAGCTGCACGATCCCCTCGTCATCCCAGGCACTCGAGCCCTCCTCATCCTTACTTGCCGGGATCCCGAACAGCAGCACCGCCGGGATCCCGAGCGCGGCGGCCTCGCCTGCCTCGTCGACTGCGTGGGCGATCGACAGGCGATCAACGCCGGGCATCGCCACGACGGGCTCCCGCCGATCGATTCCGTGGGCGACGAACATCGGGTAGACGAGATCGGCCGGGGTCAGCGATGTCTCGCGGACCAGGCCACGCAGCGCGTGGGTGGCCCGGAGGCGCCGCGGACGGGTCTGGGGGAACGGCATCCTGTGGCTGAGGATACCCCCGCCACTCGGGCGCCCTGACCCGGGCGCTACACGAGCTTCCAGGGCTCAACCCGCCAGCTGGTCACGAGGCCGGCTTTTACGTACGGATCGTCTGCGACGAATGCCTCGATCTCCGATGGCTCGACGCCGCGGAAGACGAGCACGCCGCCGTTGGGCGGATCCCCGATCCCGCCCGCCATCACGAGGCCACCGGCCTGCCGGGCCTCCCTGATGCGGGCGAGGTGCGCCTCGCGATGCGGCGCCCTGCGCTCGACGACGTTCTCGCCACCGTACTCATAGAAGAGGATGTGGTGTGAATCTTGGTGCGCCACCGCGCTACACAGTACGCTGAGCACATGGCAGACATCCAGAAGCGCGGCAGCTACACCCCTCGGCGTACCCGCGTGAACCGCGCCTACCGGCTGACCGTCGTCGGGGGCGTCGCGGGAACGGTCGGAGTGGTTGGTCTGGCTCTCGCGATCGTGGGGGTCATCGGCGCGGGGCTGCCGATCATTGCCCTGATCGTTGCGGCGATCTGCTTGGTGCTGTTCCGGGCGACCGTCAGCGGTCGCTGAGGCCTTCAGCAGAGCTCGTTCGCCGCGCGTACCAAATCCTCGCCGCCAGCAGCGGCAGGACCACGAGCGCGAGGATCGCGGCGTATTGAAGTGCCCGCCTGAACGGATTAGTCACGGCGTCCTGAACGATCGTCTCGACACGCCGCTCGAGCACCGCGAGCCGCGCCCGGTCGGGCGCACTTGCGTTGGCGGCCACCTGAGCGAACGCTGGAGCGATGTCGGGCGGACTGCTCTCGGGCGCGCTCCCAACCGCCTTCTGGAGCGCGCCGCCGAGCTGGAACTCCAGCGAAAGCGGAAGCCCTGAAGCACCGAGTGCCTCTACGACGGGAGCCGTGGCTTTCGCCGGCGCAGCACTTAGGTCGCTGACGAACACAGGCGTCAGCAACAGGAGCCCGAGAACGATTCCCGCGTCGCGAGCGGCGACGGTCTTCGCTGCTCGCGCACCAACCGGGCCCGCGCCCTGGAGCGCGGCGGTCGTCAGGCCGGGATACGCCAGCCCGAGCCCCCCGCCGCATAGCGCCAACGCGATGATCACAACGCCCAGCTCGCGATAGGAAGCGAGCGCCAGTCCGGCCAGACCGAGGGCGAGCAGGACTGCGCCGGCACCCGCGAGCAATGTCGGCGAGCGTCCCCTGACAGCGCGCTCGGCGATCGCGGTAGCAACCGGGACTGTGCTCACGATCGCTGCCGCGACGATCGGCTTGAGTAACCACGCGTTGATCAGCTCGACGACGACCAGGAACAGTGCTCCGATCAACGCCGCCGAGAGCACAGTGAGCGCGAGGTTGGCGGCCAGTGGGCCGAGCGTGAAGCGCTGAGGCGAGGCGGGAGTCTCGTCCGCCTCATGCTTGCGCGGGCGCGCCATCAGCACTGCCACCGCTGCGATCGCGGCGAGCGGCGCCTGCGCGAGGAAGATCGAGCGCCAATCGAAGACCTGTGTCAGCACTCCGCCTGCCGCTGGACCCAGTGCCGCCCCGATCGCCGCAGCGGCCGACCACCCGTAGAGCGGCGAGTCTCCCGGACGTGCCGAATGCCAGAACAGTGGCAGCGACGCACACAGAACGAGCGCCCCGCCGATGCCCTGCGCGCAGCGGAGCGGGATCAGAGCGCTCAGGCTCGACGCGGCGCCGCAGCCCAGCGACGCCGCCGCGAACAGCGCCAGGCCTCCCACCAGCACCGGCCGCCAGGCCAGGCGGCGGGCAAAGGGGAGGATCGCGAGTGAGGTGACGATCAGCGCGAGGTTGTAGGCCATGATCACCCACGTCGAGTGCGAGATCGACGTGTGAAGCCGCTCGACGATCTGCGGAAGCGCGATCACGACGATCGATGCGTCGGCAAACGCCAGGGCGACCGCCACCCGGACCCAGAGGTTCTGCCAGAGCCGTCCGGACGTGCTCAAGTGAACCGCCGCAGAGTGAGCCGCCCCATCGCTCCGAACACGAGGGTCAGAACAGCGAGGTGAACGAGCGCTGCTCCGATGCCCGGGCCAGCGCCGCTGAATGCATTGCTGACGGCTTGGAGCGCGGCCTTGACCGGGAACAGGAAGGCAACCGCATCGAGCACGGTCCGCAGCCCACCGGACACTGCGTCTGGAGGCATCAGCGCGACCAAAGCGATCGGCAGCGAGATCAGCAGCGCAAGTAATGATGCGACGCTGACCTCCCGCGCCAGCCCGCCGATCGCCACCCGAAGCCGGAGCTTGAAGCTGACGTCCTGCAGCGCTGCCCGCGCGCCATAGCGCTTGCTGAGCGATTGAGCCGAGATCGTTACTTCGGCGCCGTTCGTAGCCGCTTGGGCGGACACGGGCGAGAGGCTAATACAGCCGCTGCGCCCCTCGCTGCCGTGGACGACTATGTGGGTGCCCTGAGCTCCTGATGCTCGAGCGCCGCGCCGCAGACACGGCAGAAGGCGTCCGTCGGCCCATACGGCGCGCCGCATTCACCGCACGTTTCCCCTCCTAGAGGCAGTATGGCCGGCTGAGGCGCCGGCGTGCCCCACGGCTCGAGCACCAGATGTCGCCGGAGGTACACCACTGTCTGGCGGACCACCGCGGCGATCGGCAGGGCAAGCAGCGCCCCGCCAATCCCGTATATCTGGTAGCCGATGAGCAGCGACAGGATGATCAGAATCGGGTTTATCCGCAACGAGATCCTGAACACCTGCGGTGCGACGAAGTGGCCCTCGAGCTGCTGGAGGGCGACGAACAAGAGCACCACCCATAGCGCTGAGATCGGGTCGTTGAACAGCGCGACCAAAACGGCGGGCAGCGGGCCGATGATCGGGCCGATGTAGGGGATGAACTCCATCAACCCATAGAAGGCGCCGAAGAACAAACCGAAGCGCTGGCCCGCTGGGAAGATCCCGACGACACCAAGGATCCACAGCGAAACGGCGGCGCTCGAGCCCATGATCAGGCTGAACAGCACCTGTCCGCGTACGTATCCGAACACCGCGCGCTGGACCAGCAGCGGATAGTCGTCCTCCGGCGTCCCGTCTCCAGGCGGCATCACACGACGCACGAGAGCCCCGATTTGGTTGCCGTACACAAGCAGGTAGATCGACAGCACCAACATCAGCAACAGGTCGAATGACAGCGTCACCAGCTGGGTCAGGAGGTCCCGCGAGAAGGACACGATGGCGCTCGATCGCTTCAGCAGCGTCTTCTGGAGACTGTCGAGCGCCGTTTGCCCCTGGTGCTCGATCTGGACCCGGATGCCGTGGGAGTTCAACCAGTTCTGCAGGTTGTTCAGATCGCGGTTGGCCTGTCTGACGAACTGCGGGACGTCCTGGCCAAGCCGTTTGACCTGCGTGCTGACCGGCTGAGAGAGCAGCACGCCGATCCCGCCCAGCGCCGCGAAACCAGCAAGGTAGATCAGCAGGATCGCAAGCCCGCGAGGTATCCGCCGGCGCTCGAGGACGCGGACCAGCGAGTTCAAGATCAGGGCGATCGTTGCCGCCGCAAGCAAGATCAGCAGGACCGTCCCCGCCGCCCGCGCCAGCGCCCACAGCGCGAGCAGGCCGATTGGGAGCAGGACCAGCTGAATCCACCTCGGCACCACCACCGGGCTGACGGGATCCGCCACCGGTGTCAGGGCCGCGCCGGAAAGCTCCGCAGACCGCGCTCGCTCCTCGTCCAGCGGGTCCTGTTCGCTCTTCGGCTTCTCCGACTGAGCGGCTCTGAAAAGCCTGAAGCGCATCGGATTGAAAGTATGGACGGCTGAAACCTGTGATCAAGCCCATCAGCATCCTGTTCGTCGGCGACATCGTTGGCGGCCTCGGCCGCCGGACGCTGCTCGCGCTCCTCCCCGCGCTACGCGAGTCGCATGCGCCGGACTTCATCGTGGTCAACGGCGAGAACGCAGCGGGCGGGGTCGGGATCACGCCGAAGATCGCCGACAGTCTGTTCGCGGCGGGAGTGAGCGCGATCACGCTCGGCAACCACACCTACCGCCACCGCGAGGTCTACGACTATCTAGACCGGGAGCATCGGATCGTTCGCCCAGCGAACTTCCTGCGCAGCCAACCGGGGCATGGTTGGTGCGTGGTCGAGCTCGACGGCGTGAGACTCGGCGTCGTGTCGCTGTCCGGGAACCTGTTCATGCGGGCCGGCCGGCCAGCGTTCTCCGAGGCAGGCGCCGCGCTCTACGAGCTCCGCGAGCGCGTCGATCACGTGCTTGTCGACATGCACGCCGAGGCAACGAGCGAGAAGATCGCGATGGGCTGGCATCTGGACGGGCGCGTGACGGCTGTTGTGGGTACGCATACCCACGTACCGACCGCGGACGGCCGAGTACTGCCGGGTGGGACCGCATACATCACCGACGTTGGCATGACCGGCCCGCGAGGTGGGGTGATCGGCGTCAAGCGCGAGCAGGCGATCGAGTCCCTGGTGACTCAGATGCCGGTCCGGTTCGAGACCTCGACCGAGGATCCGTGGCTCAATGGGGTGGTGATCCGAGCGAGCGCGCCAATGCGCGCGGACGCAATCGAGCAGGTGCTGCTGCCCGCGACTGGAATCAGCTAGAGCACCCTGGCGGAAAGACGACCGGCAGCCGACCAGTGTGACGATGCCCGCCCGTTCAGACGATGCGCGAGATCGATCTTGACGCTATAGCGCATAAGATCGATCACACGGCATGCCGATTCCCCTCGGCAGTCATCAGCGATCGGGGGGCGGGCGATGCTGGCTGCTTCTGCCCACCAAGTCGGGTATCGATCGCGGTGGCTCCAGAAACGCTAGGCGGGCGCAGCGACGAGCGCTTCCCGGGCGGCTGCCGCCTCCTCCTCAGCCCGTAGGGCATGCTCGAGCTCGCTCGGGTGACTGGCGAACAGGGCGACGATCACCATCGGGAAGAACCACACCACGTAGGAGTAGAGCCAGTAGTTCGCGCTGAGCTGTAAGGTGATCAGGATCGCCGCGCCGAGCGCTGCCACCTGCACCACCGTCCGCCGCCGCGGCACGAACGCCGCCACCAGCGCCAAGCCCACGGCGGCGCCCGCGACAAGTCCGTGCTCTAGGCGCAGGCCGCCCCACAACCCCCAGATCGAGAACGGCGTAACGCGGTCGGCCTGGTAGGCGACCGAGTCCCGCCAGAACGCTCCGAGGTTGCCCCCGACGATCACCAGGAGCATCACCACCACTGCCGTGATCCCGAACGCAAGGACAAACCGCGAGACGGAGCGCCGGCCCAGGCGGTTCCCATCCTCCCCTCGGAGCAGTAGCGGCGCCAGCGCGAGCGGTGCGAACTTCGTCAAGCCGGCCAACGCGCCGGAGACGCCGCGAGCCGGAGCCCACTTGAGGACGAGTAGCGACACCACCAGCAACAGCGAGACGAGCGCATCGTTGGTGTTCGAGCTGAGGGTCCATAGCGTGAACGGGTACGCAGCCCACGCGTAGGCGAGTATCACTCCGAGCGCCGTCCCACGGATCCGCCGGCCGAGAACGAACAGCCCGAGGAGCGTGAGCAGATCGAACACGATCGCTGCCGCGTGCGCAGCAGGCAGGTCGTCCCATGTGCCACTCCACCCAAAGATCGCCCGGAACGGCACGTAGGCGTAGTAGATGACGGGGGCGTAGGTATCGCCGTTGGCATTGTCGTAGGGCCACCCGCCATACAGAGCGTGTCCGTGCAGCACCTTGTCGGCGCCGATCACCCCTGCGTAGCCAACGTCGATCACGTTCGAGTCGAGCACGTTCAGACCGATCCGAAATCCCACCAGGAAGATCACTGCGACCGCGAGCCATCGGACCGGGACGAGTGGGCGCAGCGGCTCCCGTGCCCTTCCTCGACCGAACGCGAGCAGGAGCATCCGCACCAGCAGGTACAACAGGAACGGATAGACAAGCGGAACCGAGAGTCCGATTCGCGCGTGGTTGAAGAGCGCCAGCGAGATCGAGAAGCCGAGCAGCATCAGCAGGTCGAGGTGAAGCAGCGTCGGGCGCCGGCGACGCGGAATGAACGGGACCAGAAAGATGACGCACAGCGGGATCCACACGTACCAGGAGTTGACCTTCCTGCCGAACGCACCCGGGTAGCCCCGAGCCATCGACCACGCGACCTGGAAGCCGGTCCAGGCCTCCGTCACGTGGCCGGACAGATCGTCGACGTAGACCTGCGCCAGCTCGCTCTGGCTGCGTCCTGCGGAGAACCAGCTGACCTGCCAGCGGCCCAGTCCCTTCGTGTATTCGTACGGTCGCGCATCGGGATGCCGTCTGAGCTCGGCCACGATCACCGGGGAGCGGGCAGCGATCTGCGCGACCTGATCTGCGGTGAGCCGGAAGCCTGCCGGCGGCTTGGTCTGTGAGGTGACCAGCACCGGTGTGTTCGGATTGGTCGTGGTGGTCGTGGTCGTGGCAGCGCGAGCGCTCACGGGCAGCCAGACTCCAGCCGCGACGAACGCGGTCAGGAGCGCGAGAAGCTGAATTGGGCCGACCCGGCGGGGGCTTGCGGTTACGCCCGGAAGCTCCAAAGCTTCTGCCCGACGAACGACAGCGGGGTAGCCGCAACGATTGCAATCGCCTGCGAGAGGACCTTGCTCATGCCGGCGCCGCTGACCAGGGCAACCAGCACGGCTTCGCTGAGTCCGAATGCGAGGAGCGAGACCGCGAAGAAGCGCATGCCCTGCCGCGCCGGGTGATCTGCGCGGGCGCAGAACGTCCAGTGGCGGTTCCACCAGAAGTTGTTGCTCACTGCGACCACGAACGCGATCCCCGAGGAGATCCGGTAATCGATCCCAAGGGCGTGGACGCACAGCGCGAACACCGCGATGTTGACCCCGTAGCCGATGCCGCCGACTGTCGCGAAGCGTCCAAGCTGGAACCAGTTGTGCGGCCGGCGAACCCCGTGTCGTACGCGGCGGTGAAACGGAAGCTCGACTGTCGTGGTCAGGGTGTCCTCGGCCATCCGGGCAACTGTATCGACCGCTCCGATCCGGTTCTGGGCCCGGCCTGCGGTCTAACGGTCCGCGTAAGAAGCTACCCGACGGTGGTGCTGGCGTCTCCTGCCAACCCAAAGTGGCCGCGGATCAGCTGGGCGATGTCGCGCAGCGACCATTGTGGGCGATCCTCCCGGGAGCCCGGACCGGTGCCGCACCACATCAGAGCGCCGAGCGAATCTGAGCGGTGAAGCGAGCCGTGGCTGCCGCCTCCCACATGGTCGGCCCCACCCCAGTCGACGAACTCATAGCCAGGCGTCGCGGAGAGCAGGACATCACCCGCCGTCGGGCAACGCAGCGCCGACCACAGGCGCGAGAGTGCGTCGGGATACTCGGCGCAGATAAGGTGTCCGTCCTCGATCTCCGCCTCGAGCGTGGCCAGATCGCCCTCGACGCTCCAGCGGCTACCGCAGTCGTCCTCGAGGTCCCCGCCGGGCGAGAAGCGCAGCTCTCCCCGGCTGCTGACGACGACCGCCTCACTACCGTCAGTCTGGGCTAGCCAGCACATCAGATCCACACCTTCGAGCTCGCCGACCGCGTCAACGATCTTTGGCAGGAGCGTCTCACGGTGCTCCTGATCGAGTGCGTAGATCATTGCCGCCCGCTGGGCGGGGCTGATGGCAACCTCGGCGCCGATCGACCGCGCCGCACTCTGGGTGGCGACGTCGAAGTCACCGAACGCGAGATCCAGCCGAATTCGCTCGGCCACCGCAGCTTGAGAATGGTCGGAGGCGACGATCACCGCGTGCTGATCGAGGAACGCCTCTGGGCCGCCGGCCGCGTGCATTAGCCGCTCCAGCTGCCGATCCGCCGCGGCGATCGAGGTGACCTGGGACTGGGGCCCGTTCCGGTGCGACCACGCATCGTTGTCGGGCAGCGAGAACAGCAGAAAGTCGAACAGGTCGTTCTCGACGAGGTAGGCGCCGACGCAGCCGGTGTGCTGATCGCGGATCCCCGGCATCCCCAATTGGCCCCGGCATCCCGTCTTACGGCTTGCGTACAGGTCGGCGTAGAACAGCTCGCGAGGCCCGTCGATCGTCCTGCGAAACAGCGTCGATGTGACGAGCCGCGCGAGCGCGGTCTCGTTTGCCACCTCGTGATGGTGGCGGCCCCGGTAGATCAGATAGGTGGTCCCCGCGGTGCGGACGTCGGCGTCGTCGAGCGTCTCGAAGACGGTCTCGATCTCGTGCGAAAGGTGCTCGGCGTTCATCCGATAGACCGTGTCGGTCAGGGACCGCAGCACCCCAAACTGCCGGCTGGCCGAGAAGCTCGACCCGTACTCGACGTAGCGTGCCTCCTCGCGGTGGTACCAATTCATGCTTGGAATCAGGTGCTGATCAGGCCCGACGCCGGTCGTGATCGTGGCCGCGCAGACAGGCGTCACCGACGGAAACGCGGCGACGCAATCGTCGACATAGACCCCCTCGTGCACGATCCGAGCGAGCGCCGGAGCGCGTCCGGTATCGATCGCACGCTGGAGCATCTCCGGCTTCAGCGCGTCGATCACGACGAGAACGAGCTTTGGAGGAGTCACGAGTACCTGGTGCTACTCAGCGGAGGATCCGCAGGCCCGCGTACTTCTGGCCTTCGCGCCGGCGGCCTGCGAGCGCCAGCCACACCAGCCAGGCGAAGCCGATCAGTCCGACGGGCGGCGCGACCACCGACAGCACCGCGAGCAGAAGCGCGACTCCCTCGGCGTATGCGCTGAGCGTCCCCGCCGCCTCTCGATCGAGCCTCGCCCGCACCCGCGCGAGCAGCGGCGCCGTCGCGAGGATCGCGACCGCCGCGCACAGCACTCCGCCGACGATCCCGGGCCAGGCGGCATAGTGGCCGCGAGCGAGCGAGCCGGCGAACAGCAGCGCACCCAGCGCGAGCGCCACCGCTCCCAGCGGGAGCCTGAGCGACCCCTTCTCGATGGGCTCGGCACCGAACCTCCGTTCGGCCAGCACGAGGAGGACCGCCGCCACTGCCATGGCGAGCAGGAAACCGGCACTTTGCAGGAAAGAGAACTCCGTGCCGCCGAAGTGGATCTCGACGTCTCCCGCCGCCAACGCCCCGGCCGCGAGGGCAGGCAGGAATGGCCGGATTCCCACCGCTGCGGCGAGGCCGACCCCCGTGAAGATGTCGAAGACGAGATGCACCGTGCGCTACCGTGATCAGTCGTGACGATAGTGCAGAGGGCACCGTGAGCCGCGGCTCCAGGGGCCCGAGGCCGACCGCGCGCGACATCGAGCGGTACGCAGCTCTGTTCGCGCAACGCACCAAGGTGATGAAGTCCTCGGCGATGCGCGATCTGATGGCGCTGACCGAGCGCGATGACGTGATATCGCTCGCCGGCGGCTTACCGGACACCTCGACGTTCCCTGCCGATTCCTACGCCTCGGTGATGAACTCCGTGGCAGCCGACTCGTGTGCGCGGGCGCTCCAGTACGGACCGACCGAAGGGCTCGCGCTCGTCAAACGCTGCGTGGTGCAGGTGATGGCGGCCGAGGGTCTCGAGGTCGACCAAGACGAGATACTCATCACCACAGGGGGCCAGCAGGTGATCGACCTCGTGTGCAAGACGCTGGTCGATCCTGGAGACGTCGTGGTCGCCGAAGCGCCGACCTACCCGGGTGCGGTGCCGACTTTCTGCGCCTACCAGGCCGATGTAGTCCAGGTCCCGATCGATCAAGACGGGATGCTGACTGACCGCCTCGAGGCGACACTCGAGGGTCTCGAACGGGATGGACGGCGACCGAAGTTCATCTACACCGTCCCCAACTTCCATAACCCCGCCGGTGTGACGCTGTCGCATACGCGGCGCATGGAAATGATCAGGATCGCCTCCGAGCGCGAGCTGATGGTGCTCGAAGATAACCCGTACGGCCTGCTGCGCTACGAGGGGAGCCCGCTTCCGACCCTTCGCGCGCTCGACGGAGGCGAATTCGTTATCTACGCCGGGACCTTCTCGAAGATCCTGTCGCCGGGCGTCCGGTTGGGATGGACGGTCGCCCCGGCGCCTGTCCTGCACAAGCTGAACATCGGCAAGCAGGCGTCTGACCTCTGCTCCTCCTCGATCTCACAGTACTTCGTCGGCGCCTATTTCGACTCGGGGCCGTGGGAGGACTACGTGCGCTCGCTGGTCGAGATCTACCGGCGGCGGCGGGACGTGATGCTCGACTCCCTCGCCGAGCACTTTCCGCGCGAGGCTGAATGGACGCATCCGCAGGGTGGGCTGTTCGTGTGGGTGACGCTGCCCGACTACATCGATACGACCGACCTTCTGGCTCGAGCGCTTGAGGAGCACGTCGCGTTCGTCCCTGGCCGCGCAGCGTACGTCGACGGACGGGGCGGCTCCTCGCTGCGACTCAACTTCTCCGGAGTCGACGAACAGCAGATCGCCGAAGGCGTACGGAAGCTCGGCGAGGTCGTGCGTGAAAGGGTCGCCCTGTACGGGACGCTGACCGGCGCCGACCCCGTGCGCACAGCGGCTCCGCCGCGCGCTGCCCCGGTGGCCGCGGACACGTCAGCGCTGGCCGAGGTCCTGCGCCTCCCGGCACGGCGCAGCCAGGCCGGCTGAGCCACGAGGATCGGCGTTTAAGGACACAGGTGCGGGACAAGAACGCCAAAGTTCCGAGCAAGCCACTGGCATCGCAACCCGAAGCTCCAGCTGAGCGGTGCGTGTCGCGGTTTTGAAAGGTGGCCGCTCGCTCGAGCGGCAGGTTTCACTGAAGTCGGGCGCCCGGGTCGAGGATGCCCTGGACCGGCTGGGGCATGACGTAGCCGGGATCGATGCCGGCCCGGACCTCGTCGAGCGCCTGTCGAGCGCCTGTCCGGACCTGGTGTTCGTCGCACTCCACGGCCGCGACGGTGAAGACGGCACCGTCCAGGAGCTGCTCGAGATTCTCGACATCCCTTACACCGGGTCGAAGGTGTCCGCGTGCGTTCGCGCCGCAGACAAGGTGCTCGCCAAGCACGCGATGCGCGACGCAGGGATTCCCACGCCGGATTTCTTCTCGTTCAGCGAGGCCGCGTTCGAGTCGCTCGGGGCGGCGCGCGCGCTGCCGGCAATCGAGGAGCGCCTGCACTTCCCGATCGTGGTGAAGCCCGCCGGGCAGGGGTCGGCGCTCGGGATCAAGTTCGCGCGCTCTCCCGCCGACGTTCCGGCGGCGCTCGTCGCCGCCTTCTCCTATGACCGAAAAGTGCTGCTCGAACGGTATGTCGCGGGCCGCGAGCTGGCAGTCTCGATCATCGAGCAGGACGGTGGGCCGCGAGCGCTTCCGATCGTCGAGGCGCTCCCTCAGGAGGAGGACTTTTACGACTTCGAGGCCCGCTACGAGATCGGGCGCACCCGGTTCGTATGCCCAGCAGAGCTGGGAGAGGAGGTCGCGGAACGGGCGGCCGCCGTCGCCCTTGACACCTACCGCCTGCTCGGGTGCTCTGGCTTCGCGCGCGTCGATCTGATGGCCGAGGCCGAGGATCTCCAGGTCCTTGAGCTCAATCCGATTCCTGGGCTGACCGAAACGAGTCTGCTTCCGCAGGCGGCAGAGGCCGCGGGAATCGGGTTCGATGAGCTGATCGAGCGGATCGTCGCGGCAGTGCCGCAGACCCGCTCGCGTCAGCTGCGTTAGGCGCAGCTGACGCCTACTCGTCGCTGGCGAAGTCCTCCGGGGTCACGTGGTCGAGGAAATCCTTGAACTTCTCCACGACCTCTTCGGTGTCCTCGACCTCGTGCTCGAATTCGATCGCCGACTCCGCGATCACCTCATCGGCCGCGAAGATGGGGGCCCCGGCGCGCACCGCAAGCGCCAGAGCGTCGCTCGGCCGCGAGTCGATCTCGAGCTCCCGGCCGTTGGCCCGCAGGCTGATCGACGCGTAGAAGGTGTTCTCTCGCAGCTCGGTCACTGCGACCCGCGTGCACTCGACATCGAGTTCCCCGAGGACGTCGGACAGCAGGTCGTGGGTCATCGGACGCGGCGTGGAGGCTCCCTGGAGCTTCATCAGGATCGCCGCGGCCTCGGGATGTCCGATCCAGATCGGCAGGAACTTGTTGCTCTCGACCGTTTTCAGGAGCACGATCGGCTGCTTGCCGACCATGTCGAAGCTGACGCCGTAGATCACCATCTCCTGCAACTGCGGGCTCCTCGTCCGGGGACCTGGCAAGTATAGGCCCGGGCTCCGAAGGTCCCGAGGGCATTCGCCCTCGGATAGCGCTCTTCGTCGAGCGCGTGCAAGGGCGTCGTCAACCCTCGCAGATCGCCCTGAAACCGTGCTCTGTGCGGGAGATGAGGCGGGCGCGGAGAAACTTGAGCCGCGAGAACGGGTACAACATGACAGACGGTACGACGAACGTCGTACAACTGCTACAATCTAGTCACAAACACTTGAGATCGATGGAGAAAGAACTGAGCAGATTCGAAGAGTTGGAGCGCGACGCCGCGACTGGCGCGCGTCTAGAGCACACCGAAAGTACCGAGCGCCCGCGTGCGCGCCGGTCGCGCGGAGGCGCAGCTTCTGCCGCCAACGGGCGCCAGCGCCGGCGTCGCAGCGCACACGCATCCGGAACGCTCGAGCACGGTATCGACCAGGCCGCAATGGGCGACTCGGTCGACCTGTTCCTGCGCCGGGCGCGGATGCATCCGCTGCTGAACGCTGCCGAGGAGGTTGAGCTGGCGCAAAGGATCGAGCGCGGCGACCTCGAGGCCAAAGAGCGGATGATCAACTCGAACCTGCGCTTGGTCGTATCCCAGGCGCGGCGTTATCAGGGCCATGGTCTACCCATGGAGGACCTGATCCAGGAGGGCATGCTGGGCCTGATCCGCGCCGTTGAGAAGTTCGACTGGCGCCGTGGCTTCAAGTTCTCGACCTACGGCACGCTGTGGATCCGACAGGCGATCCAGCGCGGGCTTCAGAACAGCGGACGCACGATTCGCGTTCCTGTGCATGTCGCCCAGCGTCAGGTGAAGGTCCGTCGTATCGAGAGCGAGCTGAACACCAGGCTTTCCCGTGAGCCGACGGACGAGGAGATCGCCGCGGTAGCCGAGCTCTCGGCGGAAGAGGTCGCGGAGTTGCGCGAGCTCAGCCGTGGCTTGGCCAGCCTCGATCAGCCGGTCGGCGAAGACGGCGAGACCGCCTTCGGCGAGCTACTCGCGAGCGATCGGCCGGGCCCGGCAGCCGAGGTTGAAGAGTCAGATCGCGAGCGCCGGATCGGCGAGGTCGTGGGAAGCCTTCCGGAGGACGAGCGCAACGTCATCAGGCTGCGGTTCGGCCTGCACGGTGACGAGGCGCTGACGCTCAGGCAAACGGGGAGCGAGCTGGGAATCCCGCTGGCGCAGGCGCGCGAGCTGGAGCAGCGAGGACTCCGTCGCCTGGCGGCAAGCCGCGAGCTCGAGGAGCTGCGCGAAGCAGCATAAGGCTCGGCCCGCAGCCGACTGCGGACCCGGTGGCCACAGTCGGCTGGGGCATCTCGCTCGGCTGCGGTCCGGGTGGCCACAGTCGGCTGAGGCTCTCTCGCTCGGCTGCGGCCCGGGTGGCCCAGTCGCTGAGGCCTCTCGGTCCGGGCTGAACCTTCCCGCCCTACAGCCGGCGGTAGCGGGACTCGAAGAACATCGAGAACACGGCGAACGCCAGCAGGCCGGCTGCGACGATGCCGAGTAGTAACGGCCCGTAAGGCTGGGCATGCACCTTGGCCAGCGCCCCGTCGAGGCCGACGCCGTTCGGCTTGAAGTCAATCGCGGTGCGCACCAGGAAGTAACCAACGATCCCGAACACGATCCCGCGAGCGGATAACCCCACCCGGCCCAGGGTGAGGAACAGCTTCCGCTCGTGGCGACCCATCTGCGCGGTCTTGCTCTCCTTTGCGAAATCGCCGCGGATCGCGAAGTACACCTGATAAGCGCTGATCGCGATCATTGCGATGCCGGCAATCGCCACCAGCACCTGTCCACCTGGCCAGCCGAGCACGCCGGACGCCGTGTGACGCTGCTGCGCGGATTGGTTACCGGCACTGCCCAACAGGACGCGTAGGGCCACCGAGAAGAGTCCGAAATAGACCACTGCTCCAGCGCCGTTCGAGACCCGGTCTTTGAGCTTCTGCGAATCGGCACCCTCGGGGCCTCGGCCGAGCACGGCAAGGCTGAGTTTCCACAGTCCGTACATCAGCAAGCCGACGGCCGCGATCCCGACGGCAGCCTTTCCAAACGGGGCCTTGGCGATCAGGGACAGCGCTCCCTGCTGATTAGTGTTGCTGCTGCTCCCCCCAGCGCCGAGCGCGAGCGCGAGCGCTACGCCGCCGATCACGCCATAGGTGAGACCGCGGGCCACGAATCCGGCCCGGACGAGCAGCTCGAACGTCTTGGAGTGCTGGGCGCCCATCGCTCCGCGCACCGCCTCGTGCCCCTTGCGGACCGCCACGCCGGTTGACGATTCTCCCCTCATCGACGTGTACTCGAGCGCGTCCGGAAATCGTTGGCGAAGGGCTTCATGCTGACAACGGGTCTACCCCCAATTCCTTGAAGTCCAACTTTGGTTACCGTCCAGCGCGCTCCGGAATGTTGATTCCAAGCGCGCTACTGGAAGACATTCGCTCGGGTGCGATCACCTCGATCTATCGCCGCTGGTCGCGCCCGCACGCCCGACCCGGCGCCACGCACAAGATCCCGGGAGGACTGATCGCAATTGACGCCGTTCGAACGGTGGAAGTCGGCGAGCTCACGGACGCGGACGCGCGCCCAGCAGGCTTTGCGACCGCTGAAGCGCTCACGACCGAGCTGTTCCGCTGGCCCGGCGAGCGCATCTATCGGATCGACTTCCACTACGACGGCCCGGACCCGCTGATCGCGCTGCGTGAGGTCGCGAACCTGGATGAAGCGACGATCGCCGAGACGGTGGCGCGGCTTGACCGCATGGACGGCCGTAGCTCGAGAGGAGCGTGGACCAGACCCGTTCTGCTCGCCATCCGCGAGCACCCCGCGATTCGCGCCGCGGAACTGGCGTCGCGGTTTGGCCAGGAAGTCGCAGAATTCAAGCGGGACGTTCGAAAATTGAAGGCGCTCGGCCTGACCATCAGCCTCGAGCGCGGGTACGAGCTCTCGCCCCGCGGTCTTGCGATCGTCGAAGCACTCGCCCCGCCTCGGTCTCGAAGTGGGGTCTCTGCGCGGGCCGGCACCAAGCGATGAGACAACCGTGGCGAGCATCGTGGGAGCGTCGCGCGCGCTCACGGCGGTGCCGGGCACAATCTGGCGCTGATAATAGGAGCGAGTGGGAGCAATGACCTCGCGCCGCCGCGTCGTATCCGTCGTGGGTACGCGCCCCAACTACATGAAGATCGCACCGGTCGCAGCAGCCATCAGGGAACGCGACGACCTCGAGCACGTGCTGGTGCACACCGGCCAGCACTACGACGAGTCGATGTCGCGCGTCTTCTTCGAGGAGCTCGGGATTGGTCCCCCGGACCACATGCTGGAGGTTGGTTCAGGGACCCACGGAGTGCAAACCGCACGTGTCATGGAGCGTCTCGAGCCTCTGTTGAGCGACCTGGGTGCCGACATCGTGCTGGCGCCCGGTGACGTCAACTCGACGATGGCGGCGACACTCGTGGCGTGCAAGCTGGGCATGACAGTGGGACATGTAGAGGCAGGATTGCGCAGCTTTGATCGCTCGATGCCTGAGGAGATCAACCGTGTGGTCGCCGATTCGGTGGCCGACCTGCTGTTCACCCACTCTCCGGAGGCTCGGACCCACCTGCTCGCGGAAGGGGCGCCCGAGAAGTCGATCTTCCCTGTCGGTAACACGATGATCGACACGCTCGTCGCGATGCTCCCTCGCGTGCGGGAAGCCGATCTAGCGTCACGCCTCGGTTTTGGTCCGCGCGAATACCTGCTCGTGACGCTGCACAGACCAGCGCTGACCGATGGGCCCCTGCTGGCCACGGCGTTGGCGGAGCTTGTCGAGCTCGCCGAAGAGCTACCCGTGGTGTTCCCAGTGCATCCCCGCACCCGGTCGCGCATCGAGGCCGCGGGCCTGACGGCCCCAGGAGTCACGCTGCTCGACCCGCTGGCGTACATCGATTTCATGAGCCTGGTGCACAGCGCAGCCGCGTTGCTGACGGACTCTGGCGGTGTACAGGAAGAGACCACGTTCCTCGGGATTCCCTGCTTCACCTTGCGCGACAACACCGAGCGTCCCGTCACGGTGACGGCCGGCACGAACGTATTACTTGGCCTCGCTCCCGAGCGGATCTCCGAGATCCCGACGATGCTCGCCGAACGTGGTAACGCGCGTCCGGAGCCGATACCGGGGTGGGACGGGGCGGCTGGGCGTCGGCTTGTCGACGTGCTGGCCCTCGAGGAGCTTCCGTCGCGCGCAGCGTCGTTGGGGGCCCGCCGGCCGGGATGGGCCGGTGCGAGCACATCTCAGCCGTCCTAGCTGGGGCCGGGGCGGTGTGGTGGGATGTCCCAGACCGGGTGCGCACTACGACTGTCAAGCAGGCGGGCGCTCAGCCGGCAGGCCCCTTCAAAGCTGCGGATGTCGCCGTCACCACGCCCCGTGGCTACTGGCCAGCGGGCGGACGAGGGAGCTGCGGCGGCGGAGGTCCCTGGGCATTCTTGGCCGCTTCGGCTGTGAGATCGGCGACGAGGATTCCGTCGCGGATCTGGGCCATCAGATCGCCGACGCCACTGGGCGAATGCGGCAACAGGATCGTGTTAGTGCGCGAACCCTCCCCCAGCGCACGAATCATGTCCGTGTACTGAGTCAGCGCCACCAACGCCATCGCCTCCTTCGGGTCAAGACCCTGCTGAGCGATGATCTCAAGCGACTCCTTCAGCCCCTCAGCGATCGCCTTGCGCTCAGCCGCGACCCCCTCACCCTGCAAACGCATCGTCTCCTTCTCCCCCTCAGCCTTCTTAACCGCCAGCGTCTTCTGCGCATCACCCTGTGCCGCCGCAGCAATCTGATTTCGCTGCGAAGCGTTGATGTTGTTCATCGCATCCTTAACCCGCTGATCGGGCTCGATGTTCGTGATCAACGCCTTGACGATCTCATAGCCATAGTCAGCCATCTGCCGATGCAACGTCTCCTGGATATGCATCGCGATCGTGTCCGCATCCGCATACGCCTCATCCAAATTCATGCTCGGAAGATGCGAACGAACCACATCAAACGCATACGACTGGATCTGCACCTCCGGGTTATCCAACTTGTAGTACGCATCCTGGACCTGCTGCGGATCCGCCCCCACCTTGTACTGCACCGCCAGCTTGACCCGAACGAACACGTTGTCCTTCGTCTTGGTCTCGATCTCCGAATTCAACTGCTCGACCTGAAGGCTCATCCGGCCCGCGACCCGCTCCACAAACGGCGTCTTGGTTTGAAGGCCCGGACCCGCGACGCGAACGAACTTCCCAAACCGCTCGACAATCGCTCGCTCCTGCTGCTCGACAGTGAAGAAGAACACGGGCACGATTGATTCCTCTCTAAGACTGGTTCGATTGAGGGATCTACCAGCTGGAGGCCGGCTGTCCCGGCGAGGAACGTTAGGTTCGACTGGGCCTGCGGTCAAGGCGCAGCACGGCTCGTGGCGAGGAGTAACTTGACCTGGATGGCACAGGAGCTGACCTCCGTCGAGCTGGTCGGGCGCACCGCCGACGAACGTCTGCTGACCGATAGCGGGAGCCTCCCGGAATCGCTGGGCCGGCCGCAAGAGATACCGCCGTGGCCGGGACGGCGTGGCGTGGTCGCGACCGGAGCGACGCTGACCGGTGTGAGCCTGGTGCTCGGCGTCCTTCTGACGATCCTCGGCGCAATCGGGGCGATCTCGGGTGGACTCGGGCTCGGTCAGGTCGTCGAGCTCGTAGCCGGGATCGGACTGATCGCGACGCACTGGGGTTGGGTCCATGTCGCCGAGCTCACCGCGAACAGCGTCGAGGGCCGCCGGCACGGGGGAGTGCTCGAAAGCCGCCGACGGTGGCTCGACGCGATCGAGCCCTACACGCGCTACGAGGTGAGCACCGCCGTCGGGGAGGACGGCTCGATCAGTATCGTGCGCGTCCGCTACAGAGCCGTCGCGTCTGGGGAGAGGTCCTTCACATTCGATCGGGAGCTGTTAGGTACTGAGGTGCATTCCGCCGATGAGCCGGCTGCCGCTGTCACGGAGCATGCGGAATCTCTCCGTCGGGAAGCCGCGCTCGAGACCACACGCGAATACGAGTCCTACCGGGTCGTCGCCGACGCCTACGAAACCGCGCTGCTGGACAGACACGACGAGCAGAGTCAGCTCGCCGCCAGGCGCGCGGCGTCGCAAGCTCTGTCGGAGCGAATCAACTCGAATCTGCGCGATCCGCCACTGATGGAGTAGTCGGCGGCCCGCCGGCGTGCTCCGGCGGGCCCTTTCGCGGCCGCCATCCGCTCACGCGCCCCATTCCCTGGCCCCTGCTCCGGCATATAGCAACGAGCCGGGTGTGGTCAGCATCTCGCCCGTCTCGAGCAGTGTCTTCAGCCCGGAGAGAACCATCGGCCAGCCGCCGTAGATCTCGCCGTGAGCTCCATCGCGTAGCTGATCGTGGATTACCGTCAAGCGGCAAGAGTCCTCGACCTGCTCGATCTCCCAGGTAACGCGCGAGGTGCCCTCGGCCTTGACATCGCCGCTCCACAGAGCGTTGAAGCTCTGGACCAGCCGGTGAGGCGGATCAACCTCGAGGTTCTCCCCCGCGACGATCGGGCTCGTCATCCCCTCCGGGATTCCCCGATAGCCCGAGCCGGGACTCCAGTCGGACTCGACCCGTACGCCGAAGGAGTACTTGGCTCTCTCGGCCGGGTCTGTGATCGCGTCCCACAGGCGCTCCGGGGTCGTCTTGATGTAGATCTCGAATACCTTTTCCATCGTTCTGTCCTCCAGTTTGTGCTTGAGGTCGCTCAGGGTGGCGACCCACGGTTCGGCGAACTTGCTCACCCAGCGGTCATGGACCAGGCGAATCGGCACGGAGTTCAGGTAGTGCAGCTTCTCCCGTCCGCGCTTCCTGGTCACCACCAGCCCGGCGTCCTCGAGAACCCGCAGATGCTTCATCACACCGAAGCGCGTCATCGACAGCCGCTGTTCGAGCGCGGTCAGCGTCTGGCCGTCCTCTCTGAACAGCTCATCGAGTAGACCGCGCCGCGTCGGGTCGCTGAGAGCTCTGAACACATCGTCCACGGCTGGCCACAATACGTGACCGAATGGTCACATGTCAAGCCTTTATCTGCTGACGCTTCCGCGTGAACGCCTCCGACGGAGCGCGGCTTCGTTTCCCCGGGCCCGGTGTGGGTACTCCATAATGGAACCCGCGATCAACAGGAGGCCCTCATAGCCACTCCGCTTCATGCACTCTCCGAGCTCGGCCAGAGCGTCTGGATCGATTATCTCTCGCGCCCGTTCGTCCGAGACGGCGAGCTCGCTGAGTTGATAGAGGCCGGCGTCGTCGGCGTCACCTCGAACCCGACCATCTTCCAGGGCGCGATCGCCGATGGCCACGCCTACGACGATCAGCTGCGCGAGGTTCTACGTGAGCAGAACGATCCGAAGGAAGTCTTCCTGGAGCTCGCGCGCGAGGACATCCGCGGCGCTTGCGATCTCCTGCGCGAGGTGTTCGAGCGCGGCGACGCGACCCGCGATGGCTGGGTCTCGCTCGAGGTCGACCCGCAGCTCGCCTCCGACGCCCAGGGAACATTCGAGGAGGCGAAGCGTATTCATCGCATGATTGAGCGCGAGAACCTGTTCGTGAAGATTCCGGGCACCGAACCGGGGCTCCAGGCGATCGAGGACACGATCGCCAGTGGAATCCCGGTCAACGTCACCCTTCTGTTCTCGCTCGAGCGCCACCGTGCTGCGGCGCAGGCATACCTGCAGGGCCTGCGCCGGCTGCGCGACGACGGTGGCGACCTGCACACGGTTGCATCGGTCGCTTCGTTCTTCGTCTCCCGTGTCGACACCGAGGCCGACCGGCGACTGGATCAGGTGGGTGGACATGACGACTTGAAGGGGAAGCTCGCGATCGCCAATGCGAAGCTCGCCTACCAGTCCTACAAGGAGATCTTCAGCGGCTCCGAATGGGAAGAGCTCGAGCGACTCGGCGCCTCGCCGCAGCGGTGCCTGTGGGCATCCACGTCGACCAAGAATCCCGCCTATCGCGATGTCGTCTACGTCGAGGAGCTGATCGGCCCGAACACCGTCAACACGATGCCGCGAGAGACTGTGGCAGCGGTCATCGATCACGGTCGCGCAGCGCCAACGCTCGAGCGTGATGTCGATGGCGCTCGACGCATCTTGGAGCGCTTCGCGGAGGCCGGAATCGACTATGACGACGTCGTCGAGACGCTCGAGCGCGAGGGTGTCGAGAAGTTCGCGAACTCGATGAAGCAACTGCTCGAGGGAGTAGCCGACAAGCGCAACGAGCTGGTGGCGGCGTAGCAATGGGTGACGCAGAGTTCAGACGCGAGCTCGCCGCGCAGCTGCGCGTGGACTCAGTCCGCGCAAGCGCGGCCGCCGGATCGGGACATCCGACCTCCTCGATGTCAGCAGCCGACCTGATGGCCGTGCTACTCGACGGATACCTGAAGCTCGACTACAGCAATCCCGACGATCCGCACAGAGACCATCTGATCTTCTCGAAAGGTCACGCTTCGCCGCTGTACTACTCGATCCTGAAGGCAGCAGGGGCGATCACCGACGAGGAGCTGCTCACGTTCCGCAAGCTCGGCAGCCGCCTGGAAGGCCATCCGACTCCGACCATCCCGCCGACCGACGTGGCGACCGGCTCGCTCGGGCAGGGCTTGCCGGTCGGCGTCGGAATCGCGATCGCCGGCAAGTCGCTCGACCGCTTGCCCTACCGGGTCTGGGTGCTGTGTGGCGATTCCGAGATGGCCGAGGGCTCGATCTGGGAGGCGTTCCAGCACGCAGGCTGGGCAGGGCTCGACAATCTCACGGCAATCATCGACGTCAACCGTCTCGGTCAGACGCGCGAAACGATGCTCGGCTGGGATACCGCTGGCTACGCGGCGCGGGTGGAGGCGTTCGGATGCCATCCGATCGTCATCGACGGCCACGACATCGAGGCAATCGACGCAGCGTTCCGCGAGGCCGTCGAGACGACGGGCCGGCCGGCTGTAGTCATCGCTCGGACCAAGAAGGGCAAGGGCGTCAAGGCTGTCGAGGACCAGCCCGGAAAGCACGGCAAGCCGCTTGACGATCCCGACGAGGCGATCGAGGAACTGGGTGGAGTGCGTGACCTCCACGTGGAGGTCGCCAAACCCGATTCGAGTCGTGCGCCGCACCGCTTTTCGGCCGGCGGCGGTGAGCTTCCCAGCTGGCAGGTCGGTGAGGAGGTCGCGACGCGGCAGGCCTACGGGGAGGCGCTCGCGGCGCTTGGTTCGCTCCGCGGAGACGTGGTCGCACTCGATGGCGAGGTATCCAATTCGACGCATTCAGAGCTGTTCGCGAAAGCGCACCCGGACCGCTACTTCGAGATGTTCATCGCCGAACAGCAGCTGGTCGCTGCGGCGGTTGGGATGCAGGTTCGCGGCTGGGTCCCGTACGCATCGACCTTCGCGGCGTTCTTCTCGCGGGCTTATGACTTCATCCGGATGGCCGCGATCTCCCAGGCCAAGCTTTGTCTCTCCGGCTCGCACGCCGGCGTCTCGATCGGTGAGGACGGCCCCTCGCAGATGGCGCTCGAGGATCTGGCGGCGCTTCGCGCCGTCGCTGGCAGCACCGTCGTACACCCCTCCGACGCCAACCAGACCGCCCAGCTGGTGGCGCAGATGGCCGAGCAACCCGGTATCTGCTACATGCGGACGCTCCGCGGAAAGACGCCGGTGCGTACGCCACCCGACGAGCAGGTCCGGATCGGCGGCAGCCGGATCGTCCGCAGCAGCGAGCACGATGATGTGGCGATCGTGGCTTGCGGGATCACGGTCGAGGAAGCCGAGAAGGCGGCCGACGCTCTCGACGCCGATGGGATTAGCGTGCGGGTGCTCGACTGCTACTCGATCAAGCCGATCGACGCCGACGCGGTGGCGCACGCCGCCCGTGAGACCGGCGCCGTCGTGACGGTTGAGGATCACTGGCCCGAGGGTGGGCTCGGTGACGCCGTCCTGAGTGCGCTCGCCGACGAGGACGTGCGGACCCACGTGAAGAAGCTCGCTGTCAAGGGGTTGCCGGGGTCCGGCCAGCCACAGGAGCTACTTCACGCGGCGGGCATAGACGCCGAGGCAATCGCCGGGGCTGTCCGAAGTATCGCGGCGGTCGCGCAGGGCGCCGCTTCCTAGGCACTCACGAGCGGCTCGCCAGCTCCGCCTCGAGTGCCGAGTGATCGCTGAGGCCTCGGTCGCGCCATTCATGGTGGTAGACGCAGCCGACCGGCTGGAGCTCCGGCGAGACAAAGATGTGATCGAGCCGCCAGCCGCCCCCGTGTCCAGCGATTTGGCGCCAGGTCCAGCTTGGCTCCCGCGCGGCGTAGCCGTGGAGCGAGCGAAATGCGTCGAGGTACCCGAGGTCACGCAGGCCCGGGACGATCCCCAGCTCGGCCGCGTCCCACTCTGGACCGCGATCCGGGCGCAGCCGCCCCCGAGAGTCGCGGGCGAACGACATCACCTTGCCGTCCGAGAGCTCGCGGCGGGGGGTGTTGAGGTCGCCGCACACCACTCGCGGTGCCGAAGTCGTCGCGGTCAGCCCGTCGCGCAGCGCCCTAAGGCTATTCGGCTTGACCCAGCCATTTGCGGCATTCGGGATGTGCACGGTCCAGAGCTCAACGATCCCGAGCGGCGAATCAGTGACCGCGCACAGCGCGCTCTCAGGCCGCGGCATCTCCAGCGCTTGCGCGACATCGTGAAGGGGCTCACGGGATGCGAGCATCACGCCCATCCGCGGCGACCCTGCGCTCCCGGCCGTGGCGGACTCATCCAGCGAGGTGCGCACGTGCGACAAGCCGATCACCTCGAACGCGCGGCGCCATAGCGGGGCCGTCCGCCGCGTCACCTCCTGCAGTGCGGCGACGTCGGGCTCGCGCTCGGCGAGCGCCATGGCCTGCTCGGCGATCACGGCGGTCCTTCGCGCGACATTCCAGGTCACAAGGCGCAGAAGGCGTTCATCCCCGACCGGCATCGATGGCTCAGCGTACGAGGAGTGAAGTCGCGACTCACTACGACACCGTGTCCCCCGGACCAGCTGGGGAGTTTCTACAGTCAGGGGATGTTCGATCTCGACTCGTACCTGGAGCGGATTGGGTTGCGTGGACGTCCGACCCTGCAGGAGCTCCATCGGGCGCACGTCTGCTCGATTCCGTTCGAAAACCTCGATCCTCATCGCGGGATCCCGGTATCGCTGGACGAGCGGGATCTCGAGCGCAAGCTCGTCACAGAGCGGCGCGGGGGCTACTGCTTCGAGCAGAACCTGCTTCTGAAGCCTGCGCTCGAGGCGCTCGGCTATGCGGTCGAGCTGATCCTGGCCCGCGTCAGGGTGGGCGCGCCTTACGGGGCGGTACGACCACGGAGCCATCTGCTGCTGCGGGTCACTGAGAATGACATTCCCTGGCATGTCGACGTCGGGTTCGGCGTGAGCACGCCGCTCGACCCGCTGCCTTTCGGGCCAGGCGATCCCTGCGAGCAGTCCGGCTGGCGCTTCCGGATCGTCCAGGAGGGGTCGGAGCTCGTTCTTCAGGCCGCGGTCGAGCCGACCTCGTCGCAATCCGGCTGGATGGATCTCTACGGGTTCGTCCCCGAGCCAGTCCCGTTGGTCGACGTGGAGACTGGCAACTGGTTCACCGCGACCCACCCGCGCTCCCCATTCGTGACCGGCTTGATCGTCGCAAGCCAGCGACCCGACGGCACGCGAACGTCACTCTCAGATTGGGACGAGCTCGCCTTCGTCGAGGCAACTCCCGCCCGCAGGACGGTGAGGGCAGTGAGTCGGGAGATGATCCCGGGCCTGCTTGAGACGCCCTTCGGGCTACCGGGCTTCGGTCTAAGTCCCGCCGGGCGGATCATCCAGCGTGCCGGCGACTGACGGCCGCGGACTCAGGAGCGGTCGGTGCTGGCCGCCCCGCCCCGCCACGTCAGGGGACGATGACCGAGAACGGCTCGTCGGAGTCCGTGAACTGCACCGGACCGGCCACGCTCAGTGTGTGGAGTATGCCGGTCGCGACCTCCCATGTCCCGACAGGACATACGTTGCCGTCACCCGCGCGCTCGGTGGGGGGCGCCGTATCGCGAGCACTTGCGACGTTCAGCGTCACCCCGATGGTCTCGGTGGAGGGATTCAGTCCCGGCACCGTGATGCAGTATCTACCCGCCAGTGGGTGGGTGACGTTCCCGATGCCCCTACTGGCGCTGAGGTTCCCGCGCGCGTCGATCTCACCGAACGCCCGGGCTGTGCCAGGCGGTCCCTGCGGGCCCACTGGGCCGGTTAAGCCGCGCGGCCCTCCCGGACCTGGAGGCCCGGGCGACTGCCTGATCCCGCGCCTCACGCTGGTGTCGATCTTTACCAGGGTGACGGCGTGGTCCTTGAGCTGTCGAGTCCCCACGCTGTTGGGCGGAAGGCGAAACGCAGCGTAGGAGGCGCCGCCGAGAGCGACGAACAGCGCCAGCGACGAAACGACGTTGGCGTAGGTGAGGCGGTGCTGGGAGCGACGGATCAGTGGACGTTCGACTCTTTGGAGCGCTAGACCTTCAGCACTCGTGTTATCGGGTGCTCGCGCTGGAAGCTTGAGTCGAGTTCGAGCACTCGCTTCATGTGGGCGGCAGCCTAGCGTTGCCCCGCGGCCAGCGTCGCAGAACCCGCAGTCAAGCCTGGGCGCTGGGCCGGTACCGGCGAGCGAGCGCCTCGGCAGACGCCGATAGAATCGGCTCGCATGCGGGGCCACGAGCCGCGCCATCGGGCGATTAGCTCAGTCGGTTAGAGCGCTTCTCTGATAAGGAAGAGGTCCCAGGTTCGAGTCCTGGATCGCCCACTCGCACAGACTCCCTGCATTTCGGCTACTTCTGCGAAGCGCAGCAAGCCAGACGGGGAGCTTGGAGAGCGCCATTAGGGTGCCCCTGGGGGGCACGAGAATCAGTAGCTTGCTCCCGACGGCTCGGTGGACACGGCCACGAGACGAGTCGCTGGAGGGCGACCTGAGCGACCGCGTGTAATGGCTCGAGGAGTCGTGCCTAGGGGTCATGCGCCGCCCCGGGGCCCGCGATCTGACCTTGGCGTATGGGCGGGCTAATCCACCTCCGCGGGTCCGCATCGGTGTTGAGGAGTGGACTTTCGTTAGGGGTGACATGCTCGCCCATACCTCAAAACGACAGTGTGGGAGCGGTACGCGAGTCCCGCGGGGCAGTCACGGATCGACGGCAAGGTCATCTGGACGGCACAGATCCCAGGCCCAGGGCGTCCATCCTCTTGGCGTGCCGTGCCGTGCAGCGTTGCGGTGGCAACCGCGCAAGTAGTCCTCGAACTCTGGGCGACTGCCAGAATGGCAGCTGCGGACCGCCGATTCGCGCATGCGATCGAGTAATCGCGAGGGCGAGATGGACGTGATGATCGATATCGATTTGCACCCAGTCGAGCTGCTCGACGTCGACCGGCTCCACGTCTGGCACCCGTATAGCCCGATGCCTGCGACTGTCCCGCCGCTGCCCGTCGCCTCCG
>JALYZY010000017.1 GCA_030948665.1 Actinomycetota bacterium | reverse complement strand
TCGAGTCCTACGTGTTCATCCCCTCCGACCTCGAGGAGCAGAAGATCCTGGCCACCGGCGTGTACGGAACGAACCTGGTGGCGGTGCGGGGCAACTACGACGACGTCAACCGACTCTGCACCGAGCTGTCCGGCGAGCACGAGTGGGCGTTTGTGAACATCAATATGCGCCCTTACTACGCCGAGGGGTCAAAGACGCTCGCGTTCGAGACCGCCGAGCAGCTGTCGTTCGAGCTGCCTGATCGGATCGTCTGCCCGATCGCCTCGGGATCGCTGTTCACGAGGATCGCTCGGGGCTTCGAAGAATGGCTCGGCGCCGGTTTGGTCGAGGGAACGCTTCCGATCTTCAGCGGAGCCCAGGCGGAGGGATGCTCTCCGGTGGCGAGCGCGTTCGCGGCCGGCCACGAGATCTGCCGCCCGGTGAAGCCGCACACGATCGCGCGCTCACTGGCGATCGGGAACCCTGCAGATGGGCCGTACGCGCTCGCGCTGGCGCGGGGCACCGGAGGATCGATCGAAGCGGTCAGCGACGACGAAATCCGGGAGGGCATCCGGCTGCTGGCGCGCACCACGGGGGTATTCACCGAGACCGCCGGTGGTGTGACCGTCGCGGTGCTCGCGGAGCTCGCCCGGCGGGGAGAGATCGACCGCGACGAGCGCGTCGTCGTGTACATCACCGGCGACGGCCTGAAAACGCTCGACGCCGTCCGCGACACTATCGAGATCAATGAAATCGAGCCGACCGTCGAGGCGTTCGAGCGCGACCTCGAGCGGGCCCCCGCGGCGGTGTGAGGGACGCAGGGACCGCCGCGAGCCACATTAGACTCCACCAGCCGATGAGCGTGACAGTGAAGATCCCCACACAGCTGCGGGGCGCGACCGGCGGCGAGGCCACCGCGGACGTGGAGGGCTCCACCGTCGGCGAGGTGCTCGACTCGCTGTATGAGCGCTACGGCGAGCTGCGAAGCCGAATTGCCGAGGATGGCGGCCTGCGCCGGTTCGTCAACGTGTACGTCGGAGGCGAGGACATCCGTTTCCTCGACGGCCTCGACACAGAGGTCTCAGACGGCGAAGAGGTAACGATCCTGCCTGCGGTTGCCGGCGGCTGACAGGCCTCGTCCTCGGCCCGTACGGGCCGAGGTGGTTGGCCGCTGTAACCGCCGATATACGGCAGCTAGAGCGCAGCGAACCTCTAGGTCTCGCGGGCGAGGATGCCCACCAGGCAGCTGACTCCGGTGCCGCCGATCCCGCAATAGCCCCACGGGTTCTTGTGGAGGTACTGCTGGTGGTAGTCCTCGGCGTAGTAGAACGGGCCGGCCTGCGCTATCTCAGTGGTGATCTCCGGATAGCCTGCGGCGCTCAGGCGCTCCGTATAGGCATTCCGTGATGCCTCCGCGGCCACGCGCTGCTCGTCGTTTTCCCAGTAGACCGCGGAGCGGTACTGGGTGCCCATGTCGTTGCCCTGGCGCATGCCCTGGGTCGGATCGTGGTTCTCCCAAAACAGCCGGAGGATCTCCTCGTAGCTTGTCTTCGACGGATCGAATACCACGAGCACTGCCTCGGTGTGGCCGGTGCGCCCGCTGCAGACCTCTTCATAGGTCGGGTTGGGGGTGATCCCGCCGGCATAGCCGACCGCCGTCGAATACACGCCGAGCGCCTGCCAGAAGATCTTCTCCGCGCCCCAGAAGCAACCCATGCCTACGACGGCGCGGTCGAAGCCTTCCGGAAACGGTGGCTGCAGCGGCGTGCCGAGCACAGCGTGGCGGTTTGTGACGTTCATCTCACGATCGCGCCCCGGCAGGGCGTGTTCGCGGTCGACCATGTTCTTGTTCTTTCCGAGTCCAAGCATGACCATAAGGGTACGCACCTTGGCTTACGAGAACCGAAATTCAGTAAGCACGGGGGCACGACGGCGCTCCTCCCGCGTCAAGCTCCGAGGATCTTCGCTTTCTCGGCTGCGAACTCGGCGTCGGTCAGCACGCCGCGGTCGTGCAGGTCGGCGAGCTGAGAGAGCTCATCGAGATGCGCTCCCTGGTCGGCCGCTCCGGCCCGCGCTGCTTGGCTGGCTGCCGCGGAGCGGGGCTGCTTGGCCGGCTGCCCCGGGCGGGGCTGCTTGGCCGGCGGCCCTGGGCGGGGCTGCTTGGGCGCCACCGCCCCGGGTGGCGTCGCCGAGGCGGCTCCTTGCCCGGCTTCCCCGGCCGCCTTCATACTCACCGACAGGGCGGTCAGGAACTCGCTTGGCGACTGCCCGTTGGGCAGGCCATCCGCCTGTGCGGTGCTGACACTCGACTGCGTCGCAAATTGCGTGCTTGCTGGGATCGGGGCCAATGCTGCGACGCCGGTCGGGGAAGGATCAGAGCGTCCTACGAACCGCCCGGCGACGATCGCGATCAGCACCATCGACCCGAGGACGATTCCCGCGAGCTCGAAGATCATGCCGTCCGGGGACGCTCGGCCGAACAACAGCTCCGGGTTTACGTACGCGCTCGTGTCGCCCGTGGCGTTCACCTTGTAGTCGCCGGATCGAGGCACATGCATGCTGAACACCAGTCCGCGCGTCTGAGAGCCAAATGTGCTCGCGCTGCTCGAGGTCTGCTTGAGAGTCGGCTGCTGTCCGGAGCCTGAGGCGCTGGCTACGCCGAGGGACATGCTGGGAATGAACAAGCTGCCGCCCTGTCCGCCGGCGGAGTTGGTGGCAAAGTTGATCTCGACGCTGCCCGCGGGAAAATGAAGCACCTTCGTTCCCGGGACGCTGACGGTGCCGTAGGCATCCACGTTAGACAACGCGGTGTTCGAAATCAGCCAAGCCGCGAGCGTGGCCGGGAACACCAGGACAGCGAGGACCCAAGCCCAGAAACGAATGCGGCGGCCGATCCGAGCTGACCCCGCGTGCGGGCGAGAGCGCCGCGAACGGGTTCGAGCCGAGCCGCGTGAGCGAACTGTTGCCACCTGGCAGTCATCGGCCGCCTGGCGAGGAGGTTTAGTGAGCCGCCTTCAGAACAGTCGGCTGGGCGTCGATGATGCAATTGAGATGGGAACGGAAGCGAAACCGCCGCGCAGGCGACGAGCAGCGCTGCTCGCGGGCGGCCTCTCGAGCCTCGCGCTCGCACCGATCGTCGCCGGGCTGCTCCTAACAGGAGGCGGGTCCGCCACCGCTACGCGTGCTGCCTCCACATTCACTCCCGTCCGGCAGCTGAAAGCTCCACCCACCAAGCCCTCTTCGCACGCGCTGCAGCGAAACGGCGCGCTGGTCGCACTTGTCGTGCACGCGACGACGATGCACGTCAAGCCCGGCGGTGCCACGCTCGCCCAGGTTCCGACTCATACGGGTTTTGGCTCTCCGCAGACCGTGTGGGTGGTGGCACGCTCACCGGGTTGGCTGGGCGTGATCAGCACGCTCGCCGGTAACAACCGGGTCGGCTGGATCCCGCAGTCAGCCTCGACGCTTGGCGTGGTCAAGTGGCAGTTGAAGGTCTCGCTGGCGGGCCGGACGCTCACCGTGCTCGACGACGGGCGGGTTGTTCGCCGGTTCAAGACGGCTATCGGCCGCCCGTCGGCGCCCACGCCCACCGGCCGTTTCGCTGTGACCGACCGCCTGTTGACCGGCAATTCGGGAGGGCCCTACGGATGCTGCATTCTCGCCCTCTCTGCTCATTCCCCGCACTCGATCCAGGGGTGGAGTGGCGGCAACCGGATTGCGATCCACTCGACCCCGGACGCTTCGAGCATCGGCCAGCCGGTCAGTCACGGCTGCGTACGCGTGACGCTTGCCGACGGGAGGTGGCTGATCGCCCACGTCCCGCTGGGCACGCCCACGCTGATCCGCACCTGATTGGCATCCCGCGCCGAGGCCGCACTGGGCGTCTGCGCTCGCGGTCGTGTGGCTGATCCGTGCGATCTCGCCCAGCGCCCGGCACAACGTGACGGGCGAAGCGAGATGGCCGCGGGTTGTCACGCTTGACCGTCTGGAGCGGTCTTTTGTGACGATCGACGAGGGCCCCGGAGGATCGTCACGAAATGCCGCGCGAAGCTGCGGGTGCAGGGCAGCGGCGGTGGCCTCAACGGGAACCGTCGAGCGCCCCTCGACGGGGTCCCCCAACCGCCCCTCGACGAGGTCCGCCAACCGCCCCTGAGCCCCACCGGGCCGGCCCCTTGAGGCCCCAAGTTTGCGCCTGCATGCTCGGGTAGCCCTTTTAGTGAAGGTGGAATTCGACTGTAAGGGGTTGGTACCCGATGGCAGGCAAGCTTGATGGCAAGCGCGTCGCGTTCCTGTTCACCGAGGGCGTCGAGCAGGTTGAGCTGACGGAACCTTTGAAGGCGGTCCGCGACGCGGATGCGGATACAGAGCTCGTTTCGCTCGACCACCCACGTGGTGCCGAAAACGGCAAAGCCGATCGACGTGATCTACGGGCTGCTGGCCACGGTGGGGGATCTCGGGCGCGCTCAGCGCAGCGGAGTCTGCTCGAGCTTCGTGCACAGCTCGCCGACTGACTCGAACACGTCGAGCGCGCCCGCTTCGCGCAGCTCGTCCACGCCGAACCCACCTGTCAGCACTGCAAGCGTAGGCACGTCGGCGCGCTTGGCCGCTTCGATGTCCCACGGCGTGTCGCCGATCATCACAGCCTGGCCAGCTGCACCGCCGGCCTTCTCGAGCGCAGACTCGACGAGATCCGGCTCGGGCTTGGTCGCCTCGACATCGGCCGAGCTGGTCCATGCATCCGCGAGCTCACGAGCATCCAGCAGGTCGAGGTAGTGGTCAACCTCATCCTGCTTGGCTGAGCTCGCCAGCACGACCGTGTGGCCGCGCTCCTTGAGGTTCTCGATCAGCTCGCGTGAGCCCTCCATCGTCTCCACCTCATCGATCAGCTGGACGTACAGCGCCTTCTCGGCAGCGCGGATGTCATCGCCCTGCTCTTGCTCGGTGCGCTCATCGGTCAGCGCCGCAATCATCTGATCTCCGCCCAGCCCGATGTGACGGTGAATCCGCCAGAGGGGCAGCACGATCTTGTGCTGGCGAAACGCCCGGTACCACGCGATCGCGTGGTGGTAGTTGGTGTCGACGAGGGTTCCGTCGATGTCGAGGATGGCGACCGCCATAACAGGGGGTTTCTACCCGCGCGGAGGTCTCCCAAGCCCAGGTAGCGTCCCCCGACCTCATGCGGCAGTTCTCGCCCGCACATCTCGCCGCGCTCGTCGTCATGGTCATCACGGCCACGGCCTCTGTCGCAGCTGCGCGTCACCGGCCCGGTGGCTGGACGGTTGTGTTCTCGCGTGGGCTCGCGCTGGTGATCCTCGCCGGTTGGGCAGGGGAGTACGTCGCAGGCATCGCGCAGGGAACCTGGACCATTAAGTATAGCCTGCCGCTTCAGCTGACCGATGCGGTCTCGCTGGCGGCGATCCTGGCGCTTTGGTCGCGTCGAGCGTCGCTGGTGGAGCTCGCGTATCTGTGGGCATTCACCGCGTCGCTTCAGGCGACGATCACCCCGGATCTCGGCCAGAGCTTCCCGAGCGTCTTCTACTTCACGTACTTCACCTACCACGTCGGTGTGATCGTGGCGGCAGCGTTCCTCGTCTACGGCTGTCGGATCTACCCGCGCGCGAGGGTGGCCTGGCGTGTGTTCGTGGCGACGCTCGCGTTCGCGGCGTTGGCCGGCGGGGCCGATCTGATCACGGGCGGCAACTACATGTATCTGCGCGCGAAACCGGTGCACGCGTCGCTGCTCAGCCTGATGAGTGGATGGCCCTGGTACATCGCGGAGGCTGCCGCGGCCGGTCTGGCGCTGTTGATCCTGGTCGCGGCCCGGACCGACGCGATCCGCAGGCGCGTCGAGGCCGGCGGCCTCTCGGACGATCGGCGGTGATACCCGGTCAGGCGCGGGACGCCGCCGCTTCCTGGGGCTCGATCCACAGCGTTTGCACGAGGATCATCACCAGAGACACCAGCGGGATCGCGATCAGCACCCCGATCAGGCCGAACAGCGCAGCCATCACGAGCAATCCGATCGAGACGACCGCCGGGTGCATGTCGACGGTCCGCGCCATGATCAGGGGCAGAATCAGGTTGCCCTCGATCTGGTTGACGATCAGATACACGATCAAGACCAGGGCCGCTTTCCCCGGCGATATCGAGAGGGCCGCGATGATCGGCGGGAACGCGCTGATCACCGAGCCGTAGTTCGGAATGACGGTGAGCAACGCCGACAACACCGCGAACCCGAGCGCGAACGGCAGATCGACGAGCGTCATGCCCATGAACAGCAAACCCCCCAAGACCACCATGTCCACGCCAACTGCTGTCATCCATCCCAGCCAGGCGTGGCGAACCCGCTCGAACACATCGACCGCCTGGCCACGTCGCCGCGCCGGGACCAGCGCCAGCGCGGTGTTCACCAGCGGCTCGGGGTTGACGGCGATCAAGAAGGCTCCCAGGACCACCAGCACCAGGCCTGCGATCAGCACCACCACCGTCCCGCCGTACTGCTCGATCGGCCCGATCAGCCGTTGCGGATGATGGGTGTAGGACTGCACCACGCGATTGAGCTCCGCGGCGAGGTTCCCGGTGCGCAAGCCGAAGGCCGAGTGCACATACCGTTGCGCGCCGGCGAGGATCGAGGGAAGATGCGCCGCGAACTGCTTGACCTCGCTGACGAACTGTGGCGCCAGCAGGTAGCCGATACCGGCCACTACCGCGCTCACGGCGAGCAGCGCGCCGAGCGCACCGGCCGCGCGCGGAAGCCCGGCACGCTCGGCGCGGGACGCCGCGTCGGCAAGTGGCAGCGACAGGATGATCGTCAAGACCACGACCAGCAGCAGCGTCAGCAGCTGGCGGGCGACGAGCGTCGCGAGCGCCAGACCAGCCGCGAGACCGATCGCCCGGTAGACGGCCTGGGAGCTCATTCGTCGCCGATGAGCGTGCGATAGTCCTCGACGGGGCAACCTTGGGAACGATGTCCGACTCTCGGATCACGCCGGCTCATCTCTATCGCGCCGTTCTGCTGGCTTTCGGGCTGGTGGTCGCGGGGCTTGTGTTCGAGCAGCTGCTGACGCTGGTGCTGGCGGTGCTGATCGTAGTGGTCATCGCATTGCCGCTCGGGGCATTCGCTGACTTTCTGATGCGCTTTCATGTGCCGAGGGCGCTTGGAGCGGTGCTCGGGTTGCTTCTGGGCCTGGCTGCGATCGTAGGCCTCGTCGCGGCGATCGTCCCCGTGTTCACCCACGAGATAAACCAGTTCGTCAACTCGCTTCCGAGCCTAGTCGACGAGCTGCGCCACCGATTGGGGCGGCTGACCGGGACGTCGCCCAGCCGGATCGGGCAGCAGGTTCAGTCATATGTGAATGGATACACCCACCAGCCGACGAAGCTGCTCGGACCGCTGGCCTCGGCGGGAGCGAGTGTGGCTGCGGCGATCGCGGCGCTAATCATCGTCCTGCTGACCGCGCTGTACACGGCCATCCAGCCCCAGCCGCTCGTGTCGGGAGTGGTCAGGATGGTTCCGCCGACCAAGCGCCACGACGCACAGCGCATCCTGTCGCGCCTGCGCACCGCCTACCTCGGATGGCTCAGAGGGCTCGTGATCGGAATGGTCGTGCTCGGAACCATCACGTATCTCGGCTTGCGGCTGGCGGGGGTCGGCTTCGCGGCGTTCTTCGCGGTGTTCACCGCCATCGCGATGATCGTCCCCTACTTCGGCGCGCTCGCCAGCTCGATCCCGCCGATTCTCTATGCGCTCACGGTCTCCCCGGGAAAGGCACTGGTGGTCGCGGCGATCTACGTCCTAGCTCACCAGCTCGAGAGCAACATCATCCAGCCGCTGGTCGTGGCGCGAACGGTGAAGATGCACCCGGCGGTGGTCGCGGTCGGCGTGGTCGCGGTCGATCAGCTGTTCGGCTTCATCGGCCTGATCGTCGCTGTACCGATTCTGGCCACGATCAAGATCCTGATCGAGGAACTGTGGATCAGGCCGATCGAGCACGGCGATCTGGAGCGTGCGTTCGAGGAGTCCCCTCGCCGCAGTCCGGCGGAGCTCCTGATCGCACGTCGCGGCAGGATTCGCCCCTGGAGACGCTAGGAGCATGTCTCACGACGTTGATACGCGCCTGAAGGTCTGAACGTTGGCGTTCTAGTTGGGATAGAGCCACCGGAGCGCCAAAGTTCGTCGCGTCAGGGCCGATTGACGGTCGCCAGCAGCCCGCGCCAGCTCATTGATTTTCGCCGAGTCGCTCACCGGCGCGCCTCCTCCGGTTCGCGCCTTCCGGACCCGTTGCCGCCATCGCGCATCTCGGCGAGCGTTTGCTCCAGGGCGGCCATCAGGTCCGGCGGCACCGAGGGGGAGGGCTCCTGCTTGGGTGCCTTGACGGTGTCACCCTTCTGCTTACGCTTGACCACGTCCCGCAACCGTTTGCGGTAGCGGTCCTGGTACTTGCCGGGCTCCCAGTCGCAGGTCAGCTCCTCGATCACGGCGACAGCCGCGTTCAACTGCTTGGTTGACGGCTTGTGCGATTTCTGCGTGGCCGCCTTCACATCGCTCGCAGGGCGGACCTCGTCGGCGAACAGCATCGTCGTGAGCGTCAGCGCGCTGTCGCGCACCCGCACGATCACCAGATACTCCTTGGCCCGCATCACGAACCGCCCAAGTGCGGCGCGGTCCGTGCGCGACATCGCCTCGACCAGCAGGCGATAGGCGCGTTTGGCCCCGTCGTCGTCGGCTGCGGGCACGAGGAAGTAAGGGTGATCGAAGTAGATCGGGTCGACGTCGGAAAGCTCCACGAACTGCTCGATCTCGATCGTCCGCGTTCGCTCAGGCTGCACGGCTTCGAGCTCCTCGTCGGTCACGATCACCTGCTCGCCCGCCCGCTTGGCGCGCGCTCGGCTTCCAGCCTCGCTTGATCGCCCGCCGCGCGCGTCGTCCGGCTCGAGCTCGTAGCTGCGGGCGACCTCGTCATAGGAGATCTCCTTGTCCTCCTCCGAGCAGAAGCGCAGCGTGTCGATCGGGGCGCCGTCCTTCGCGTGAAGCTGGCGAAAGTGAAGGTCAACGTCGCGGACCGCGGGCAGTACCGCAACCGGCACGTTCACAAGCCCAAAGCTGAGCGAACCGGTCCAGAGTGACCGAGCCATCTTCAGCTCCGCGCCGTCTGGTTGGAGCGGCCGGAGCTCCGGCCCGTCTTCGAGCGCTCCCGGGACCCCTTCTTGTGATCGCCGAGGCTCGCCTCCAGCGCCGCCAGCAGGTCAGGACTCGACTGCGCCGGCTCGGGAGCCTTCAGGTCGAGCTCTTCTCCCTTGGCTTTACGGGCGATCAGGTCGAGCACCCGCTCCCGATAGCTGTCCTTGAACGAGGACGGGCGGAACTTCGCCTGCAGGGCATCGACCAGTTGCCCGGCCATGTCGATCTCCCGCTTCGCGGGGGCGCGGCTCGGGGCCGGGATGTCGAGCTTGGACGCATCCACGAGCTCATCGGCGAAGCGCATCGTGTGCAGGACGAGGACTCCCTTGAGCGGCCGGACCGCAACGAGGTATTCGCGGTTATGGAAAACCCAGCGGCCGATTCCCGCCCGTCCGCAGCGGTCAAGGGCGTCGTGGAGCAGCCGGTACGCTTCGTCGCCCTTCTCGCCGGCACCCAGATAGTAGGTGCGGTCGTAGAACACGGGATCGATCTCAGGCGCGCGAACGAACTCCTCGAGCTCGATCACCCGTGACCGTTGTCCCGCCGCCGCGTCGATCTCGTCTTTCCCGAGCAGCACGTATTCGCCGTCACGGACCTGGTAGCCCTTCGCGATCTGCTTGTAGGGGACCTCCTTGCCCTCCTTCGAGCAGACCCGCTTAAGCTGGATCCGAGCGCCGTCAGCTGCGTGCACCTGGTGGAAATGGATGCTCTTGTCCTCGGTCGCTGAGTGAACCTTGACCGGCACCGCGACCAGGCCGAACGAGATCGCGCCGTTCCAGATCGAGCGGGGCACACAGCTCGCCTACCCGTAGACCCCCCGGTTTATTTGCGCCGCGAACCGGAGAACCAGGTATGGCCCCCGACCCGGAGGAACATGGCCCCGAACAGTCTTGAAGACCAGCTCGTCAAGTACCTGACCGATGTTCACTCGATCGAACAGCAGGCCCTCGTCCAGATGAAGGTCGCGCCCAAGATCGCCGGCGACCCCGTGATCAGCTCGTATTTCACCCAGCATCTAGACGAGACCCGGGAGCACGAACGGCTCATCCACGAGCGCCTAGAGGCGCAACGGGCGGATCGCTCCGCGATCAAGGACCTGGCCGGCGCGGTCACAGGTGCTGGTTTCGCACTGTTCGCGATGGCGCAGCCCGACACTCCGGGAAAGCTCGTAACCCACGCGTTCTCCTACGAGCACATAGAGCTCGCGGCCTACGATCTGCTAGGGCGAGTGGCCGATCTCGCGGGCGATCGCGAGACGGCCGACGTCGCGCGGCAGATCAGGGAGCAGGAGCGCCTGATGGCAGAGCGGCTGGCCAGCGGGTTCGATCGCGCGGTCGACGCGTCGCTGAGGGACCTGTCGCCGGATGATCTGAACGAGCAGCTGGACAAGTACCTGAGCGACGCTCATGCGATCGAGATGCAAGCGATCCAGCTGCTGGAGAAGGGGCGGCAGCTGGCGGGAGCGAGCGAGCTGGCGAGCGCCTACGAGGATCACCTGACCCAGACTCGCCAACATGAGCAGCTAATCGACGAGCTGCTGCGTAGCCGCGGCGAGAGCCCATCGAAGGTCAAGGATGCAGCGCTGGCACTTGGCGCGCTGAACTGGGGGATGTTCTTCGCCGCCCAGCCGGACACGCCCGCCAAGCTGGCGGCGTTCTCGTACGCCTTCGAGCGCCTCGAGATCGGGGCCTACGAGCTGCTCTCCCGGGTCGCCGAGCGAGCCGGAGAACAGAACGCGAAAGCGGTCGCTGCGGAGATCCTCGAGCAGGAGCGGGCCGCGGCAAGTCAGATCCGTTCACTATTTGGGCAGGCGCTCGACGCCTCGCTCGCCGACCAGGGAGTAGGTGTCCGATGAAAGCTGTCACGTATCACGGCAAGCGCGACGTGCGTGTGGACAATGTGCCCGATCCGACGCTGCAGCAGCCGACCGACGCGATCGTCCGCGTGACCTCGAGCGGCATCTGTGGCTCGGACCTCCATCTCTACGAAGTGCTCGGCCCGTTCATGGGCGAGGGGGACATCCTCGGCCACGAGCCGATGGGAATCGTCGAGGCGGTTGGCTCCGAGGTCACCAACATCAAGCCCGGGGATCGCGTGGTGATCCCGTTCAACATCTCGTGCGGGCACTGCTTCATGTGCCAGCAGCAGCTCTATTCGCAATGTGAGACTACCCAGGTCACCGAGCAGGGCAAGGGCGCGGCACTGTTTGGCTACACCAAGCTATACGGCCAGGTGCCAGGCGGACAGGCCGAGCTGTTGCGGGTCCCTCAAGCACATTTCGGACCGATCAAGGTCCCTGAGGGTCCGCCCGACGAGCGCTTCGTCTACCTGTCGGACGTACTGCCCACCGCGTGGCAGGCAGTGGAGTATGCGGCGATCCCCGGCGTGAACGGCTCGGCGGCGCTCGCCTCGGCGAACGGGGCCGCCGGAACCGTCGCGGTCTTCGGGCTCGGGCCGATCGGCCAAATGTGCTGCCGCATCGCACTGCATCGGGGCGCGTCGAAGGTATTCGGCATCGACCTTGTCTCGGAGCGCCTCGAGCTGGCCCGCCGCTACGGCGTGCAGGCAATCGATGTGCGCGAGCACCAGGAGATCGGGGAGGAGCTGCGCTCGCTGACCGACGGGCGCGGTCCTGACTCGGTGATCGACGCCGTCGGAATGGAGGCGCACGGAGCGCCGATTGGGAAGCTCGCCCACCAGCTCGCAGGCCTGCTGCCCGACCGTATCGCCGCAGCCATGATCCAGAAAGGCGGCGTCGACCGACTGAGCGTGCTGCACGCGGCGATCGACGTCGTCCGCCGTGGAGGAACGATTTCGCTGAGCGGCGTGTACGGGGGGATGATCGATCCGATGCCGATGATGGATCTGTTCGACAAGCAGATCCAGCTGCGGATGGGCCAGGCCAACGTCAAGCGCTGGATCGACGACCTGATGCCGCTGGTGCAGGCTGAGGGGGACCCGCTCGGGGTCGAGGATCTGGCGACGCACAAGCTCCCGCTCGATCAGGCCCCGCACGCCTACGAGATCTTCCAGCGCAAGGAGGACGGCGCGATCAAGATCTTGCTCCAGCCATAACGCGCCTACGGGCTCTCGCGCGCCGGTAACGCCGACGGTTACTGGCGCGCACCCAGACCCGTGAGGAGTTCCCGGATCCGGGCCCGGCCGCCCGCCCCGCGGGCGAGCGGTGGGGTGTCGAGCCCGGCGCCTGCGCGCAGCCCCTCCATCAGCTCCGTAAGCGCGCCGATCGAGCTGTGGCGGGGCTCCCAGCCGAGTTCGCGGCGGGCACGCCCGGAGTCGAGCAGCGGGACCCCCAGGGCCATGTCGACCCAGCCCGGCTCGGAAGGCTGGAGGCGCAACGCGAAGGTGATCGCAGCAGCCGCACGTATCGCCTGGGCGGGCACTTTCACCCGTCGGGCGTGCAGCAGTGAAGCCAACTGCCCGGGATCGAGCACCGGGTCGGCGGCGAGATTGAACGCCCCGCGGGCATCCCCCACGATCGCCCGGCGGTAGGCATCGCCGACGTCGAGGGAGTGAACGGCTTGGAAGCGCAGACGGGGGGTATCGGGAATCAGCGGGATCAGCCGCTCCCGTACGAGCATGCCCGGGAGCAGCGGGCCGGCGAACAGGCGACGAATCTCACTGGCCGCCTCGCACTTGAAGATCAGTCCGGGACGCATGCGCACCACTCGCATTTCGGGCCGCTCGCGCTCGAGGCGATCGAGCTGACGCTCCACTGCCGCCTTGTGACGCGAGTAGAAGGAAGTGCTGATTCCGTGGGTCGGCCAGGACTCGTCCACGAGACGGTCCTTCGGGCCCAGGGAGTATGCGCCCACCGAGGATGCATAGACGACGGCCGGCACGTTCTCCCGCGCCGCGGCGCGGAATAGCCGCTCGCTCCCGGCGACGTTCACCGCTTGGGTGACCGACTCGTCGCGTCCGGGCTGGATCAGCCATGCCAAGTGGACGACGACATCGGCGCCGCGCACGACTGGAGCCAGCTCCGAGCGCGTGATGTCAGCACGCACGAATGTGGTCCGCGCATATGTGCGCTCCGGGCGCCGGCGAGCCACGGCGATGACCTCGTGTACGTCCGCTTCGCCTGCCAGGGCCTCGAGAACGCTCGTGCCCACGTTCCCCGTCGCCCCGACTACGACCACTCGCATGCGGTCCATGTACCCAGCCTGTTGGCCACCGATGCATGATGGTTGATTCGCCGAAGAACGCGTCGCGGATCGCCGGCGTGGGTGGAGAACCGGTGACGGCACCCGCCTGCCTTACCGGTGTTTCCGCGGCGGCCGGCGTGGGTATCGAGCGTGTGCGCGGCTCTTCATGTGCCAGCGGCGCTCAGGGTCGTGTCTCTCTCCTCCCCTGGCGGTGACCACCGTGTGGTCACCGCCAGGATCCCAATCCCAAACGGAGAACGGCAATGTCTGACGATCCTGAAGGTGCTGAGAAGCCTCCCACCGGGTTCCCCGAGCCGTCTGGCAGGGACCCAGGGGATCGCTCCCAGGACCGGGACCCGCACCACGCTTTGAACAACCCGGTCGGTGAGCCGGATCCCACCGAGTGGCCCGACCCCTATGAGTCGCGGGAAGACCCGCGAGATCCGCCCGATCCCGACAACGCTCCGTTCGGGGCCGAGCCCCATCCAGCAAGCGGGAGCATCAGCACCAGCGAGCCGCATCCGGCGCAGGATCCCGAGGCAGAGCCTTGGGAGGGCCCCGAGCGCGACAAACTCGACCGCTGAGCGATCCGTCAGGTTTCGGACGAACAGGTTGCGGAGAGCATCTTGTAAGCGCCATTGAAAGGTTGCGGCCGGGAGGCCTCGGTAGTGGCGCGTGACGCGGCCGGACGCGCTCTGAGGAGCGTCGGACGGACGTCACGTCAGGCCATTCCTAGGCGGAGACGACGTTGTTCGACGCGACCCTTGCCCGCACCCGTGCGGCGCACCTTTCAGCTGACCAGCTATTCGCAAGGCACTTGCGGCTGCAGGATCCCGACGCGCGGGATGAGCTCATCGTCCGATATATGCCGTTGGCCCGCAAGCTGGCGCTGCGCTACAGCTACACCGACGAGCCGGTGGAAGATCTCGTGCAGGTGGCATGCGTAGGGCTGCTGGGCGCCATCGACCGGTTCGAGCCGGCTCTCGGCAACCGGTTCGCGACCTTCGCGGCGCCGACAATCCTTGGCGAGCTCAAGCGCCATTTCCGTGATAAGGGATGGGTCGTCCACGTGCCCCGCGATCTCCAGGAGCGCGCGCTGGCGGTCAGTCGTACCGCTGGCCGTCTCTCCCATGAGCTCGGACACTCACCCACGATCATCGAGATCGGGGAAGCACTCGGCTATTCCGTCCAGTCAGTGCTCGAGGCAATCGAGGCCGCCCACGGTTACGCACCGACGTCGCTCGACGCGCCCGTCGCGGGCGAAGAGGACTTCGTTCCGCTCTCGGAGCTCCTCGGGCGTGAGGACGACCACTTAGAGCTTGCTGAGAGCCGGCAAGAGATTGCGGTGACCTGGCGGGCGCTATCTCAGCTCGAGCGCGAGGTCGTGGCCTTACGCTTCCTGGGCGGCCTCACCCAACGAGAGATTGGCGCGCGCGTTGGCTACTCCCAGACGCACGTCTCGAGGCTCGTGCGACGCGCCGTCAAGCGGCTAGTTTCCGCTTCCGGCGAGACTGACGTCATGACTGCGCGGAAAGCGGGCAGTCCGACCCAAGCAAAGTGAAGGGCGGCTGCTCTGTCGAACAGCCGCCCTTCACCGCTGAGGCGGTCCTGGCTACTTCGAGTTATCCGTTGATGTAGATGGGGTTGTGGCGGGCGACGTAGACCGTTACTACACCGTCGCTGCCGACCTCCACGTCGAAGCCATGCAGCGTGCTCCTGAGCCGATCGGGGTTCAGCGGTGTGCTCGGATGGGCAGGGGGGGCCTGAGGTAGTGGGGTCGAGGTCGCCTTGAGGACCCTGTACAGGGCCTGTGCGAGCTTAATCGGGTCGCCCTGGCCACGGATGTGGATGAACCACACGATCGGCTCGAAGTCGTACAGGTGCTGGTGCTCGGCCTGGAACACCAGGCCGTTGGCGAGGATCGCGTCGATCACGCCGTTGATCTCGCTGCCTTTCACGGCCAAGTCACCATTCATGAACGTGCGACCGCCACTGAGCGGCTGGAAGTCAAGCTCTCCGTTGATCTCAAAAGAGGGCTTGATCGGGACGCCGTGGACGGTGACGTTGTTGATGTCCTGCCGTTCGATCCCCACCCGGAGGACACCCTCGGTGACGGTGCCCTTGGCGTGGAGCGCGTGCTGAATTGCGTCCACGGGCAGTCCACGATCCGCCGAGGAGCGTGCCCTGGGGCCGCAGATGGCGGCTTCCGGCCAGCGCCGCGCCGGACAGGAGGCCGCCAACGATCACTACCACTGCGATGCTCACCAGAAGTCGGTGTGCTCTGCGCGTTAAATGCCTCCAGCGGTTGAATTTCTCGCGCCGCTTGTTCCCGCCGTGATGCACCGCAAAACATGAGACGCTCCATAGCGATCGGCGCCGCCGACAGCCCATACCCCGTCGAGATAAGGTAGGTGGCGAGGCACAGCCTGGTGGGCGAGGACCGGAGGCGAGACATGCAGCCCATCGACGACAACGACCAGCCAGAGCTCGGCTTTCCTCCGGGCGCGGTCTTCCGGGCGGCACCCGATGCAGTGATCGTGATGGGTTCGGACGGCCGGATTCGTGACTGGAACCAGGCGGCCGAGAGACTGTTCGGCTACGAGCGCTCGGATGCGATCGGCCACGAGCTTGCCGGTCTGATCATCCCCGGCCCGCTGCGTGACGCGCACCGGAATGCGCTCGCTCGATATCTCGAGACGGGGGAGAGCTCGATCCTCGATCGCAGGCTCGATCTCTCAGCCATACGCCGGGACGGGAAGGAGGTCCCCGTCGAGCTGACCGTCACCCGGGCCCCCGAAGTGGAGCCGCCCCTATTCACCGGGTTCGTCCGGGACGTCGCCCCCGTCGGCCAGCAGGCCAGCGAGAACGCTCGCCTGCAACAGCGGATGACGTTCCTCGCCCAGATCGGGTTGGCGCTCGACCAGTCGCTGGACTTCGATGAGACTGTGCGGACGCTCGCGGATCTGGCCGTTCCCGACCTCGCCGAGATTGCGGTGGTGGACCTGCTCGACCGGGACGGAACGGTTCGCACCGCCGTCGTCGCCGCGCTTGAGCCTGCGAACGTTCCGGCGGTCGAGCAGATGCGAGGCGACCATCCTCTGCCGGCCACGAGCGCGCACCCGGTGGCTCGCGCGCTGCGATCGGGCGCGCCCGTATTGCTGTCGGTGATGTCGCCGGAGTTCCTGCGCAGCATCGCTCAGGGGACCGAGCACTACGAGCTGATGCGGGCGCTCGGCTATAGCTCGGCGATCGTGGTGCCGCTAATCGCTCGTGGGCACGTCTTGGGAGCCCTGTCGCTGCTTCGCTTGGAGGACGCTCCACCCTACGACGAGAACGACCTCGTGCTGGGACAGGAGCTCGCCCGAAGAGCCGCGCTGGCGCTCGACAACTCGCGCCTATACGAGTCAACTCGACACCTGGCGCTGACGCTCCAGCAGAGCCTGCTGCCGCGAGCCTTCCCAAAAATCCCGGGAGTTCGATTCAGCGGCCTCTACCGACCGGCTGCGGAAGGACAGGAAGTGGGAGGGGATTTCTATGACGCGTTCTCGATTGACAAAGGAGGCTTCGTCTTCGCGATTGGCGACGTCTGCGGCAAGGGGCCGCAGGCGGCGGCGCTCACCGCCCTGGCCAGGTACACGATCAGGGCACTTGGCGACCGCGACCCGGCGAGCATCCTAGGCCTGCTCAATGACGCCGTTATGCGCGAACGGGAGACACTCGCCGAGCGCTATCTGACTGCCGTGGTTGCCACCTCTAGACCCCGAGGCGACGAGCTGGATCTGGAGGTAGCCGCCGCGGGCCACCCGCCGCCCCTCGTCCGACGCGTCGACGGCTCCATCGAGCAGGTGCAGGCGAGCGGCCTGATGATCGGCGTGAGAGATGGCGCGCGGTACTCCTCGACGCAGCTCACGCTATCCCCCGGAGACACGATTGTGCTCTACACCGACGGACTGACCGACGCTCGGGCGCCAGAGACGATCGTCTCTGATCAGGACCTGCTCGAGCTGCTGAACCGCGCCCGTGGCATGGACGCCAGTGAACTAGCGGGCTTCCTAGCAGGAAGCGTCACCGGGGATGCCCCGGCCCGGGATGACATCGCGCTGCTCGTGGTAGAGCTGTCCGCTGACCAGGCGGATTGATTCAGTCCACCCGTCCAGCAGTCCCGGCGCACTACTACAGCGTGTCCTCGGCCTTCTTGTAGGCGATCTGGAGGACGTCTGCACCGAAGAAGATCACCAGCACCGAGGACAACCAGCGAGTGAAGCGCGGCGCCACCAGAAGCCCGGCGGTAAGAGCCGCGCTGGTCCACATGCCGAGGCAGTATGGGCATACGAGCAGCTCGCCGACCACCGCGCGAAGCCCCCGTCCGCGCGGCTTCTCAGAAACCTCGCCGGGCCCGCCTGCACCGTCGTAGCGGGTGAAAGGCGCCCTGATCGCGCTGGTCACGCGATCCTTCGAGATCAAGCGCGAGGCCTTATGGCTGGCAAGCGTGAGCAGCAGAAGATCCTCGCCTCCCATCCGCTCAGGAAGCTCGCGACCCGAGCGACGAAACCAGGCTGCGAACGCTCCGGCGCCCCCCGAGAATACGGCCATCAGCAGGGCATAGCCGCGAAGCGGCTGCTGTTCGGCGGGGGAGTACTCCTGGCCGACGCTCCGAGCCGGCTCGGTCAGTGTGCTCACTCTGGATCTCTACCCGGCCGGGGGAGTCCCAACCTCGCCCCAGCGCGCCAGCAGGTCGCGCAGCTGCGTCGCGTTGCGAACCGCGTAGTCGCGGTAGCAGTTGTTCATCAGCAAGTGGGTCTCGGCGGCTTGCGCTGCGGCCTTCGCAACCTTCCCGGCCAGCGCGCTGAGCTCCCGCTGTCGGTAGAGGTAGCGAAAGCGCTCAGCGGCCGAGCCCGAGGTGTCGTTCCAGGTCCGATCCGAGCGACCGTGAAAGCGGACCATCAGCAGCTTCGGGTTGGTGAGCGCGAACAGTCGCGGAAGGCCGGAGACGGCAGGAGCATCGACGCATACGAACACCAGCCCGAGATCCTCCAGCAGCGCAAACGTGCGCTTGCGGTCCCGCGCTTCGGCGGTCCAAGCGGGCGAGCGGAACTCGACCGCGATACGTCCGCTGTGCCCAGAGCGTGGCTCGCTGCTCGCTGGGAGGGGCGTAGTAGGTGGAGTCGATCTCCGTGAGCGGGAACTGGGAGGCATAGAAGCGAAGGCGCTCCTCGGCGCTCATGGTCCGCCGCGGATACCAGTCCGCGTCCTGGACAAGCGTCTTGTCCGTCCAGGAGCAGCTGCCGATCAGGATCGGCCGATCCTCGAGGCACACGCCGCGCCCAAGCGGCAGGTCCGGATCCATCAGATCCGAGACGTGTCTAGAAACGCGCGACACGACGCATCGAGGGCGCAGTCACTGGGTATCGATATTGCCATGATCCTGGTAGTCGTCCCGGCGTTCCTTCTCCTGTTCGTGACGATGCGGATCTCGCTGCCATGCCTGCGGCGGCGCCGGATGGCCTGGGAGCTGCGCGGCAACTGGTGGCCCCGGTTCGAGCGGGAGTTTCGCGCCTACGCGAGCCGATCCCGGCAGGCCGCCCGTGAGGGGGAGCGCAAGACATGAGCGAGCCCGAATCGGATGAGGCAGGCGGCTCCGCGAAGGAAAGGGAGCGCGAGGCGGAAGCGCTCGCTCAGCAGGCCGAGGAACAAGCCGATGAGCTCGAACGGCGAAGCGGCCAACTTCAGGATGAGGCAGGAGCCGTGCGCGAGGACTGGCGGCGAAAGCGAGCCGACCCCAGCATTCCCGGCGCGCCACTACCCGAGGAGGACGCTGGCGCGCAGACAGATCGCTCGTCAGGGCCAGATGCGCCGGCAGAGGACGCTGACGAGGATTAGTCCTCGAGTCGCGCGTGGCCTGCTGCGCGCTGGTGGGCTCAGCGCACGGGTGAGCATCTGGCGGGGGGATTTTCCAATCGGCTTCCGCTCCGCGCGCCGTCGTCGGCCCGCTACGGGATCGGCTCGATCGCGGCGGGCGCTCCGGAACTTCGCGGCGGGGGGCCGAAGGTGCGAAGCGAACCGAATGTCGCGTCCGATTCGGACGTGCCGCCTCGCGGGTATCCCAGCTCCAGCGCGACTCCTGCCCTGCCGTAGATGACCGCCGCACATTCCCCCGGGTTCTCGCTGGCGATGGTCAGCACCCGCCAGGAGTACGACCACCTGTTCTCGATCTACGTGCCGATCGGTCTCGGGGTGTTTGCGGTGATCACGGTCGCGATGCTGCTCGCCGTCGTGATCTACCGTAGGCGCCCACCCAAGAAGGCCGCACGCTGGCATGAGAACAACGCGCTGGAGGGAACCTACGCGTTGCTGCTGGCGCTGACTGCCGCCTTTCTGCTGTATCTGACCTTCAATGCGGAGCACAAGGTCGACACGGTCTCCAATCACCAGCCTCCGGCGCTGACGGTCAACGTTACAGGCGCGAAGTGGGAGTGGACTTTCCAATACCCCGCCTACGGGTTCAGCGTCCGTAGCGGCACGGCGGGCGACCAGCCGCTGGTGGTCCCGGCGAACGAGGCGATTCGCTTCAACCTCACCTCAGTCGACGTCATCCACTCCTTCTGGGTCCCGGCGCTCCGCTACAAGCACGATCTGATCCCAGGATCGGTTCAGGTGACGACCCTGACGTTCACCAGGTCCGGCATGTTCGCGGGCCAGTGCGCGGAGTTCTGCGGACTGCGTCACGCCGACATGATCTTCACTGTCCACGCCGTGAGCGCGCCGCAGTTCGCCGCCTGGGCGCGGACCAGAGGGCGGGGGCCTACGCCATGACCACAGCGGCGGTCCCGCTCAGGAAGTCGACTCCCATGTCCGGCTGGATTGGCGCTCTGACCAGCACCGACCACAAGCGCATCGGACTGAATCTCGGGGTCGCCTCGCTCGTGTTCTTCCTGGCGGGCGGAGTGATGGCGCTGCTGATGCGCACCCAACTGGCGCAGCCGAACATGCAGTTTGTGTCTGACAACTCCTACAACGAGCTGTTCACGATGCACGGCTCGACGATGATCTACCTGTTCGTGACGCCGATGGCGATCGCGATGGGAATGTATCTCGTGCCGCTCCAGGTCGGCGCAGCGCGGGTGGCGGCTCCGCGGGTGGCGCTCGCCGGCTTCTGGACCTGGCTCTCGGGCGGCCTCATCATGGAGTCCGGGTGGCTCACCGAGGACGGGCCCGGACGCGACGGCTGGTCATCCTTCGCGCCGCTGTCCAACGGGACCAACACCCCGGGCGTGGGCCAGGACCTGTGGGTGATCGGAGTGATCCTGGCGGCGGCGGGAATGCTGCTGATGGCCGGTTGTGTGGCTGCGACGATCGCCCGCCGCCGAGCCCCCGGGATGGCGCTGCTGAGGATGCCGGTCTTCACCTGGACCGCGCTGGTCAGCGTGCTGATGGTGATCGGTGCGTTTCCCGTCCTGATCGCGGCGATGGTGCTGCTGTACATCGATCGCCACGGTGGCCATATCTACACCGGCTTCACGGGCGCGATCGACTATCAGGACCTGTTCTGGTTCTTCGGGCACCCAGTCGTATATGTGATGTTCTTCCCCTACCTGGGGGCTGCAGCTGAGACGATCGCCGTGAGCTCCCATAAGCGGTGGTTCGGCTACACCGCGTTCGTCGCGTCGATCATGTTGTTCGCCGCGCTGTCGATGTCGGTGTGGTCGCACCACATGTACGTGACCGGTGGAGTCACCAACCAGTACTTCGCCTTTACCTCCACCGCGCTGCTGATCCCCGCCGGGATCGAATACTTCGACGCGATCGGCACGATGATCGGCGGCTCGATCGTCCTGCGAACATCGATGCTGTTCGCACTGGCGTTCTTCCTGCAGTTCCTGATCGGTGGCCTCAGCGGCATCTTCGTGGCCTCCCCGGTGCTCGACTACCACGCCTACGGCACCTACATCGTCGTCGCACACTTTCACTACACGCTGTTCGCGGGGAGCATCTTCGGATTCTTCGCGGGCATCTTTCACTGGTTTCCGAAGATCACCGGAGCGAGGCTCCGGGAGGGCCTCGGCAAGCTTCAGCTGCTCGTAATGGTGGTCGGCACCAACCTGACGTTCCTGCCGATGTTCTTCGTCGGCAACGACGGGATGCCGCGGCGCATATCGCGCTATCCGGCCCACCCGGGCTGGGGAACGCTGAATCTGCTCGAGTCGATCGGCGGGGGAATCATTGCTTTGGGTGTACTGATCTTCCTTCTCAACGTGTGGGTCTCGCTGAGCCGGCGGGAGCCCGCGGGTGACGATCCGTGGCAGGGACACACGCTCGAGTGGGCGACCTCCTCGCCTCCTCCGCCGCTCAACTTCGAACGTGCGTTGCCCCCGATCCGCTCGTACGCACCATTGCTCGATCTCCGCCACGAGGCCGAGGACCGCACTAGCGGTGAGCGGGAGGCGATCGCGTGAGGGGCGGCGCGATCCCGCTGCTCGCGTGGGCGACGATTCTGCTCGTCCTCTACGCCGGAAACTGGATCTGGGAGGGGCGTCCGATCCAGATGGGCACGACCGTGTTCGCGATCGTGGTCATCTACGGCGGCGCGGGGATCCTGTGGCTCTTCAGGAGGGAGGCGCTCCAGCGGGGCCCACCGCCTCCGGCGCCGGAGATCGAGTCGGTACCAGAGGCGAGCATCGGGTCTGTCCTGGTTGCATTGGCGTCCGCGTCGATCCTGTTCGGGCTGGTCTGGGCGCTGTTCTTCGTGTACTTCGGGGCCGGCCTGCTGATACTCGCGCTCGGGCGCGTGGCGATCGAGTTGCGCGCCGAGCGCCGAACGCGCGAGCGGATTTCGGAGGCCGAGCGGTGAGACCGTCGCTTCCGGAGCTGCTCGCGAACCACTGGCAGATCAACCCCGTGCTGCTGCTCCAGACCGTGGCGTGCGCCGCGCTCTACCTGTGGGGCGCCTCGCGCCTCGGTCGCCGCTGGCCGTTTCGAAGGACTGCCTCGTTCTTGGCCGGCGTCGCAGTCGTGCTGGTCGCGCTTCAGTCGGGCCTCGACAGCTATGCGGATCGACTGCTGTCGGTTCACATGGTGCAGCACATGTGGTTGCTACTTGTAGCGCCCGCGCTGCTGCTGGGCGGCCGGCCGGTGCTACTCGCCCTGAGAGCGCTGCCGCCCTCGAGGAGGACCCCACTCGCCAGAACCATGGCGCGAGTACGGCCCCTCACCGCGCCGCTTATGTGCCTGGCCGCCTTCTCCGCGGTTCTCGTGCTGGCCCACCTCCCCGCCTTGTACGACGCCGCGCTCGCGCACCCCCTTGTCCACGCGATCGAACACGGGGCTTTTCTCGCCGCTGGGCTGATGCTCTGGTGGCCGATCCTCGACGGCGATCCAGCGCGCCGGCTCGGAGCGCTCGGCCGGCTCGGATATCTGATCGTCGCGATGGTCCCGATGGGGATCGTGGGTGCTTATCTGAACCGTCATGTAGCGCTGGTGTATCCGCCCTACGCGGCCCCGGCCCGCGCCTTGGGCATCTCCGCGCTGACCGATCAGGCGGACGCCGGGGCGATCATGTGGGTGGTCGGGGACGTGATCATGGTCGCGATCGGGCTGTGGGCGACAGTCGCGGCCCTCGTGGCCGAGGAGCGTCGCCAGCAGGGCCGCGACGCGCGCGCAGCGGCGGTGCTCGCGCCAGACGGTCAGGTCCGGTGAGACACCCGCTGGGATGGTGGCTGGCCAGTCGCTCGCGCGTCCCGCCAGTGCTGCGCCTGACGCTGGCCGTCGTTTTCGGGGCGGCGGCGCTGGCGATGCTGGCAGCGCCATCGCGGGGTCAGGCGCCCGCGGTTCCCGGAGGACCGCCATCCGGAGGGCCGACGGCGCCCGCCAAGTCCCCGGACCCGCCGGGCCCCGGAGACCCGACCCAGACCTTCCCGGGCTCACCGGCGCTGATCGCCCAGGGCTACAACCTCTACCAGGACACTTGCTCCTCGTGCCACGGCATCGCGCTCGGTGGGACGCCCGGGGTCGCACCATCGCTGCGCGGAGTGGGGGCTGGCCCGGTCGACTTCTACCTGAGTACTGGGAGGATGCCGCTCGAGAATCCCCGGGAGGAGCCCGAGCGCGCAGGACCGCTCTTCAGCCGCAACCAGATCAGTGCCTTGGTCGCGTATGTGAGCTCGTTCGGCGGCCCGCCCGCGCCGAGCGCAAACCCAGCGGGGGGTGACTTGGCGCTGGGGTTTCATCAGTTCACGCTGAACTGTGCCGGCTGTCATCAGATCGTCGCCCGTGGCGGTCTAACGCTCGGCGCGTTCGTCCCGGACCTCGAGCAGGCCACCGCCCTGCAGGTCGCTGAGGCGGTGCGCATGGGTCCGTACGTCATGCCGCACTTTGACTGTCACCAGATCGACCAGCATCAGCTCGACTCGCTCGCCCGCTACGTGCTCTGGACCCAGCACCCTGATAACGCCGGCGGCTGGGGCATCGGCAACATCGGTCCGATTCCGGAGGGGATGGTTGCGTGGTTTCTGGCCCTCGCTGCGATGGTGCTCGTCGCCCGTCTGATCGGGGAGCGGCTCGCGTGAGCCCCGAGGAGCCCACACCCGTCAAGCGCTTCGCTGGGGCATTCGCGCTGATCCTCGCCGCGCGCACGTTCGTACGGTCGCTCGCCGGACGCGAGCCGCCGCCGCCGGCGCCGGAGTCGGATGTCGATCCGAGCGAGCGGAAGGCCCCTTCGAACCGCCGTGCGGAAACGGTCGTTGCGACGCTGTTGCTGGTCGCGGCGGCTCTCGGTTGTGCGTTCGTCGCGATCTACGTGGTCCTGCAGACCAACACCCAGCTGCTCGGTCTGGCGATGGGGCTGATGCTGACGATGCTTGCGGCGGCGGCGATCATCGCCGGGAAGCTCGTGGTGCCGCAGGAAACCAGCGTCGAGGAGCGTGGTGAGCTGCTGGTCGAGCAGGAGGCCGAGGAGGTCGTGGAAATGGTCGAGGCAGGCGGGGAGGGGATCTCCCGTCGCAAGTTGCTAGGGGGCGCCGGCGGGGCGGCCGGAATCGCGGCTGCCGTCGCCGCAGCGGCGCCGCTGGCATCCCTGGGCCCGCGGCTGCATGGCATACACAGCACCCTATGGCGCCAGGGGGTGCGCCTCGTGGACGACCAGGGGCGCCCGTATCTGGCGGACGAGATCCAGGTCGGGACGTTCTACACCGCGCTTCCTGAGCACGCCGATCCCGAGCGGCTCGGCTCGGGCCTGCTGGTAGTGCGGCTCCTGTCCGACCAGATCCACTTGCCGGCGGCACGCAGCGGGTGGGCACCCGACGGGATCCTCGCGTACTCGAAGATCTGCCCCCACGCGGGCTGCTCGATCTCGCTGTACCGGTATCCGACGTATGAGCCGACGAGCCTTGAGCCGGCGTTCACCTGCCCGTGCCACTATTCGACTTTCCTGCCCGGGGAAGGGGGACGGCTGATCTTCGGGCCTGCAGGGCGTGCGCTGCCGCAGCTGCCGCTGATGATCGACGGTCAAGGGTACCTGCGGGCCGCAGGCCCATTCCATGAGGACATCGGCCCATCCTGGTGGAACGTCCACCGGTCTGAGTCGTGAACGTCCTCGAGCGTCACCTGCACCAGCGCTTCGAGCGTGGTATGCGCTGGATGGAGCAGCGGATGGGCGCCGCGAAGGGCATCAAGTGGCTGATGCGCTACGTGTTTCCCGACCACTGGTCATTCCTGCTCGGCGAGATTGCCCTTTATGCGTTCATCGTGCTCGTCGGCACTGGGATCTTCCTGACCCTTTACTACATCCCCGGCGACAGCCAGGTCATCTACCACGGTCAGTACGCGCTTCTGCGCGGGGAGCAGATGTCGGAGGCCTACCGCTCGGTGCTCGATCTGAGCTTCAGCGTTCCGGCCGGCCTCCTGTTCCGCCAGGTGCACCACTGGGCGGCGGACGTGTTCATCGCCTCGATCGTGCTGCATCTGTGTCGCGTGTTCTTCACCGGGGCCTACCGCAAGCCGCGGGATCTCAACTACTACATCGGCGTGACGATGCTGATGCTCGCGATCCTGGAGGGCTTCGCCGGCTACTCCCTGGTCGACGATCTGCTGTCGGGCATGGGCCTCGTGATCGCGTACTCGGTCGCAATGTCGATCCCGTTCGTCGGAGCGCAGATCGCCTATCTGATCTGGGGGGGACCGTTCCCCGGCTCGAGCTCGTTCCTGCCGCGGCTCGAGATCGTCCACGTGCTGCTGATCCCGGCGGCGCTGAGCATCCTGATCACTTTTCACCTGATTTCGATCATGCGTCAGCACCACACGCAGTTTCCGGGTCCCGGCAGGCGTGAGCGCAACGTCGTCGGCACGCCACTGTGGCCCGCGTACGCGCTGCGGTCGATCGGGCTGCTGCTGGCGGTCGCAGCAGTGCTGTTCCTGGCCGGCGGCCTGATCCAGGTCAATCCGATCTGGCAGTGGGGTCCGTTCCACACCTACCTGTCGGAGAACGGTGCCCAGCCAGACTGGTACATCGGCTGGCTGATCGGAGCGCTGCGCCTGATGCCGAACTTCGAGCCCGCAATCGGTAACCACACGATCATCCCAAACCCGTTCTGGGGTGGCGCGCTGTTCCCGATGGTGGTGTTCGGCGCGCTCTACTCGTGGCCGGCGCTCGAGCGGCGGATCACCCGCGACCAGCGGCGCCACGACCTGCTCGATCGCCCGCGCGACAGGCCCAACCGAACGGCGGTCGGAGCTGCGTTCCTCAGCTGGGTGGTGATCGTGTTCGCCGTCGGCTCGACAGATCGGCTGTTCTACCGGCTGCACATCTCCTACACGGGACAGATCCACTTCTGGCGCATCGGGGTGTGGGTGCTGCCGATCCTGATCTTCTTCGTCACGCGCAGTGCGTGTATCTCGTTGAAACGAAGCGAGGCGCACCCGCTGCGCTCGTGGCAGGGCGAGGTGGTCAGGCGCCGCGGAGACGGCGCGATCGAGGTGATCGCCCACTCGCGTGATGCTGCGGAGACTGAAGACGCGGCGCCAACAGAGCCACCGGTTGGGACCGCCCCGAGCTCGGAGCGGCCGTGACGCTGTCGAGGACTGGCGTTGCAGTCCTCGACAACGGCCTTACCTCATGATTCCGGTGTGGCCCAGCGAGTAGCGTCCCGGCTGCGGCCAGACGCATAGCCCGTGCGGGCCTAGGCCGACAGCGATCCGCGCGCGCAGCCGCCCGGTCCTGGTGTTGATCGCGTAGACGACCGCGTCGTAGCGGCCGCTCAGCCACAGCGTGCCCCCGTCGGCCGATACACCACCCATGTCGGGGCTGGCCGGAAGCGGAAGCTGCCATTTGGCGATCACTCGCTTTTTGGCGAAGCTCACGACGGAGATGCTGCCGGCGGCGCGGTTCGACACGTACATGTTCTGACCGTTGCGGCTTGGATACAGGCCGTGGGCACCGGATCCAGTGCGCAGGAAACCGGTCACCCGAAAGCTGGTTGGACTGATCTCCCAGAGGCCGCCGCTGAGCTGATCAGCCGAGTACAGGGTGCGGCCGTCCGGCGAGAGCTTGACGTCCTGGGGAGAGGTCAGGCCGTTCCCGACCACGAGCGTGTGGATCACCCGCTTCGTGAAGAGATCGACCTCGATCATCCTGCCGGCGAACTCGCAGCTGGCGAACAGGTATCGCCCGTCGGCCGAGAAGTCCATGTGGTCGACTCCCCGGCACATCGGTACCGACAGGGAGTCGATCAGGCGCATCGTGTGAGGGTCCCGGAAATCGAGGAGCTGAAGGCGCTCCGCAACCACGATCGCATAGCGCCCATCCGGCGTGAAGTACAGGTTATAGGGATCTTCGACTTTCAGCGGCTTGCCGGGCTTTCCAGTCCGAGGATCGATCGGCGTCAGGGTGTTGCCGAGGTCGTTGTCGACGTAGAGCGTTCTGAGGTCGTAGGACGGCGTTACGTGCTGGGGGAGCTCACCGGTCGGGAACTGACCTATGACGTGCATCGTTTTTTGGCTGATCACCGTGACCGTGTTGCTCATGCTATTCGGCACGTACACGAGCGCGGGATCGCCGCGCACCACCGGCGACAGGGCATTGGCACGGTCGGCGCTGTAGATGTCGAGCGGCGGGACGGCCGGCGGCTTGGCCGGGAGCGGTGTGCTCGCCACTCCGGTCGATCTCGTGTGATGCGGGGCGGTCTTCGCTGTCCGATGGTGCTGTGCGCTCGGAGCCGACCGGAGCACCGCTACGAGCCCGCCCGCGATTACGGCAAGCACCGCCAGGACCAGCACCCGCCGTCGGCGAACCGCAGTTGCTCTCCGGCGGCGGGAGTTCCGCTCAGGGGTCAAGCAACTCTCTCCAGGGGCACTGCCGGGAGCCTTCGGCGTCGCAGTGAAAGCTCTCTAAACCGCAGGTGAGAATCCGCTAACGGCGCCGGTGTCATCTCGCGGCTTGGCTAGGCTCGGGGCATCGATACGCCTGAGACTAGATTGCGCCGCACCAGCGCGTTGCTCCTGCTGCTCGCGCTCAGCGGCTGCGGCGGCGCTTCGAGCCCGAGCAGCTCGTCCCACACGCACCGTGCTGCGGCGCGGGCGCTCGCTCCCACCCGGCCGGTGAACCTTGCCTACAGGCCGCTGTTCTCGCTCCCAGCCGCGGTTCAGGATCCCGCCTTCGCCGCGCTGCCCGCGGGTCGCTTCGCGCTCCTGGGTGGGATCACGCCGGCCGTCACCTCCACCGCAAGGATTGTCGTCGCGAGCGACCGTGGCCCGGTAGGGAGCGCAAGCTTGCCAGGCGCCCAGCACGACGCCCAGGCAGCAACCATGGGCGGCGACGTGTACGTCTTCGGTGGGGGAGAGTTCACTCAATACGACCACATCCTGCGGTTCGATCCGGCCGCGGGCTCCGTGACGCAGGTGGGGACGCTGCCGCGTGCCCAGTCGGATGTCGCGGTGTCCGCGATCGGCGGTACGGCATACGTGGTCGGCGGGTTCGACGGAAACCAGGCGCTGGACACGATCGTCTCCTGGCGCCCAGGCGGACAGCCTTCCGTGGCCGCGCACCTGCCGGTCGCGCTCCGATATGCCTCCGTCGTCGCGGTCGGTGGCGATCTTCTGATCATCGGGGGCTCCACGCCCACCGGCGCGAGTGACGCGATCTACCGGTTCGATTCAGCCACTGGAAGGGTCACGCACGCCGGCCGCCTGCCGCGGCCGATCACGCATGCCGGCGCCGCGGTCCTCGGCGAAAGGGTGTACCTCGTCGGCGGGCGCGGCGAGACGGTGGACGCCCGCAGCTCCGACGTCCTTGCCATCAACCCGTCGACCGGCAAGGTGCGGCTCGCCGGCCAGCTTCCTGCCCCGCTGTCGGACGCCGCAGTGCTGACTGTGGGTAACGCCGTCGTCGTTGCGGGAGGGCATACCTCAGCCGGCACCCAGGCAGCCGTCGGGGAGCTCCTGCCAACGCACTGAGTTACTTCGTGTCGGTCGAGCTCACATTCGCCGCGGACGTCTGGTTGCCGTACGGATCGACTGCGACCACGCTATATGTGAACGCCCTCGAGCTGCTCGATCCGTTGTATGCCTCGACGTTGATCGTGAAGCTTCCGCCAGCGCCCGCGGTGGCGTTGTAGGTGTTTCCGACATGGTCGCCTTGGGTCTGCGTCGCGGTGAGGCCGACGCTCGCGGTCGTGGTGCCCGTTACCTGATCCGCAGTTGCGACGCTGTTGTCGACGTATGCAAGGCCGCTGGGGACCGCCGCGGCGACGCTAACCGTGACCGACGTCCCGGTACCGTTGCTGATCGTGCCATCCGTGACCGTGATCGAGCTGGTCTGCGCCTTATAGAGCTTCATCACCCCGTTACTCGACCCCGATACCGAAGCGGCCCCACTGGCGAACGACAGTGACGTGCTGCTTCCAAATGCGATCGCGGTGCCCGAGCTGTTCGTGACCGTCGGGTTGAAGCTGCCGATCGCGCTCGCGCCGCCGAAGGTGAGGCTCTTCGATCCCGTGTAGCTCGTGGCGGTATTCCCGTAGGTGTCCAGCGCGATGATCGTGAGGTTGTCAGCTGCCCCCGCAGTGGGGGTGGTGGTCGCGGCGCTCAGCGACAGGGCTGCCGCGCTGGCGGGGCTCACGGTGACCGAGACCGGGCTGCTGGTGGCGCCGTTGATGGTCACGGCGACCGACGCGGTTTCGGCCTTGTAGAGCCTCATCACGCCGTTGTTGGAACCGGACACTGACGCAACCCCGTTGGAGAAGGAGAGGGTGGTGGCGGACCCGAGCTGGATCGCGGTACCGGAGCTGTTGGAGACTGTGGGGTTGTTGGAGCCGACCGCGTGCGGTCCGCTGAACGTGGCCGAAAGCGATCCGGTGATGGGGTTCGTGTAGGTGTCCGCCGCGCTGACCGTCAGGTTGTCGGCTGCGCCCGCTGCCAGAGTGGTGCTGGTGGCGCTGAGACCCAGGTTCGCCGCCCCGCCCGCGCTCACTGTGACCGAGACAGGGTTGCTGGTGAAGCCCCCCGCCGTCACGCTGACCACGGCGGTCTCGGCCTTGTATAGGGTCATGACGCCGTTGCTGGAGGCGGAGACCGAGGCGACTCCGTTGGCGAAGCTGAGCGTGGTGCTCGATCCGAACTGGATGGGGGTACCGGAGTTGTTGGTGACGGTCGGACGGAAGCTGCCGACGGTGCTCGCTCCGCTGAAGACAGCGGACATGGCGCCGCTGAAGCCGGGGACTGTGTTCCCAAAGCTGTCAATCGACGTGACAGTTAGGTTGTCGCCGCTCCCTGCAGTTGGAGTGGTGCTGGCGGGGCTGAGCGACATACCTGCCGGGCTGCCAGGGCTCACGGTGAGCGGGAGTGAGTTGCTGGTGACGCCGTTCAGCGTCGCGGTGATCGAGATGCTCTCCGCCTTAAAGAGGACCATCGCGCCGTTGCTGTTCCCAGAGGTGGTTGAGACGCCGCCCGTGAAGTTGAGCATGGTGCTGGACCCGAACTGGATCGGACTACCCGAGTTGTTGCTCACAGCGGGGTTGTACGCACCGATCGAGTGCGCGCCGCTGAATGTAACGGAGCCGGCGCCGGTGGAAGTGATGAGGATGTTCCCGTAGCTGTCGTACGAGGTGATCGTCAGGTTGTCAGAGGCACCCACGGTCGGGGTCTGGGTGGCGGCACCGAGCGAAAGGGCTGCCAGGGTGCCGGGGCTCACCGCCACTGAGACCGTACTGCTGGTGAAGCTGCCGATCGTCACACTGATCGAGGCGCTCTCTGCCTTGTATAGGGTCATCACGCCGTTGCTGGAGCCGGAGACCGAGGCGACTCCGTTGGTGAAGCTGAGCGTGGTGCTCGATCCGAACTGGACCGGGCTACCAGAGCTGTTGGTGACGGTCGGATGCGAGGCGCCGATGGTACTCGCGCCGCTGAAGGTGGCCGTTGCGGGTCCGTTGTAGCTTGTCGCGGTGTTCCCGTAGCTGTCGATCGAGGTGACGGTGAGGTTGTCGGTGCTGCCGGCAGTGGGGGTGGTGCTGGCGGCGCTGAGCGACAGGCCTGCCGGGCTGCCGGGGCTGACTGTGACCGAGGTGCCGGTGCCGTTGCTGATCGTCCCGTCGC
>JALYZY010000002.1 GCA_030948665.1 Actinomycetota bacterium | reverse complement strand
GTCAACATCAGAAGCACAACCGCCGCTGCAGCTCCGGTCAGAGCGAACTTGGCCTGCTTGGTCACCCGCCCAAATCTAGATGACGGTCGACGCGGCCGAACCGCCTACCCGACCCTCAGTGGGCGTCGTTCTCGACGCGGGCCTGCCGCATGATCCGGATCTCGGGCGCGAGTCCGGTCCGCCGCAGGTACTCGTAGTGCTCGACGTCTTCGGGCGAGGCGACCTCAACACTCACACCAGCCGCAAGCTCGAAGCGATTGGCCTCGTACAGCAGCTCTTGGTAGCGAGACACGTCCGCGTCCTGCCCCGAGTTGTGCGCAGGGCTCGGCTCGATGTCGATCTCGTGGATTCCGCAGCGGAGCGCCCAGCGTCCCGAGGCGAGCTTGTCCGCGCTCAGCTTGACGGGAAGCGTCTCGGGATCGCCTGGCCTGGCGGCGTCGACCCGGACCCGGGCACGCGCGGTCCACAGAGCGGAACACAGGCGCTGGTAGTTGCGTCCGTACGGCGCGGGGACGATCACGACCGGTCCCGCGGCATCGGTGGCCCCGCGCAGAGCCTGCGCGACAGCGCCGACGAGGACATAGTCAATCTGGTTGATGGCAAGCCAGTGCAGCACTGCGATCCACTTGCGGTCGAGGTGCTCGAAGCCCTCGGTGGGGTCCGGAGCGCTGGTTGGTATGCCTGGTGAGCGGCGGCGAAGGGGCATGGTCCGCGATTCGATCTCGCTGGCCGGACTCCTTCCCGATTGCTCAGTTCAACCGCCCACGGCCCCCTGGGACGCTTCCGTGCTCGACTCGATGTCTGCAACGAACCGCTCGATCAGATCGGCGACGAGCCCCGGAGCGGCCAGCGGCGCCCAGTGAGACCCGGGAAGCGTGTGCCGCCGGACGTCGGGGGCGAACCGCTCGGCCAGCTCGTAGTACTCGCTCGGGATGAACCTGTCGCCGGAGGGCATCATCAATTGGACGGGAACGAGCGCGCTCCGCAGTCTGGGGAGGACAGTGCGCCTTGGAATGTTGCGACGGTAGAGCTTCGCTCCGGTGATGCCGTCGCGGGCGAGGGTCTCCCCGGGATAGCCGGCCGGCGGCGAGAGCTGCTCACGGCGCGCGAGCTCGTGGCGCCAGCGTTCGCGGTTCAGGAGCACCCGCCAGACCAGCTGCGGACCGCCGGGAAGCCAGAGCAGTGCGACGTAGTAGGAGCGCCGGAGCCGGCGCAGCGCTTCGAGCAGTCGGCCGGCCGCCAGCAGCCTACGAAGCGAGGCGCTGACCTGATCGAGCGACGGGCCGGCGATCGCGGTGAACGACGCGAGAACCCCGTGAAACCGGGGATCGGCCGCGAACTCCCACCCCTGGATCGCGCCCCAATCGTGGCCGACGAGGTGGATCCTGCCGCCGGACAGCTCGCCTGCGACCGCGAGTAGGTCATCTCCGAGGCGCGCCAGGTCGTAGTCGACGGCCCTCCGTGGGGCACTCGACCCTCCGGCGCCCCGCACGTCGTAGGCGACGACGTGCATCCGGCCGGCCAGCCTGGACATGACCTCGCGCCAGAGCTCCTTGGTGTCGGGATACCCGTGGAGCAGCACGACGGTCGGGCGCGAAGGGTCCCCGGCCTCGAGCACCGCGAGCGCGACGCTCCCGTTCAGCACCGTCCGCGCTCGGACGCGATCCACCACGCGGGCGTGGAATCTATACGCTCGCCGCGTGAGCGAGGGACCGCCACAAGAGATCGACCCGCCACCGCCTCCCGGCCGACCGGCCCCGCGCAGCCCGGCGCGGGGTCGGGGGCGCCCCCGGAGGGGCAGCGCGCTGATCGCGCGGACCACAGCCGGCGCGGGGCTCGTAGCGGTGGTCCTCGCTGCGCTGCTGATCCTTGGGGTGCCCGGCGGCGGCTCCGGACACAGCACCGAGACCTCGACTCAGAGGCCCCGGTCGACGACCACGGCGAAGAGTTCGACGACGCCGGCGAGGACCGCGCCGGCGCCCGTTCCAGTGCTGATGTACCACGTTGTCGCGAACGCCCCCGCCGGTGTGGCCAATCCCAGCCTGTACGTCCCGCAGGATCAGTTCAGCGCGCAGATGCAGGCGCTCAAGGCCGCGGGCTGGCACGCGGTGACGCTCGACCAGCTCGAGGGCTACTGGACTCAAGGAAAGTCGCTGGGGCCCGGCAAACCGATCGTGTTGACGTTCGACACCGGCTACCACTCGCAATACGCCAACGCCCTCCCCGTGCTCAAATCGCTCGGCTGGGTGGGCGATGAGGAGCTCGTCGTAAACGGACTCCCCCCGTCGGAGGGCGGAATCAGCGGCACAGAGGTCCGGGGATTGATCGCGGCCGGCTGGGAGGTCGACACCCAGGGGCTGAGCCACACCGACCTGACCACCGTGGGCTCCGGCCAGCTGACCTCTGAGGTTGCGTCGGCTCGGCAGACGCTCCAGCAGCAATACGGCATCCCTGTGCATTGGTTCTCGTATCCGCTAGGCCACTACGACGCCAACGTCATAGCAGCGGTCAAATCGGGCGGCTATACGGGCGCAACAACAGTCGCACCCGGCCTGGCGTCGAAGGCCGGAGACCCCTACCGCCTTCCCCGGCTTGCCGTTCTTCCTGGCACCAGTCCTTCCGCTCTGGTCACTCAGATCGCTTCGGCGCGCGGGGATTCCGCGGCACCTGCGTCGTATTCAGGGCCAGGCTTCGCCTGACCCGGTGTCACGACGCCTCAGGCCAGGCTTCGCCTGACCCGGCGTCACGGCATGTTCAGGGCCAGGCTTCGCCTGACCCGGTGTCAGGGCAGTTACGGACAGCACCACTAAGCTGGAGTCAAATGTTCGCCCGGCCAGGATGGTCGCTTGCGAGGGGCGCGCGGCCCCGCCCTTGGGTTGGGGTGAGCGTGGTACTTGGTTCCGTCGCGGCCTGCACTGCGGCGATCTACCCGCTCGGCCAGGTCACCAGCGCGGCGTCGCTGAGCGTGGTCTACGTACCCGCAGTGCTGTTCGTCTCGGCGTACTGGGGCCTTTCGTTCGGCCTGAGCGCGGCGCTGCTCAGCGCGGCGGCGTTCAACTTCTTCCATCTCGCGCCGGTCGGCACGTTCACGATCGCCGACTCGCGCAACTGGGTGGCGCTTGGCGCGTTCATCGTCGTCGCCATCGCAGTGTCGGCGATCGCCGAGCTCGCCCGAGCTTCTGCGCAGGAATCTGAACGCCGGCGGGCGGAGGCCGACCTCGCCGCTGCGCTGGCTCGCGAGCTGCTTGGAGGGTCGGCGACGCCGAGCGCGCTGGGCGTAGCCTCGCGGCGGGTGGCGGACGGATTGGACATCCCGTCCGCGGCGATCGAGCTGGGGCGCGTCGAGGGCGACCAGCGCCGCCTGGCCCTTGCGCTGAGCGCGACCGACGGCGAGCAGATCGCAACGTTGCTCGTGCCGAAGGCCCTACCGACCGCCACGATCGAGCGGCTCCGAAGGCAGGTGGCCCCCGCGCTCGGCGCGCTCGTCGCGATCGCGCTGCGGCGCGATGCGATGCAGCTTGAAGCGGTCCGCACCGAGGGACTGCGCCGAAGTGACGATGTCAAGACCGCGCTTCTGCGGGCGGTCTCCCACGACTTGCGCACGCCGCTGACGGCGATCGTTGCGGCCGGTCATGCGCTCGGGGCCAGCTCACTCAGCGCCGAGGAGCGGACCGAGCTGAGCTCGGCTGTGGTCGAGGAGGGGACTCGGCTCGCGTCGCTGGTCGACAAGCTGCTCGACCTCTCCAAGCTCCAAGCCGGCAAGGCCGAGCCGCGACGCGACTGGACCTCGCTCGAGGATGTCCTGATCGCCGCGCGCGAGGGACTGAGTGGACCGGGTGAGGTGCGGATGAGCATCGACCCCGATGTGCCCGAGATCCGCGCCGACGCCGCCCAGCTCGAGCGGGCGCTGGCCAATCTTCTCGAGAACGCGCGGCGATACTCGCGGGGATTGCCGGTGTCGGTACACGTTCGACGCAGCGGCCAGCGAGTGATAGTCCAAGTGGTCGACCAGGGTCCCGGGATCGAGCCCGCCGAGCGCGAGCGGATCTTCGAGCCCTTCTATCGGGCCGGCCAGCCAGGAGTCGATCGAGGCTCGGGATCCGGCCTCGGGTTGGCGATCGCCAAGGGCTTCATTGAGGTCGGCGGCGGTCAGATCTGGGTGGAATCGCTCCCCGGTCAAGGCACCAGCTTCGTCGTGTCGCTGCCCATCGAGGAGCGGCTCGCGGTGCCCGCGTGAGCGCGACCCTCGAGCCCAAAGCCCCGTTGCCCCGCGTGCTCGTCTGCGACGACGAGCAGCAGATCCTGCGAGCGCTCCGGGTGATCCTCCGCGACGCGGGCTTCGAGCCATTGCCCGCCAGCACTGCCGAGGAGGCGCTCGACGTGGCGGCAGTCAAGCGACCGGATGCCGCAATCATCGACCTGGTCCTGCCCGACGGTGACGGCATCGAGGTCTGCCGGCGCTTGCGCGAATGGAGCGACATGCCGCTGATCGTCCTCTCAGCGGTCGGCGAGGAGGACGCGAAGGTGCGTGCGCTTGCTGCCGGCGCAGATGACTACGTGACCAAGCCGTTCGGACCCAGGGAGCTGGTCGCGCGACTTCAGGCCAACCTACGTCGCATTGCGCCCGAGCCCGACGAGGCGGTCGTCTCGGTGGATGGTCTCGAGATCGACCTGGCGCGCCATGCGGTGGCGCTCGGCGGTGAGGACGTCCACCTGACGCCGATCGAGTTCGAGCTGCTCCGCCACCTTGTGCGAAACCGCGGGCGACTGATGACTCACAGGCAGCTGCTGGTGGCGGTGTGGGGCTCCGGCTACGCCAATGACACCCGAGTATTGCGGGCGCACATTGCAAATCTTCGCCGCAAGATCGAGCCCGCGGACGGCCCCCGCCATATCCGCACCGATCCCGGCGTCGGCTACCGGTTCGCGGCCTGACCGCCGGCGGTTTCCGGCCCCACCGGCTGCGCCGCGTGAAGCGCGCCGACTCGTGCCGCAGCGTCGATGACCCCGTCGTACTCTCGCTTCACGTCGGCGCGATCTGCGGGCTCGGGGATCGACTCTCCTCGCTGGACTGGAGGATCATCGCCGCCTGCGCGAGCAGCAGCTCCCGCTGCTCGCCGGTGCTCGCGTACTCGATGATCTTCTCCAGCGCTTCGAGCTGACGGATCATCACGGCGGGCATCCCTCGTCCCGCTTGGCGGATCTTTTCGAACGCCCGCTCCACGAGCCGCTCGTAGCTGAGGTGCGCGGTTATCACCCGTACGTAACCGTGGCGGTCCCGGTGGCATCCGCGGCCCGAACTGGGTCGAGGCCAGTGTCAGGGTCACGATCGTGATCGAGAACACGACGCCGACGTGCTCACCGCGGCCGCGAGCGTCGCCAGGATCTGGCGCGAGGGATTCGCGGAGCCGAATGTCAACCACGATGGAAGCGAGAGGGAGTGGTGATACGCCGCGCGATCGATCACGTGCGTCACGACGTACAGGACGATCGCCGCGATCACCTCGATCATCGGCACCAGCTACAGATTCGTCCGCAGTGCCTCGCGGCGCCACTCCGAGCCCACTGGCAAACGGAGATCATGGCAAGAGAAGGTTCATTGGCAACGCGCGCAAGGCATCGGCGCCGACCAGGCCTCCCGGCCCACCAGCCGACGATGGCCCGCCCTCACGCTCGGACCCTCGGACCCTCGGACCCTCGGACCCTCGGAGCGTCTCAAGAACGAACCGACAGATGCCGAATCCTTCGTTAGCATCGACTATAGGTACTTGTACCTAGTCCGAGAGTCGCCGAGACCCGCACATGAGCCCGCCAGATCGCCCACGCAGATACCATGAGGCCGCCCACAAGCTCGGCCGCGATGGCGGTGACGGCGCCGCTCCCACGACGGTCGCGCCGGAGAGAACCGGCGTGAGGCGAAGCTTTAACGAAGCGGCTCACAAGCTCGGATACTGGCCGGTGCGCCCCGCGCCAAGGCCGGACGGGAAAGCTCCATCGGCGGCGATCACCGCAGCGGCCGACGACTCGCGCGACGTCGTTGCACACGCGAGCCGCGTAGTACTCGCGCTCGGCGCGCTCGGTGTGGTGTTCGGCGACATCGGCACGAGCCCCCTCTACACCGAGCAGGTCATCTTCACCCAGCACAGAGAGGCTGCCCACGCCACTGTGGCCGGGGTCTACGGGATTGCCTCGCTGATCTTCTGGGCGCTGATGGTCGAGGTCTCGCTCAAGTACGCAGGGTTCATCATGCGGGCCCATAACCGCGGAGATGGCGGGATCATGGCTCTGACCGCGCTGATCCGCCGCCGCAAGGTGCCCCGGGCCGCGGTGCTGGTGACGCTCGGGATCTTCGGCGCCGGGTTGTTCTTCGGCGACGGGATAATCACGCCCGCGATCTCGGTGATATCCGCGGTCGAGGGGCTGAACGTCGCCACTCCGAGCCTCTCGCATCTGATCGTCCCGATCTCGCTGGGAATCCTGATCGCGCTCTTTGCGTTCCAGCGCTACGGGACAGGAGCGGTCGGATGGCTGTTCGGGCCGGTGATCCTGATCTGGTTCGCCGTGATCGGGATTCTCGGCGGGAGCCAGGTGATCGCACACCCGGGCGTGCTGCAAGGCCTGTCGCCGACATGGGGAGCCCGGTTCATCGTCGACCATGGCCTGGCGGCTTTCCTGACGCTGGGCGGGGTCGTGCTGGCGGTAACCGGTGCCGAGGCCCTCTACGCCGACCGAGGCCATTTCGGGGCGGGACCGATCCGCTTCACATGGTTCGCGATCGTTCTGCCCGCCGTCCTCATCTCATATCTCGGCCAGGGCGCTTGGATACTCGGGCACCCCGGCGCGGTGAAGTCCGCGAACTTCAACCCGTTCTTCCAGATCGTCCCGCCCGGCGCCCGGATCCCAATGGTGTTCCTGGCCACCGCGGCGACGATCATCGCCTCCCAGGCCGCGATCACCGGATCCTTCTCCGTCGCCAAGCAGGCCGTTCAGCTCGGCTTCCTCCCACGACTGAACATCGTCCACACGTCGGTGCTGGAGGGCCGGATCTACGTGCCGATCATCAACTGGTTCCTGTGCATCGGCGTAGTGGCGCTGGTGATCGGCTTCCAGCACTCGGCCAAGCTGGCTGACATATACGGCGTGGCTGTTACAGGAACCTTCATCCTCAACACGATCCTGTTCCTCTCTGTCGCCCGCTCGCTGTGGCGCACGCCGAAATGGAGACTTGCCCTTCTCGGCGCCCTGTTCCTGACCGTGGAGATCGCCTTCTTCACCTCGAATCTCGCCAAGATCGGCCACGGGGCGTACCTGTCGCTGGCCGTCGGCGGGGTGATCGCCTCCGTGATGATCACCTGGAATCGCGGGCGCGAGATCGTGACCCGCAATCGAGCCGAGCAGGAGGGCTCGCTGCTCGAGTTTCTCGACGGCCTGCAGACGGCGTCCCCCCCGATTCGCCGGGTCCCTGGAACAGCGATCTTCCTGAACCCGAGTAAGGAGACGACACCGCTCGCCCTGCGCGCGGTGGTCGATCACGGCCATGCGCTGCACGAGAAGGTGGTGATCGTTTCGATGGACCCGATCAGCATCCCACACGTCGAAGTGGACGACCGGTTCGCGGTCGAGCGGATCGGACCGGGCCGGTTCAAGGTGACTCACGTCTGCATCCGGGTCGGCTACCGCGACAGCTCGAACATTCCCCTGGAGCTTGCCCTGGCCCGCAAGCGCGGCTTCCTCGAGCGCAACCTCGACCTCGAGCACGCCTCGTACTTCGTGTCTCGGATGACGATCGCGGCCACCGACGCGCCGGGGATGCGCCACTGGCGCAAGCAGCTGTTCCTGACGCTGGCGCGCAACGCCACCAGCCCGATCGAGCACTTCGGGCTGCCCAGCAGCCGAACCGTGATGATGGGCTCGCAGGTCTCGCTCTGAGAGACCGCGGAAGTCCTGCACACATGTCCCGATGTAACGCCGGCGCTTCACGCCGTGGCGTTCGCCGCTGACACAGAGGTTCTCTTCACAACATCTTCGCGCGAAGGAGCAGATTCTCCACGCTTCCTTGACCGCACAGCGACCACGATGTACTCCATGGACGCAGTAGCGATATTGATCGGAATTGTGATGTTCGCAGTACTGCTCGGTCTGATCTACGGGATCGAGCGGATATGAGTCCTGTTCTTGGGGCGTTCATCGGGCACATGAGTGCTGCTGACTTCTTCGGTCTGGTCGTGTCCGTGCTCGTGTGCATCTACCTCCTCTACGCCCTCATCCGGGGGGAGAAGTTCTAAGCCCATGACGTTCACCGGCTGGTTGACAATCCTCCTGTTCGTCACGTTGCTGACGCTGCTGGCAATGCCGCTCGGCCGTTACATGGCCGCGGTGTACGCAGGCCAGCACACGTTCATGGACCCGCTGTTCCGGACACCCGAGCGCCTTCTCTATCGGATCCTGCGCGTCGACGCCGACAAGGGCCAGGACTGGAAGCAGTACGCCAAGAGCCTGATCATCTTCTCGGTCTGTGGCTGGGTGCTGCTGTATTTCATTTTGCGCACACAGACGCTGTGGAACTTCACCGGGCTAAACCCTCAGGGCTATCACTCGGGCACCTGGGACGTGACGTTTAACACCACTTCGTCGTTCATGACGAACACGAACTGGCAGTACTACGGCGGCGAGACGACAATGAGCTACTTCAGCCAGATGGCTGGGCTCACTGTGCAGAACTTCCTCTCCGCGGGCGTCGGCATCGTCGTTGCTGTCGCCCTGATCCGCGGGCTCGTCTCGCGCGGCACCACGAGCATCGGCAACTTCTGGCACGACCTGGTCCGCACGATCCTTTGGGTGCTGACGCCGATCTCGATCGTGATCGCGCTCGTGCTCGTGTTCCAGGGCTCGATCCAGAACGTCTCGCACTATCTGAGCTTCAGCGGGATCACCGGCCTGCCGAACCAGATCGCACAGGGACCGGTTGCCTCCCAGGAGGCGATCAAGCTGCTCGGGACCAACGGCGGCGGCTTCTTTAACACGAACTCCGCCCACCCGTTCGAGAACCCCACGGCTTTCACGAACTTTTTCGAGATGCTGGTCGTGCTGAGCATCCCGGCCGCGCTGGTGTTCATGTACGGGCGGATGGCCGGCAATCGCCGCCAGGGCCACGCGATCTACGCCACGATGATGGTGATGTTCCTCGGCGCGGTTGTGGTCGCGTACATCGCCGAGGCCCACGGATCGCCGGCCCAGCACGCGGCGGGACTGCACACTCACGTGATCGCGGGGTCTACCGGTGGCAACCTCGAGGGTAAGGATCAGCGGTTCGGGATCGCTGGATCGGCCTTGTTCGACGTGGTCACGACCGTGACCTCTTGCGGTGCAGTCAACAGCGCGATTGAGTCATTCACGGGGATCGGTGGCGCCGTCCCGTTCGCGAACCTATCCGCAAGCGAGGTGATCTTCGGCGGCGTCGGTACTGGGCTCTACTCGATCCTCCTGTATGTCCTGCTGGCCGTGTTCATCGGCGGACTGATGGTCGGACGCACACCCGAGTACCTGGGCAAGAAGATCGAAGCGCGCGAGATAAAGCTGGTCACGATCGGACTTCTCCTCACTCCATTGATGGCGCTGTTCTGCACCGCGCTCGCGACCGCCAGTAAGGCTGGACGGGCCTCGATCTCAGCCGCTGCGACCGGTCCCCAGGGATTTTCAGAGACCTTCTACGCCTATCTGTCGCAGGCGAACAACAACGGCTCGGCACTCGCCGGGTACACGGGCTACGTCCAGCCGAACGCCGGCAACCTCGGCGCACACGGAGTCAAGTTCGCCGATCTTCTCGGCGGCTTTGACATGATCTTCGCGCGCTACGCGCCGATCCTGTTCGCGCTCGCCGTGGCCGGCGCACTCGCGAGCAAGCGGGTCAGTCCCGCCGGTCTTGGGACGATGCGTACGGATAACACCACCTTCGTGGTGCTGCTGATCGGCGTGATCATCCTCGTCGGTGCTCTCACTTTCTTCCCCGCCCTACTGCTCGGACCGATCGTCCAGGGCCTGACCCCACACCTCTATTGAAATGAAACGAGACATCGTCACATCAGCTATCGGAGTGGTCGTGCTGACACTCCTCTGCGGGATCATTTATCCCCTGTTCATCACCGGCGTCACCCAGGTGGCATTCCCCGGCAATGCCAACGGCCAGCAGATCTATGTTAACGGCAAGCTCGTCGGCTCGAAGATCATCGGCCAGAACTTCGCCGACCAGGTGGTCAAGAACGGCAAGCCACAGGTGGACAAGAGCGGCAACCCGCTCACCAACCCTGACCCGCGCTACTTCCAGACCCGCCCGTCGGCAACGGTCCCGGCCGATAACGCTGCCGCGACCACGTTCTCGAATCTGGGTCCCAACAGCGTCGCGACCCTGACGGAGATCACTACCAACGTCCAGGCCTATCTCGCGCTCAATAGGCCCTACGACGCAAGCTTGTCAGTCGCCACGACACCGGTGGACGCCGCCAACAGCTCGGCCTCCGGGATCGATCCCGACATCTCGGTCGCCAACGCCGACATCCAGGCGCACCGTATCGCCGCGGTTCGCCACCTGTCGCTCTCGATAGTCGATCAGTTGATCTCGCAGTACACGCTCGGCCGCGGGCTCGGATTCTCCGGTGAGCCCGGGGTCGACGTGCTGGAACTGAATCTTGCTCTCAACCGGATGACAGGGGGACGCTGATGTCCGTCGATACCGCTCCCGGATCCACACCTTCCGAGCGCCGCGCGATCTCGCTGTTCCGACGCGACATCGTGCAGCGGGCGCTGTTCGACAGCTTCATCAAGCTCGACCCGCGGGTGCAGATCCGAAACCCCGTGATGTTCGTCGTCGAGATCGGCGCCGTGATCACCACCGTGACCTGGCTGATCCAGATGTTCGGCGGCGGCCCGCTTGGCGGCGGTAACGAGCCGGCCTGGTACACGTTCACGATCTCGGTGTGGCTATGGCTGACGGTCGTGTTTGCCAACATGGCGGAGGCGTTCGCCGAGGGACGCGGCCGCGCCCAAGCCGACGCGCTGCGCTCGATGCGCCAGGAGACGGTGGCCAAGCTGCAGGATGGCACCACCAAGAAGGCGTCCGATCTGCTCAAGGGCGATGTGGTCGTAGTGCAAGCGGGCGAGCTGATCCCCGGCGACGGCACCGTGATCGAGGGCATCGCCTCCGTCGACGAGTCGGCGATCACCGGCGAGTCCGCGCCGGTCATCCGCGAGTCCGGCGGCGACCGCAGCGCGGTCACCGGTGGCACCCGCGTTCTCTCGGACAGGATCCTGGTCGAGATCACCCAGGAGCCGGGGCACTCGTTCCTCGACCGCATGATCTCTCTGGTCGAGGGCGCCGCGCGACGCAAGACCCCGAATGAGATCGCGCTCAACATCCTTCTGGCCGGGCTGACGCTGATCTTCATGATCGTCGTGGTGACGCTGCGGCCATTCGGGTTGCTCGCGCACACGCCAATCTCCGAGACGACCTTGATCTCGCTGCTCGTCGCGCTGATCCCCACCACGATCGGCGCGCTCCTGTCCGCGATCGGCATCGCCGGCATGGACCGGCTCGTGCGCCGTAACGTACTTGCGCTCTCGGGCCGCGCGGTCGAGGCCTCCGGCGACGTCGATGTGCTGCTGCTCGATAAGACCGGGACGATCACGATCGGCAACCGCTTGGCCAGCGAGTTCATCCCGATGCCCGGGGTATCGGAGACCGAGCTGGCCGAGGTCGCGCAGATGGCCTCGCTCGCGGACGAGACGCCCGAGGGACGCTCGATCGTCGTGCTGGCCAAGCAGTACGGGATCCGCGAGCACGATATGGCCGGTGCCCGGTTCGTCCCGTTCACCGCCCAGATGCGGATGAGCGGCGTCGACATGGACGGTCGCCAGCTGCGTAAGGGCGCCGGCGACGCGGTGATCCGGTTCGTCGCCGACGAGGGCGGTCGGCCCCCCGGCGAGCTCCAGCCTGCGCTCGACCGGATCGGGCGCGAGGGCGGCACTCCGCTGGCGGTCGCGCGCAACTCACAGGTGATGGGCGTCATCTACCTGAAGGACACGATCAAGGAAGGGATGCGCGAGCGCTTCGATCATCTCCGCGCGATGGGAATCCGCACGATCATGATCACCGGCGATAACCGCCTCACCGCGGCTAAGATCGCCGAGGAATCCGGGGTCGACGACTTCCTCGCCGAAGCCACCCCCGAGGCGAAGCTGGCTCTGATCAAAGACCAGCAGTCACAGGGACGGATGGTCGCGATGACCGGTGACGGCACTAACGACGCTCCTGCGCTGGCTCAAGCCGACGTCGGCGTGACCATGAACAGCGGTACCCAGGCGGCTCGTGAGGCGGGCAACATGGTCGACCTCGACTCGAACCCGACGAAGCTCATCGAGATCGTCGAGGTCGGCAAGCAGCTGCTGATCACACGCGGGGCCCTGACCACATTCTCGATCGCCAACGACGTCGCCAAGTACTTCGCGATCCTGCCCGCGATCTTCCTGTTCACCTATGCCGCCTCCAAGCATGGTCAGGGACCGCTCCACCTGCTTAACGTCATGAGCCTCGGCACGCCACGCTCAGCGGTGATCTCCGCGATCATATTCAACGCGATCGTGATCCCAGCTCTGATCCCGCTATCGCTGCGCGGCGTTCGCTACCGTCCGATCGGCGCCAGCGCGCTCCTGCGGCGAAACCTCTTGATCTACGGTCTCGGTGGCATCATCGCCCCGTTCATCGGGATCAAGCTGATCGACCTGCTGGTCCACAATGTCCTCGGGGCATGACCGCCGCGGGCGCAGCTGTCGGATCTGCGGCCGCGCGCGCCGATGGGGAGCCCCGCCGCGGGCAGTACCGCATCTTCCTTGGTATGGCGGCGGGGGTCGGGAAGACCTACCGGATGCTCCAGGAAGGCCAGGCGGAAGCCGAGGCTGGGCGCGACGTCGTGATCGGCTACCTCGAGCCTCACGGCCGCGCTGAGACGGTCGCCCAGGCCGAGGGGCTCGAGGTGGTGCCTCGGCGGCGCGTCGCCTACCGGGAGACCGAGCTCGAGGAGATGGACCTCCCCGGGATTCTTCGCCGGTCTCCGGAACTGGCGCTGATCGACGAGCTCGCCCACACGAACGCTCCGGGCGTGGAGCACGAAAAGCGCTACGAGGACATCGAGGATGTGCTCGCCGCCGGCATCGACGTCTTCTCGACTGTCAACGTTCAGCACCTGGAGAGCCTCAACGACCAGGTTGTGCAGCTGACCAACGTGCGCGTCAGGGAGACAGTCCCCGACTCGGTGCTCGGCACCGCCGATGAGGTGGTACTCGTCGACGTGACTCCGCAGTCGCTGATCGAGCGGCTGGTGGCCGGGAAGGTCTACCCCGGAGAGCGAATCCAGGCGGCGCTCGAGAACTTCTTCAAGGTCGAGAATCTCTCGGCGCTGCGCGAGGTCGCGCTGCGGCAGGTAGCCGAAGAGGTCGAAGCCAAGCGGATTCTCCCCGAGCCGCCTGGTCGCCCTGGCGATGACCGCCTGATCGACAGCGCGGCTCCGCAGGCCATCGGCGAGCGGCTGCTCGCGCTGATCAAGCCCGCTCCGAAGTCCCAGCGGGTGGTCCGCCGAGCATGGCGCTCAGCCCAGCGCCTTGGGGCGGAGCTCGATCTCCTATGGGTTTCGGACCACGAGCCCAACGCAGTGGAGCAAGAGCAGCTCGAGGCGCTACGCCGGCTCGCGACCGTCCTCGGAGCGCACCTGCTGGTCGAGCGAGGCGAAGACGTCGCGCTGAGCGCCCAGCGCGTCGCGAAAGAGCGTGGCAGTACCTACGTCCTGATGGGCCGGCCCAAGCCCCGTAACGCCCTGCGTCGCCTGACCCAGCCGGCCTTGCCGTTCCGGCTGCTCGCACTGCTGCCGGGGGTCGATCTGCGGATCGTCGCGGACCGGACTCAGCGCCCCACGGAGGAACCATGACCGTTGTCTTGATCGTGCTGGTAGTGGCGCTGGCCGGGGCCCTGACCACCCTGGCCGTGATCCACTTTCGCACCCCGGCGGGACCGTCGACTCTGACCGCGACCGGCAACCGGCGGATCCTGTTTCCATTCATGGCGAACGCTCTGTCCTCACGGGCGCTCGACGCAGCGCTCCGCCTGGCTGACGCCGAGGACGCCACGCTCGTGCCGGCGTTCCTCGCCTACGTGCCGCTGAACGTTCCGCTGGAGACACCGCTGCCGCGCCAGTGCGCAGTCGCGCTGCCGCTCCAGGAGACAATCGAGCAACGCGCCACGAAGGCGGGCGTGGCGGTGGACGCGAGAATCGAGATCGGGCGGGACTACCGCCACGCGCTGCGCCGCGCGATCGTTACCGAGCGCTTCGACCGGATCGTGATTGCCGCCGCCTCCCAGGGCGCCCCCGGGTTCGACGCCCGAGACGTGGCCTGGCTGCTGGACCACGCGCCAGGGGAGATCATCGTCCTGCGAGCGAGCAACGACGAGTCGTTGACAGCTCCGCCGCGAAGGCCCCGGCGCCGCCACCGCCGCGTGATCAGTCGTGGATATGAAAAGGCAGCGTCGCGATGACGACGCTGGTGCGCGCTTTCAGCACCGCAGCGAGCAGCCGCCCTCGCTGATTGTGCAGGATCTCGTGGCGGCGCTTTCGAGGCAGGATCTCCGGAATCAGGACGGTAATCGTGACGTCCTCGTGCTCGATCGACTTGATGTATTGAAGGACCGAGCGGATCAGCGAGCGCTGGGGGTCCAGCAGCACCTCCAGCGGTACCGAGATCTTCCACTCATCCCACGCGCGCTTGATTCTCTGGCACTCCTCCTCGTCGCCGGCGACTGCCACCGCAACAACTGTCTGTCCGAGCGATAGCGCCGCGCTCAGAGCGTGCTCGGTCAACAGGTTGACCGTGGACGAGGGGACAATCACGACGCTTTCGCGCCTGCGCGGAGGGGGCGGTGTCTTGCCGAGCTTCAGCTCGCGCGCGACCGCGGCGTAGTAGTGCTCGGTGTGGGAGAACAGGTACATCAGCACCGGGATCGCCACCACAACCACCACGCGCCATGCAGGAACTTGCTCCCCAGGAACACCAGCACGGCGATCGCGGTCATCACGGCCCCCGTGCCGTTGAGAGCGGCGCGTAGCCGCCAGCGGTTGGGCTTCAGCGAGCGCCAGTGCAGCACGAGGCCCACCTGGCTGATCGTGAAGCCGACGAACACGCCAATCGTGAACAGCGGGATCAGGCTCAGCGTCTGGGCGTTCACGGCGACCAGCAACAGGCCTGCGAGGAGCGCCAGTGCGACGATCCCGTGGCGGTAGACCGGCCGCTCGGCGCGCAGATAGAACATGTGAGGCAGCCGGTGATCGCGGGCGAGCAGGCTCATCAGGACCGGCAGGCCGCCGAAGCTCGTGTTGGCGGCGAGCGCGAGCACCGCAGCGACCGACAGGTTCGAGACGTAGAAGGCCCAGCTCTTGCCGAAGGCGCCCGCGGTGACCTGCGCGAGGAGCGTTACGTTGCCTCGCGGCAGGTAGTGGTGAGCGCGGATCACAAGCGCGAGGCCGATCAGCATCACGCCGAGCAGGACCCCTAGCGAGAGCTCTGTCCGCTGCGCTGTCCTGATCCGGGGCTCGCGGAACGCCGGGACGCCGTTGGAGATCGCCTCGACCCCGTCACCGCCGAGCATCCCGAGGCGAACGCTTTCAGCAGCAACAGGATCCCGAGCGCTTCCTTGACGGGGAAGTGGCTCGGGGTTCCGATCACCGCCGCGGGATGCCCACGAACCGCGGCCACCACGATTACCGCGAGCGTGCTCACCACGAAAATCGCCGTCGGCACCATCAGCAGCCGCGCCGACTCGGCGATGCCGAACATGTTCACAGCCGTCAGGAGCGCGAGACCGATCAACGACATCAGGAGGAGGTGATTCGAAAGCCCTGGGAAGGAGCTCGCGATGCTGGCGGCTCCCGCGGCGAGGCTAACCGCAACGGTCGTCACGTAGTCGACGACCACTGCCGCTGCAGCCAGCAGGCTCGGCCACCGGCCGAGGTTCGCTTTCGCCACCGAGTAGGCGCCGCCTCCCTCCGGGTGAGCCTCGATCACCTGTGAGTAGGAGACGACCAGCAACACCAGCATCGCCGCGATCACGACGGTCAGCGGCACGATGTCGGTCAGCGCGCCAGCGCCCGCCACGACCAGCACGACGGCCATCGCTTCCGGGCCGTAGGCGACGCTCGACAGCGCGTCGAGGCTCAGCGCGGCGAGGCCCGAGGGCACCCCGAGCTCGTGGCCCGGCTCGGCGTGCTTGCCGGCCCGCGGAGCGCGCTCGCCAGCCCGTCTAACCAGCCGCCGCCCGCGCCGGCCGTCGACGAAAACCCCGGTCTCCACGCGCGTGCCGGTTGCAGGCGGGTCTGGTGGTGGGTCGCTCAAGGCATCGGCTGGCCGGCGGACCTGAACTCTGACAGGGCCGGCGGACCTGCGAGGCCATCAGTGGCTCGGAACAGCCACTACTAGCATCGATGCTCGCATGGATCAGCCGCAGCTCAGCCGGAGGCGAAAGCGCGTAATCCTCGGGATCTGCTCGATGAGCCTGCTGATCGTGGGTCTCGACACGACGATCGTCAACGTGGCGCTGCCGTCGATTCACGCCTCGTTTCACGCGTCGGTCTCGCAGCTGCAGTGGACGATCGACGCCTACACGCTGGTGCTGGCGAGCCTGCTGATGCTCGCCGGGTCGACGGCCGACCGGATCGGACGCAGGCGGACATTCCAGACCGGGCTGGTCGTGTTCTCGCTCGGCTCGCTGCTGTGCGCGCTCGCGCCCTCGATCGAACTGCTCGTCGCCGCGCGGGTGCTCCAGGCGATCGGGGGTTCGATGCTCAATCCAGTCGCGATGTCGATCATCCGCAACGTGTTCGAGGACCCCCGCGAGCGCGCGCAGGCGATCGGCCTGTGGGGCGCGATGTTCGGGCTGAGCATGGCGCTCGGGCCGATCGTCGGCGGGGCTCTGGTGGATTCAGTCGGCTGGCGAGCAGTGTTTCTGGTCAACATCCCGGTCGGAGTCGCGGCGGTGGTGCTGACCGCCGCGTACGTGCCCGAGTCCCGGGCTTCCCGCCCCCGGCGGCTCGATCCGGTGGGTCAGCTTCTGGTCATCGCTGCCCTGGCGTCGCTCACCTACGCGATCATCGAAGGTCCCCGCACCGGATGGAGCTCAGCGGAGATCCTCGGCCTCTTCGCCTTCTCTGGCGTGTGCTTCGTCGCTCTCATTGGCTACGAGCTGCGCCGCGAAGAGCCGCTGCTGGAGATGCGCTTCTTCCGCAGCGCCCCGTTCGCGGGGGCCACCGCGATCGCGGTCTGCGCGTTTGCGGCGATGGGCGGGTTCCTGTTCCTGAATACCTTGTATCTCCAGGACGTGCGCGGTCTCTCGCCGCTTGACGCCGGGCTGTATCTGCTGCCGATGGCCGCGATGACGCTCGTGTGCGCGCCGCTGTCAGGGAGGCTCGTCGGCCGCAGCCGCGCGCGCCCCGCGCTGCTCGTCGCAGCGCTCGCCATGATCGGCGCGGCGCTGATGCTGACGAGCATCTCCCCCACCACCCCGGCTCTATACCTGCTGGGCGCGTACTCCCTGTTCGGTCTCGGAGCGGGACTTGTGAACCCGCCGATTACCAACACCGCTGTGTCGGGAATGCCGAGCACCCAGGCGGGCGTCGCCTCCGCGGTCGCGTCGACCAGCCGGCAGGTGGGAATGACGCTGGGCGTCGCCGTAATCGGCGCGATAGCCGGAGGCAGCATCTCCGGGGCGATCGGAAAGGGCTTTGCGGCTGCCACGCACCCCGCTTGGTGGGTACTCGCAGCGCTCGGCGTGGTGATCCTCGCGCTTGGCGTTCTCACGACCACCCAGTGGGCTCGCGGCACGGCACGCGAGACGGCTGAGCGCTTTCGCGAGGCCCGCGGGAGCGCCTACGCCGGACAGGAGCTCGCTGCCGGCTGACCGAGAATAGCCGCGTGACTGATCTTGACTTCATGTCGGTCAAGATCAGTCACTCGATCGTCAGATCAGGCTAAGGCGCGAGCTGGCCCCAGCGTGCGATCAGCCGCCTGTAGGCCGAAAACGACGGCTTGCGGGTGTAGTTAGCCCGCAGCAACCCATCGGTAGCGAACAGCGCGGCGGGGTTCGGTGCACCGGAGTCCCGCAAGTTGAACCACCTGTAATCCGTGACGTTGAACGTGCCCGCGTAGTCGTATGCGGCGCGCACCAGCGCGCTTAGCGCCGCCGCTTGCGGGCGGGCATGCCTCGAAGAGACGGTCGGGACGCCGTTCTCGGTGATCCAGATCGGGACCCGCGGGCCGATCTCGGCCTTCGGCGCCAGGCACCGCCGGACCACACCCGTGGCCTGCGCAAGCGCAGCGGGATAACCACCAGGTGGGAGCACCGCGGGGTAGAGCGAGCCCGGATAGAAATCCAATCCGATGAACCCGAGCGCGCTGCGTAGCGCTCGGCCACCGTGGGCGCCGAGGTAGACGAAGAACGCCGCGTCCTGGCTTGGTCCAAAGCGGTACGCATAGGTGAAGCCGAAGCGAAGCTGGCTGAAGCCTCGACGCACCGCCTCGGCGTGCGCCGCTTCGATCCCCTCGATCAACGCGTCCTTCGAGTGCGGGTAGTAGCCATCCGACGTATTGGGCGAGAATGTGACGTTGACCTCGTTTGCGATTGTCATCGCGACCACGCCACGGTCTGCTCCGAACGCGTCAACCACTCGCCGGACGTAGCTCTGCCACGCACGCAGATGCCCGGCCTGGCCAGCCGGCGGGTGGTATCGCACCTGCAGCTCGACCTCGAACCCAGCGCTCGTGTAGCGCCGCGCGACGTGCCTGACCTTCGCGATGTCCTGGTCACCGGCTGCCCAGAACAGCCGGCTCAGCCTCACGACGAGCACGCGGCCCGGTGGACGCAACGCCCTGAGCGCAGCGAAATCGTGAGCTGAATTGTCGGGCGCCGACGGGGTCTGCTTGGCGCCGACGCTACCCGCGATGTCGGGAGCGACCCCGAACCGCAGCGCCCCCCGTGGATGTGGGGCGGCTCCCCCGTAGGAGCGCAGACAGAGCGGATCAGTGGTGGACCGGGGGAACCCGGCCGACGCGACCAGCAGCGATAGGAGTGCAATTCCAGCCGCATAGACGCCGCCGCGTCGCATCGCGGCGATCCTAGTGCCCTTCCCAGAAGCTCGCGGGCGAGCGCCGCAAGCAATCGCCCGCCACGTGCGCCCCGCTAACGCCATGATTACCAGGAAAGCGTCGCAATGAGCTCCCCTTTTCACTCCATCTACAGCCACGGGTTCGTGCGGGTGGCGGCCGCAGTCCCTCGTGTCGGGCTGGCCGACCCGGCGTTCAACGCGCAGCGCACAGCTGCGCTCGCGCGCCGCGCCTCGAAGGAGCACGCCGCGCTCGTCGTGTTTCCCGAGCTGGGGATGTCGGGGTATTCGATCGAGGACCTCCTGCATCAGCAAGCGCTTAGCGCCGCTGTTGACGAGGCGCTGCTGACCCTCGTGGAGGAGAGCGCCGTGCTCGAACCGGTGCTAGTGGTCGGCGCGCCGCTCCGAACGGAGGGCGGGCTGTTCAACACGGCGGTCGTGATCCACCGCGGGCGGGTGCTCGGCGTCGTCCCGAAGAGCTACCTCCCCGAGTACAGGGAGTTCTACGAGAAGCGTCACTTCCGGGCTGCACGCGACGCGCTCGGACGAGAACTGCAGCTCCTCGGCGAGGGGGTCCCGTTCGGGGTCGACCTGCTGTTCTGCTGCCGCGACTTCCCCCGATTCTCGCTGTACGTGGAGATCTGCGAGGACCTGTGGTCGCCGATCCCACCCAGTAGCTTCGGGGCGTTGGCCGGCGCCACCGTGCTGGCGAATCTCTCCGACAGCAACATCACCGTCGGAAAGGCCGACTACCGGCGTGCGCTATGCGCCTCGCAGTCGGCGAGGATGATCGCCGGCTACGTGTTCACCTCCGCCGGTAACGGAGAGTCAACAACGGATCTCGCGTGGGACGGGCAAGCTCTGATCCACGAGAACGGCGAGTTGCTCGGCGAAAGCGAGCGGTTTTCCGCCGATGAGCAGCTGGTGTTCGGCGACCTGAACCTCGATCGCCTGCTTTCAGATCGGGCATCCATGAGCAGCTACGGGGACTCCATTCACGACCATCTTGACCGGCTGTCCGCGATGCGGCGGATCGAATTCGACCTCGAAGTCGGCGACCAGGCCGTGCCGCTGAGCCGCGAGATCGAGCGCTTCCCCTACGTCCCGGCCGATCCGAGGAGCCGCAACGAGCGCTGTGAGGAGGTCTACCGCATCCAGGTCCAGGGCCTCGAGACCCGGCTGCGGGCGACCGGCATACAGAAGGTCGTGATCGGCGTCTCCGGCGGCCTTGACTCGACGCATGCGCTGATCGTCGCCGCCCGTGCGATCGATCGCCTCGGACTGCCGCGCTCCAACGTTCTCGGCTACACGATGCCGGGGTTTGCGACGAGTGAGCTGACCTTGCGAAACGCTCATGCGCTGATGGAAGCGCTCGGGGTAAGCGCCTCGGAGATCGACATCCGCCCCTCGGCGACGCTGATGCTCCACGACCTGGGTCACCCCGCGGCGGACGGAGATCCGGTCTACGACATCACCTACGAGAACGTCCAGGCGGGCGAACGGACCTCCCATCTGTTCCGGCTGGCCAACCATCACCACGCGCTCGTGGTCGGGACCGGCGACCTATCCGAGCTCGCGCTCGGATGGAGCACGTACGGGGTCGGCGACCAGATGTCCCACTACAACGTCAACGCCTCGGTGCCGAAGACGCTGATCCAGTTCATGCTGCGCTGGGCGATCGACACCTGCCAGTTCAACCAGCAGGCGAGCGAGATCCTCGGCTCGGTCCTGGAAACCGAGATCTCCCCCGAGCTGGTGCCTCACCCGGACCCGGACGCCCAGCGCCCGGGAGCTGACAGCGAGAAGGTCATTGGGCCCTACGAGCTCCAGGACTTCTTCCTCTACCAGGTGCTGCGGTTTGGCTACAGCCCGAGCAAGGTCGCGTTCTTGGCCCACCACGCCTGGGGCGATCGCTCGATAGGGCGGTGGCCCGACCTGATCCCGGAGGCACGGCGCAACGAGTACTCGCTGGCTGAGATCAAGCAGTGGCTCGGGGTTTTCCTCGAACGCTTCTTTCACACCAGCCAGTTCAAGCGCTCGGCGATGCCCAACTCACCCAAGGTCGGCTCAGGTGGTGCGCTTTCCCCGCGCGGGGACTGGCGTGCGCCCAGCGATGGGTCGGCGACAATGTGGCTGGCGGAGCTCAATAATGGGGTGCCGGACGGGACCTAGGCGGTTATCAGTCGGCGCAGCCGTACATACGCGGACCGTGCGTAGAAATGGCTGGAATTCCGTTCTGTGACGCCGATGTAGCGGAGATGGCGACCGTCTCAGAGCACGGAGGCATCGGGCATCGCTCAGCCGAGCGTAGTGCTGTTCGCAGCGCCTCGCCCGTGCGACGCGCGCTCACCTGCGGGGGGGTTCTGGCGTTGGCAATCCATTTCGCGCACGGCCAGCTCGGCCTCGGGGGACACGCGTTCGACGCCGTGATCGGTGACTGGCTTCTCAACGCGTTCATCGCCGCCGCGGCCGCGTCCTGCCTGTTGAGGGCCCGTCGAGTCCCCGCCGAGCGCCTCGCCTGGGTGCTGCTCGCTCTTGGCCTGTTGCTCGACGTCTCGGGAGATGTCTACTTCTCGCTCGTGTACGGAGACTCCTCGAACGCCAGCGCCACACCCGCCGACGCGTTCTATCTCCTCTACTACCCGGTGGTGTACGGGGCGATCGTGTTGCTCATGCGCCAGCGGATGGAGCACTTCTCGGCGAACATGTGGATCGACGGCGCGATCGCTGCCACCACCGCAGCGGCGGTGACCGCTGCGATTGCATTCGATCCGATTCTTGGAAGCTCGATTCAGGGGAGCGTCGCAAACACGGCCGTGAACCTGGCATATCCGGTTGGGGACCTCGCACTGCTGGCGATCGTGGTGATCGCATTTGCCCTGATCGGATGGCGTCCCGGACGGGTGTGGCTGTTGCTCGGACTAGGGCTCGGGGTCAGCTCGATCGCTGACACCGCCGATCTGTACCAGCTGGCGAATAACACCTACCACGTGGGCGGGATGGTCGACTCGCTATGGGTTCTGTCCGCGCTGCTGGTTTCGCTCGCGCCCTGGCAGCAAGAGGTGGGACGCCAGGAGCGACGGTTCGAGGGCACATGGCTGCTGCTCGTACCGGGCGCGTTCGGGATGACCGCGCTTGCCGTCCTCGTGTACGCCGGCTTCCGGCACGTCAACGCCCTCGGCTTGATCCTCGCGGGCGTAGCGATCCTGCTTGTCATCGTCCGCGCCGCGTGGACATTCCGGGAGAACCTGCGGCTGCTCGAGACCTCACGCCACGACGCCGTGACTGATGCGCTGACGGGGCTCGGGAACCGGCGGCTGATGACCGCAGAGCTCGAACGCGCACTGGCGGACGGCCCGGCATCGCCGCCTGCCGTCCTTGCGGTGTTCGACCTCGACGGCTTCAAGCTCTACAACGACAGGTTCGGACACATGGCGGGAGACACCCTCCTTGCTCTGCTCGGACACCGCCTCGAGCTCGCGGTCGTGGGCGCTGGGAGCGCATTTCGCCCGGGCGGAGACGAGTTCTGCGTGCTCCTGTCGTGCAAGAGACGCGAGGCCGAAGCGCGCGTCGCTGCGGCAGCGTCGGCGCTCGCGGCCGACGGCGACGGGTTCAGCGTCACCGCGTCATTCGGACGAGCGTGGATCCCGAGCGAAGCCGATACGCCGTCCGCGGCCCTGCGGCTCGCCGACGACCGCATGTACGCCCAGAAAGGCGGTCGTCGTGGGTCGGCAAGGCAGCAGACCCACGACGTGCTCCTCGGGGTACTCCGCGAGCGGGAGCCGAAGCTTCACGCGCATCTCCGTGAGGTGGGCCGCCTGGCGAGAATCGTGGGCAGCAAGCTCGGGATGAGAGAGGAGGAGCTCGACGAGCTGCACCGAGCCGCGGAGCTCCATGACATCGGCAAGGCGGCGGTTCCCGACACCATCCTGACCAAAGCCGGTCCGCTCGAGGAGCAGGAATGGGCGTTCATGCGGAGGCACACACTGATCGGCGAGCGGATCCTGCTTGCGGCGCCGGCCCTGGCGCCGGCGGCAGGCACCGTGCGCTCGAGCCACGAACGGTGGGACGGCACGGGCTATCCCGACCGGCTGCGCGGGGAGGCGATCCCGCTCGCCGCGCGCATCGTCGCGGTATGCGACGCGTTCGACGCGATAACCAGCGATCGCCCGTACGCGCCGGCGCGCGCTCGCGCGCAGGCCATCGACGAGCTGCGCGCCCAGGCAGGCACGCAGTTCGATCCCAATGTCGTGGAGGCGTTTCTGGCGGCGCTCGAGCAGCTGCCGGCGGCTCGACTTCGAGTCATCAGGACTGCCGCGCGAGCCTGAGCGGCGAGCCAAGTGACCGCGTCTCGTCGGTCTTCCGGGCGAAGTGGCGGTGCAGCTCGTTCGCATATGCGCCCCCCAGCGAGTCGCCGTTCTCAGCCAGCCACCGGGTGAAGGCAATGCGGCCGAGGGGCGCGCGCTCGGAGAACAGAAGTCCCGAGGTCAAGCCCGCGATCTCGTCCCGGGTGAGCACCACATCCCTGGTCAGCTGTCCCAGCGCGCGAGCCGCTGCCTGCATGGCGGCGGGGGGGACATGCACAATCCGGGCGCGGGTGCCGACAGCCTGCCGGACCGCGCCGACCAGCTCCTCGAACGTCATCGTCTCCGGGCCGGCGGCGTCGAGGATCACATCGCCCTCGGCGCTCCCGGCCTCGACGCAAATCCGGGCCAGATCCTCGATGTGAACCGGCTGCACCGGATACCGGCCATCGCCCGGAAGCACGAACACCGGAAAGTGACGAAGGACCCAGGCGATGTTGTTAGCGAGCACCTCGTGCTCTCCGCCGAAGATCCACGCCGGCCTGACAATCGCGTAGGGCACGCCGACCTCGGCCAGTGACCGCTCCACCATCGCCTTGCCGCGGAAGTATCCGAGCGTCGAGGCGATCGAGGCGTTGGTGACGCTCACATGCACGATGCGCGACACGCCCGCCCGCCGAGCCGCGTAGAACAGCGCTCTCGAGTTCGAGACTGCGTCCGCGAACCTCGTCCCGCCGCGCTCGAAGCGAACCCAGTAGGTGTTGTAGAGCGTCGCTACTCCATCGAGGCTGCGCGCGAGCTGCACGGGGTCATCGAAGCGGTACGGGAGGGCCTCCACCACAGAGCGCAGCGGATGCGCGCGGTCAGGATGGAACGTGAGGGTTCGCACGCCGCGTCCGGCGTCTATCAGCGCTCGAGCGATGTAGGACCCCGAATTGCTGAACGCGCCGGTCACAAGGTCGAGCTGCGTATCTGGCGCGCTCACCGCGTGTGCGCTCCCGTCGGCGGCAGCATCGCGTCGGCTATCGCCGCGCCGCTCACCATCAGCTCGAGTAATGATTCCGCCCGGGCGTGGCTGCCCTCTAGATGACCGAGCATGTCGACTCCGAGATATAACGCCACGATGGCGAACGCGAGGTCCCGGGGCTCGACGAGGAAGCGCAGCGGCGAGCGGCCCAGAAGCGCCTTCAGCTTTCGCTCGACGAGCTCGACCCACGGCTCCACGCACGCAGCGACCTCACCGCCCAGCTCGCGATCGGCGACCCCCGCGGCGACCATCTCCCCTAGCACGGTGACGTATCCGTTCTCGAGGTCCTCGGCGTGAATCCGCTTGGCGAGCGCTGCCAGCTCCGAAATCGTTTGTGCCTGCTCGAACGCGGCTCCATAAGCCAGCATGCGACGCTCACTGACGAGCTGTAGCGTGGCGAGCAGCAGCCCGTTGACGCTTCCGAAGTGGTAGAAGATCAGCGCTTGATTGAAGCTCCCAGCGCTCGCGATCTCGCGTGCGCTCGCGGCCGCGAATCCCCTGGCCCTGAGAGTCTCCAGCGCCGCCTCGACGATCGTCGCCTTGGTCCCGGTGAATCCCCGCTCCGCCGCCATGGACGCTACTTTAGCAGTCGCTCAAAGCGACCGCTCAAAAGCTCTATCCCGTAACCGCGATCAAGCCGACTTCACTCCCGGCGCAGCGCGAGGGCACCGGTCATCGTGGAACTCCGCGCGGGGGCTCGGCTGCCGAGAGTAGTGGGCGCGAGCGAGACACCGGGGCGCGCAGTTCAGGCCCTCGGAGGGCTGATTGCGCGGCAGGCCCGCGGGCCCCGAGAGGCCTGCGCTTTGATCAAGTCATCGGCTCGCGCCCGACAAAAACCTAACGCGTTGGCGCGAGCGCTGCCACCCCAGGGATCACGTCGTGCCCGCAAATAGCGTTCATCACGATCACGCCATAGATCCTCGGCGGCGATGCACCCCGTCGCCAATCGCCCGTACCATCGGGTCGATGCCTCGGCCAGGGGTAAGACGTTCGTGCCCGCAACGCGATCGATGACGACTACAGCACCTCCACCCACGGTCACAGCAGCACCGCCGCCGCCTCCGCCGGGCCTCCCGCCGGCAGGATCCCAGCCAGCGCCGCCTCGCCACTCGGTCATTTGGCGCGCGGTCCTTGGCTGCGCGCTCACCCTGATCTGCGCGATGGGGATCGGCGCAACGTTCGTGCTCGAGCAGGTGCATACGCTCCGCGACGCGCTCAGCATCAATCCGGATCTCAAACTTTCGCAGGGTTCGCTTGCCCCATCTGGTTGGGGCGACCCGGAGACGCTGCTGCTGGTCGGCAACGACCAGCGATCGCTGACGCAGTACTACCACGTCGCGGTACCCCCCCTGGCCAACGAGATGCTGCTCGTCCGCCTCGACCCGAGCAAACCGTACATCTCGATGATGTCGATCCCACGCGAACTCGCGGTGACGATCTATCCACCAGGGAGGCCGCGGTACACCAATCGCCTGAATTCCGCCTACACGTACGGGATCGGGACGCTTGTCTCGACGATCAAGCGCGTGCTCGGCCTGGATGTGAACCACGTGATCGTGACTACGTTCGGCAAGTTCAAACGCGCTGTCGACGAGATGGGTTGCGTGTATTCGACCGTCGACCAGCGCTACTACCACGTCAATCTGCCTGGCGGCGATCAGTACCAGGAGATCAATCTGGAGCCCGGCTACCAGAACCTCTGCGGCGAACAGGCGCTTGAGTTCGTCTCCTACCGCCACACGGACACCTCACTGGTCCGCGATGCCCGCGACCAGAGCTTCCTGCTCGACGTCAAGAAGCAGTACGGGCCCACGCTCGTCACCAACGTCGGCGGCTTTGAGCACATCTTCGGCCAAGCCGTGCAGACCGACAGCGGCCTTCATTCGAGCACCGAGCTCCTGAACCTGATCGGGACGCTGATCTCATCGGCCGGCCTCACCGTCCGCCAGGTGCCGTTCCAAACGAACCTGTTCCCCACGGGCGGAATTTCCTGCTCCTGCGTCACGTCCACGCCGGGGCAGATCTCCGCCAGCGTCCACGCGTTCCTGGTCGGTGGCTCGGCGCCGGCCACGCGAAACACTGCGGCAGCCGCCCATGCCGTCCAGCGCCGTAACGTCATCGCGCACCTTCCGCTGGTCCCGACCGGCCCCGACGAGCTGACGCAGGCGCGCTCCGCGGCCGCGGCCATGCCTTTCCCCTACGAGTATCCCCGCGTGCGGGATCGCGGCGGCAGCCTCATCCCTGTGGACCTGCACAGCTACCGGATCCGCGCTCCCGGGGGGACGAGCTACCCGATCTACGTGCAGGCCTTCTCGGCAGCTCAATTGGGACAGTTCTACGACGTCCAGGGCACAACGTGGACGGGCGCCCCGCTACTGAGAAACCCGCAGCAGACGGTGCACGTTGGTGGCCGTAGCTATCAGCTCTACTACGAGAGCCAGCATCTGAACCTCGTCGCGTGGCGGGAATACGGCGCCGTGTACTGGGTCCGCAATTCGCTGACCAACGCCCTCGCGAACGGGGAGCTCCTGGCGATCGCCGAGGCGACCCACCCGGTGAACGCCGTGTCGTCTGGCGCGACTGGCGGGAGCGGACAGCGCCTCAAGCTCACGAACGCCAACCTCCCCCTGTACGCGACGCCCGCTCCGCAGTCCGACCTCACACGGATCCTTGGATCAATCGGCGGCCTGCTCGGGCTCGCGGCTGTGCCGCTGCTGGCGGTCCCCCTGATCAGGCGCAGGCGGGAGTTGGGCGTGCTGCGGACGACGCTTCACACCAGCACGCTGCGTCAGACGCATCTGGCGGCGGTCCTCTCCGCCAACGGAATCCCGCCTGTCCCACTCCCCGCCCGACCAGCGCGGCGCCC
>JALYZY010000241.1 GCA_030948665.1 Actinomycetota bacterium | reverse complement strand
CCCCGCGTGGGGAGGCCCGTCCGATCATCGAGGCTAGGAAGCCTCCGATGACCAGATACACGACTGCCGCCAAGCCCCAATTGACCGCCATCGCGGTCGTCCCGTTCTTGATTGAAAACAGGTTCTTGAATGGGCCGGCAAGCGTCTGCCCGGCGTCGTGGAGATCCTTGACGATCGCGTTAGCCGGGTTTGCGCCAATCAGTCGTAGGACGATCGCGGCCACGATCACCGCGGCAACCGCAACCGCCACGAAGCGGATGAGGCGCGCAATTGCGATTAGCATTTCAGGTCAACCTCTCGTCTCCGTTGCGACCCGCTAGAGCGCGTGCCGCCGGCCTCCAAAGAACACCAGCACCGCCAGAAGCGCCAGCAGAAACAACAGTGGATGCACAACGAGTCCACCGACTAACGCCAGAACCACAAGTAGCACTATCAGAGCCAGAAGCACGGAAACTCTCCTTTACTTTCGCTTGGATTAGCTTTCGCTTCCTGGTTCACTGTTCTACCCGACGGGTAAGTGTGCAAAACGATTGGTCCGAGTGACGACGTCCGAGTGAGGACGTACAGGAGACTTGTTCATGCGCTCGAAGGAGACGGTCGTCATCACGCCGTACAGAGACGGACCGCTGCTCGTCCGCGGTCCGTTTGAGCTCCTCGACGCGGACGGGCAAACGATCGAATCGCAGCGCGCGGCCGTGGCCTTGTGCAGGTGTGGCAAGTCTCGGATCAGGCCGTTGTGTGACGGAACCCACAAGCTGATCGGCTTCCGCGCGCCTGGAAAGCCAACGTCCTAGGTCGTCATAGAGCGCAACGTCCGTAGGGTCGTCGTCCAGCAACGTCGTGGCGTCGTTCATACAGCGCGCAGACGCGCCGGTGACTCCGGTGCGAGAACCACCGGCCCGAGCAGCGAGCTCTGTCCCAGCCGCCATGCGTTCAGCAGTTGTCCCGCCCAGCACTGGTCAAGGTGCGCCAACGCCCGCGCGCCCCACATCACCGTCACACTGGTCTGCGGGTCCTGCCGGACTAACCCTCCCGCCAGGTCGACCGCCGCAATGTTCTCGTGAACTGCGTCGGCTTCGACGTGCTCGTCGAAGAACAGGGTTGCCTCCCGCCCGAGGCCAAGCCTGCGTAACCCATCGCCGTACCGCCGGTTCGGAATCGAGGAGCTCATCTCGAACAGAGCGAGGTGCCCCACGATCGCGCCACGAAGCCGGCGGTGCAATCCGAAGAGTGACATCAGGTTCACCGTCGCCAAAGTGAGACCCGGGATCACGTCGAGGTACGCGCCGTAACTCGAGTCAAGGCCCACCGCCCGCATCGCTCTGGCGAATAGGTCGGCATGAATCCATTCCGCGCGACCACCCCCGTATTCGTCAGCCTGAACCTCGATCAGGGCGGCCTTAGGGGCACCCCACAGGCGTGGGATCACCCAGGAGTGAGGGTCAGCCTCCTTGAGCTGATAGGCGGAACGGTGAACAAGGAACTCACGGACTTGCCCGATCGAGGCACGCGACCGGATAAACGCGGACAGCGCGCCTGGCTCGCCATCGTCTGCCACTTCGCGCAGGGCGAGGTCGATTTCCTCCGCGGGAACATGCCCGTTCGTGATTGGCACCGCGTCGCGCAGCGCGCCCTCGAACTGACGCTCGAGGTGCTGGCGCATCGCGAGCAGCGAGGGCTCCCATTCCCACCGCTCGTCGACTCCGGGCAGGCCCCGGTAATGCAGCTCGTAGCAGAGATACAGCGCTAGCTGGAGATCCTCGTCGGTTAGCGGGTCCGGCACGCTCCCGGAAACCACATCCGGCATTGCGTGAACCTCATCCTTCAGCATCCGCATCACCAGGTCGCTGATCTCGCCGCGTGGTGAGGGCATCTCAGGCATGCTTCACACCTACCCCGGCGATCATTGCTGGAAGCGCTCCGCCAGCCACCGCGCCGCCGCACGGGCATCTCCGCCTGCTGCCGCGCGGCGTTGCAGGATGGCGCCGTTGGCCTCGATCAGCTCGCGAGCCCGCTCGATCGGAGCACTTGCCTGGAGTCGGGTCGCCGTTGCGCGTAACGAGTCGAGAAGCTCGTGCAGCAAGGTGCGCGTCGAGCGCCGCTCGCCGGTCTGGAAGTCGACCATCGTTCCCTCCACGCCGTGACGCGCGGCCGACCAGCGGTTCTGCTCGACGCGCCAGCTCGGTTCCGTCGCGGATCGGTTCCCGGCGTCATGGCGATCTCCGAGCCAGCGCACCAGACAGTGTGCGACGGCAGCGATAGCGACGGCGTCGTTGACGGTGCTCTGCGAGTCGGGCACCCGCAACTCGAGCGTCCCGTAGCGGGGATGAAGCCTCAGCTCCCACCACCAGGTCCGCAGATCGGCGTATGTGCCCGACGTCGTGTCCGGGCCGAGCGCCCACGCGTACGCCTCCCAGCTAGAGAGCGAAGGCGGGATTCCCTGACGAGGTAGCAGCTCCGCGAGCTTCGGCCGCACCGAGGCAAACCCCGTGTCTGCGCCTTCGTAGAACGGGCCATTGGCCGCGAGCGCGGCGAGCAGCGGAAGGTATGAGCGCAGCGCGTTGTAAACGCCCAGGGCCCGGTCTGACTCGCCGACCGCGACATGGACCTGCAGGGCGCAAACGAGCTGACGTGCCGCTATCGCGCCGTAGGCACCCGTAACGTGCTCGTACCGTGGGAGGCGGTTGAGCTCCCCGACTCCCGAACTGAACGGATGCACCCCTGCCGCCGCGAGCGAGGCCAGCGCCCCGCAGCGCTCGGCTAGATCGGATCTGGCCTTCCGTAGCGCCGCTTCAATCGCGCCGACATGCCCCGCCGGATCGCACACGATCTCGAGTTGAGACGCCGGCAGCTCGAGCTTGAAGCGTGAATCTCCAGCCGTCCGGTCGAGTACCTCCGTGGCGACTGGCGCCAGCCCGAGATCGCGCGGGGAGAGCAACATCACCTCTTCCTCCACTCCGACCGTGTATGCGGAAGCGCTGTCAAAGGCAGCCCGTAGGCCATCGGCGGCACGACCGAGCGTTTCGAGGGCACTTAGATGGGAAGCGTTCACGGCGTGCGGCTTCTGCCCATCCCTGGAGTCTTCCAACCACCAAGCGACGCGGTGATGCTCGCCCAGTGTCTGCGCCGAGAGGCGCTCGGACCGCATACGAGCGTCCTCGACCTATGCGCCGGCAGCGGGTTCCTGGGGCTCATGGCCGCCTCGAAAGGAGCACGGGTAACAGCGGTCGACGTTCACTGGCCGTCGTTGGCGGCGGTCCGCGCGAACGCGCGCCTCAACGGAGTGAGGGTCACGACCGCGCGTGGCGACTTGTTCGACGCGGTCGGCGGGCAGCGCTTCGACTACATCGTCAGCAACCCGCCATATCTGCCTGGGCCCGGCGAAGCCCCGGGGCAGGGGCGGGCCCGCGCCTGGGAGGCCGGCCCGCGGGGGCGGCTGTTCATCGATCGGATTTGCGCGCGGGCGGCTTCTCACCTCTGCAGCAAGGGGGTGCTGATGCTCGTGCACTCGTCTGTCTGCTCGATCGCCGAGACGGTCGATCGGCTGACCGAGCAAGGGTTCGAGGTGGGGATCGCAGCGTCGCAGCGGGGACCTCTCGGCGCGATCCTCACCGCACGCGCCGACTGGCTGAGGAGGCAAGGACTGCTCGAGGACGACGGGAACGAGGAGATGGCGGTTATCAGAGCGCAGCTTCCGCTGGAGCGGGCGTTCCCCGCATGAGCTAACCAGTCGTCCGCGCGGTCCAGTGTGGAGTGCCTACCGATGCAGGTAGGCAGTCTCACGTGCCGATAAATAGGCCGAGATGTACGGATACAGATTCTTCACGACCTGGTCCGCGCTGCCTGGTGTACTCCGCACGACCATGGCGCGCTCGGTCACGAATGGAGGCTCGCCGGAATGAGCCCGATGCAGCTCGCCCGCCGGGTGGAGGCACTCCCGCGACGCCGCTGCCGACTCGAGCGGTTGCGCATCGCGCTCGCCGACGGGGCTCGCACCACCGTGCACGTCGTAAATTTCGAGACTGACTCGTTCATGCCGCGGGTTGTGGCGTTCGAGAAGGCCCAGCCGCTTGCCCGCTGGTGCCGCCGCAATGGCGTGCGCCACGCAGTGGTCGGAGGGTTCTTCGCCCGACCGCGGTATCAGCCTCTTGGAGATCTGCGCATCGGTGGCGAGCCAAGGCCGTCGGTAGCCTTCGACCAGCCCTGGGGTTCGCTCAGAGCGTGTGTCCAGGTGACTGCGGGGAGGCTCCGCATCGCCCGGCGGGACGAGTTGTCAGCTGATCCCGACGGCGATCTGCTCCAGGCCGGACCACTGCTCGTGTCTGGCGGCAGGAGTGCGATCGGGACCGACGACGAGGAAGGATTCTCGGCCGGCTCGCACCAGTTCGACTCCGACATCACCCTCGGCCGCTATCCGCGTGCTGCTCTGGCGATCGCGGGTCCGCGCCTGCTCGCCGTCGCATGTGACGGTCGGACGGAGCGCGACGCGGGCATGACTCTGGCTGAGCTCGCCGACATGCTGGTCAAGCTCGGCGCTTCGGACGCTCTGAACCTCGATGGAGGCGGCTCGGCTTCGCTGGTGCACTCCGGGCGCCTACGCAATCGGCCACGCGAGGTGCACGGGGCCGACATCTTGGGCGGCCGCGCGGTCGTCACAGCGATCGTGTTCGAGGCTCTCTGAGGGCCGTCCTCGCTGTAGCCCCCCGGGTGGGGAATAATCGCCTAGATGCTCCAGGTGCTCTCGGCGATCATGTTCTATCCACGGGGCGGCTCCTCGCACGCTGCCCGTGCGCTAGCGCGAGGGTTGCGTGAGCAAGGCTCCTCGGTGACGCTCGTCGCGGGGTCGCGGTCGGATCTCGGCCCGCACTCCGACGCCCGCGCTTTCTACGGCGCGGATGTGCAGCCAGCTAGTTTCGACGCGGCGCTCCAGAGCCCGGACCCGATCCGTTACCAGGGGCCGCCCGGGAGCGTGCCGATGCATCCGTCGTTCGAGGATCGTCCCGGAGCGCCGGACCGGGTGTTCGCGGCCCTCGACGATCTCGACTTCGAACGCCAGGTCCAGGCCTGGTCGCGAGAGCTTGCGAGAGCGGCGAGCGACCCCGACGTGATCCACTTGCATCACCTGACGCCGCTCAACGAGGCTGCAGCGCGCTTCGCTCCCTCGGTCCCCCTGGTCGGCCAGCTCCACGGTACCGAGCTCCTGATGCTCGAGCAGATCGCCGCCGGCCCACCGCCGAGCTGGACCCACGCCGATCGCTGGGCGGAACGCTTGCGGGGTTGGGCGCAGCGTTGCGGGCGGTTGCTTGTCTCGCCGGCTGGAGCGCAGCGCGCGGCAAGCGTGCTGGATGTTCCGATCGAGCGGATGTTCCCGCTGCCCGGCGGAGTCGACGCCGAGCTGTTCGCTCCCGGGCCGGTGGACCGCGGGCGGTTCTGGCATGACGTACTCGTCGCACACCCACAGGGGACTGTCCCTGGCGGGACTCCGGGCAGCCTCGGCTACGCCGCCGACGAGGTCGCGAGGCTCGCCTCCGGAGTCATCCTCGTCTACGTCGGCCGGTTCACTGCCGTGAAGCGCTTGGACATGCTGATCAGCGCCTTTGGAGAGGCGCAGGCCGGCCTGCAGTCGCCCGCAGGACTGGTGCTCGTCGGTGGACACCCGGGTGAATGGGAGGGCGAGCACCCGGCGGAGCTCGCGCGGCGCACCGGGGTGCGGGGCGTATTTCTCGCCGGTTGGCGCGCCCACGAGGAGCTGCCGGAATTCTTCCGCGCATCTGATGCCGTCGTCACTGCCTCCCTGCGGGAGCAGTTCGGGCAGTCCCTGGTCGAGGGGATGGCGTGCTGCTTGCCTGCCCTGGCCCCGTCGTCGCTGGGCCCCGCATCGATCATCGAGGCTGGACGTACCGGCTGGCTTGTGGATTCCGCGGACCCCGCAGCGCTCACGGCCGCGCTCCGAGAGCTCATGCAGAACACGGATGAGCGCGTCCACCGCGGGCGGGCGGCGCGGCGAGCGGTGTGCGACCGATTCACCTGGTCGAGCGTCTCGGCGCAGCTCGAAAAAGTGCTCGCAGAGGTCGCCCACGAATCCTCGATCGACGGGGTGGCAATCGGCACCGCAGGGGCATGATCCAGTTCGCCGCACCCGGTTCCGGGGCGCCGGCGGGGCGGGGCCGGGCGCTCAACGCCGCGGAGCCGGTGGCTCCGGTGCTCGGGGCGCGGTATCAGTCGGCGCGAGCTTCGTCTCGGCCGTGGCCCGCGATCCCATGAACGCTGCCAGCGCAGCCAGCACGTTGACAGCCGTGAACGCGATGATGCTCGCCTGCGTTGAATGAAAGGCCCCTCCGAGCACCGCGCCGAGCGAGGACGCGACCAGCCCCATGCTCATCATCGTGGTCAGCACCTGTGCCCGCACCGCGGGCGGCGCCTGAAGCTGGCGGATCATCACGGTGCCCGACCACGCCGGGCCCTCCAGGAAGCCCGTGAGCCCGACGAGCGCGATGCCGGGAGCGAGTGTGTGCGCGAGCGGCCACGCCAGCGCGGAGAACCCGAGCGCCAGGTAGGACGCAGCCGCCCGGCGCAGCGACCGATTGCCCGAGATCGCGATGGTGCCGAGGATCGAGCCACCGGCGAGCGCCGCCCACAGATAACCGCCGGCATGGGCACCGGCGTGGAGCGTGTGCTGCGCAATCAGCGGAAAGCCCACGATCATCAACCCCCATCCCAGCGTTGCCAGCATCGTCGCGATGTTGATAGCCCGGAGTACCGGATCGCGGGCGAGCGCCTGCAACCCATCGCGCAGGGCGTGTGAGACGCGCTCTGGCCGCTGCATCGGACGAACCTCGAACACCGGGTTCACGGCGACCAGACCGGCGACGACGACCGTAAGGGCGGCCTGCAGAAGCACCACGGTGGCCGCAGTGGACGCTCCGGCAAGCGCTCCCGCAAGCCCGGGCCCGACCACGAACCCGAGGTTCAGGCTGGACGCCTCCACCGCGCTTGCCGGTCCGAGCAGGTCGCTGCCGGCGATCTCGGCCAGTGCGCTGGTGAACGTGCCGGAGCTGAGCGGCCGCGTGACGCTGTAGAAGAACGCCACCGCGGGCAACGTCCAGTTCGGCCCGTGGCCCGCCAGGACAACGAGACCTACAAGCGCGAGCACGCTCAGGAGCTGATCGATCACCACGAGCACGCGCCGAGCGCGAACGACGTCGAGCCACGCTCCCAGCAGCGGTCCAGTCAGCGCTCCGGGAAGCACCGCCGCCGCGCTGGTGATCCCCGCTAGCGCGACATTGCCAGTCCGCTCGAGCACGAGCAGGACGCCGGAGACGTTGAACATCATCGCGGTGAGTCGCGAGAAGAAGACGGTCGCCGCGAAGCTCGGATATCCGCGGCGCGCCAGCAGCGCGCGATAGTTGGACATCGGCGCTGTGAGCCGTGCGAGCACGACTTCAGGTTCACTTATCTCTCGATCGAATGCCGTCACCCCTGGTCTCAGTCGTCATACCCACCCGCAATCGCGCGTCGTATCTCGACGTCGCGCTTGGATCGCTCGTCTCGCAGGAGCTCGACGGCCCGTTCGAGCTACTCGTGGCCGATGACTGGTCCTCAGATGCGACCCCGGAGATCGTCAGCAAGTGGGGCGTGCGGTCCGTCCGCGCGGAGCACCGACGCGGGGTGAACGCCGCGCGGAACGCCGGGGTGAAGGCGACCACGGCTGAGCTGGTGGCGTTCCTCGACGATGACGTGTACGCCCCGCCCGGGTGGCTTCAAGCCGTGCGCGCTGGCGCCGCACGCTATCCGGACGCAGACGTCTTCGGGGGCCCCATCCGCGCGCGCTTCGAGGGCAAGACTCCAGCTTCGTGCGGCCGAGAGAGCCCTCCGATCACCACCCTCGATCTCGGCGATCGAGATACCGAGGCGCCCATGGTCTGGAGCGCGAACATGGCGGTCCGGAGGTCTGCCTTCAAGCGGATCGGGCCGTTCGATGAGGCGATCGGAGTCGGCGGCGACGAGGAGGACTGGCTGCTGGCGCTGCGGGCCGCCGGCGGCTCGATCATGTACCTGGCACAAGCGGGCCTCGATCACCGACGGGCCGGCGCGGACGCCAGGCTCGCGGCCCTGGTCCGTGCGGCCTACAGGCGTGGGCGCGCGGCGCGCCTGAGCGATCAGCGCCGGAGGCGCCCTCCGAGCGTCGTGCGCGAGCTGCGGGTACTCGGCGGCTGTGCGTGGCACGGGGTCCGCTTCGCCTGTCCGCAGGGCGTGATCATGGGAGCGCACTCCGCGGGGCGGATCGCCCAGGCACTGAACCGAGGCTGAGCATCGCGGCACTGGCGGACTGCCGCGCGCTCGGGCTGGCGCTCAGGATCTATCAGCTGATGCGCCCCGGATACGTGCTGGGGGCCGAATACGTGCGTCACAGAGCCTGACGCTCAGCGGTGCCGGTGCCGGTGGCGCGGCAGGCCGTGGATTTGGATCTGTCGCGCCTGGCGCGCTATCGCAGTCGTGTTGAGACCGAAGTTCGCGTTCCTGACGAGCATCATCGCGTACGTAGGCCAGTAGCCCCCGGCCGGCGGTGCGCCTGGCACGCACGAGCCGCTGGACTCTCCCGGATTGCTCGTCCAGGCGAACGCGTCGACGTTCGGGATCCTGGTCTCCGTGGTGGGCAGCGGCCCGAGCCCGCGGCCGGGAGGATTGCAGAGCACCTCATTGCCCTGGTGGACCGGGTCGGGCGGAATAAGTGGTCCCTGACCGTTCTCGCCAGTGTTGATGACGAAGTGTTTTCCGCCGGTCAGGCGCGAGATCTCTGCGCCGTAGCGCACCTCGCGGGCCGTCCAGTCGAAATGCGTCGAGTTGACGAAGAAGCCCTGGATCTTCGCCACCCCCGCGCGCCTCAGCAAGCTTGCGGTCTTCCACGGCGAGACGGCGTCGCCGGCGCCGGCGTCCAGATAGATAACCAGCCGCGGGCACTTAGAGGTCAGAACCCGGATCGCGTCGCGCAACTCGTGCATCCTGACAGCCACTCCGTAGGGTGTCAGGCACCCCACTGTGATCAGCGAGTCCATCTCTAAGAACAGGACCGCGCGGTGACCACCGATCCCGTGCGCGAAGCCGAGGATGAACATGTGATAGGCCGTCTGGTCGGGCTGGGGATCTGCCCAGTTGCCACAGTGACCGTCGACTACGCGGTACGTGGAGAGCATCGGGACGGTACCGGGCTCGGTTCGCGCTGCCTGATCGAGGTACCACCGCACCGCGGTGCCAGCGTCGGGGTAGCTGAACGACCCGAACCGAGCGGTCCCAGGCTCGCTCGCGATCGTGTGCAGGGCGGGGTACGGCCGTGCCGCGAGCGCAGGCTCGCTCCCAGGATCGACGTAGAAACGCATCCCGCGCAGCGGATTGAAGTCGCCGACGGTCCCGGTATTGCTCGTGTGGCTACGCGCCGCGCCAGCGTGCGGCGAGCGAGCGCGCGCAGCAGCGGGCAGCGGAGCCACCGCCATCAAACCTGTAATTAGAGTGATAGCCCCGCAAGCGAGCAGGGTGCGCCGTTTGGCGAAAGCCACTACCTAGAACCCTCTCCGATCCCTCGCCGACGGTGGGGGACGTGTTCCCGAAGTGTGCGGATTTGCCTGCCTAAGCTCCAGATCCCGCGCGCACGTCGACCCACATCGGCGGCATGAAATCCACGGGTGCGTTCCTCTAATTCGAGGAGAGCTGTTGGTCAGGGAAGCAGACTAACCGTAAAGCGATTCGCGGGATGGACAAACTCTGAATCGCGGATTTGCCTTTCTGGCGATTGGCGTTTTGCGGCATGGTCAACGTGTTAAGGGGAATCGTCAGCAAGCGCGAATTGTTGCTTGCTTTCGCCCGGTGGCCGCAGCGCTGCACCCGGCCTGAATTCAAAACGCGATTCGCCGCACCAGCTGCTCCCACCCCTGTTCGAGCTCCCCCATCAACATTCCACGGTCCAGCTGGTGGAGCACAAGCTCCGGCTCGAGCGCAGCCAACAACAGGTCCGCAAGGTACTCCCCATGCGGGCAATCCAGCTCGAGAAGCAGCGAGGTCACGTGCGCGCGATACGCCGCGTAGACGGGTCCGCGGTAGCGCAGTCCGCGTTCGGGCGGCTGCGCGGCGAGCATCAGGTCACCGCGCTCGGCGGTAAGCGCGAGCAGCGCGCAACCGAAGGCGACGAGCCGGTCGGCCGGAGGGGCGCCCGGACCGAGTGGCGCGGGACCGCGGATGAATGCCTCCTGGAGCCGGCGCTCGGTCTCGTCCAATAGCGCATGGAACAGGCCGGCGCGGTCGCCGAACCGCCGGAACAGGGTCCCTTTCCCGACTCCAGCCGCGCACGCAAGCTTGTCCATCGTGATCGATTCGGTCCCCTGGGCGCTCAGCAGCCGTTGTGCAGCCTCGAGGATCGCCGCGCGGTTGCGCGCTGCGTCGATTCGCTCGGCTGGCGCCTCCGGCGCCAGGGGCAGCTCGATCGGTTGCGCCACGGCGCCATCGTAGGGCAGCGCAGGGCCGTATGAGGCGTTCCGGACCATGGTCCGTTTCATGATACAGTCCTTGAAGCAAGCGGACCGTGGTCCGATAAGTCGCATTCATCCGAAGGAGATCCAGATATGTCCGTAACCGAAACCACCGCTACCACCACCGGTTTCCCAGCCGGAACCTGGAAGCTTGACCACACGCATTCGTCGGCAGGCTTCGCGATCAAGCACATGATCGTCGCGACCTTCCGCGGAAGGTTTGACAACTTCGATGCGACGCTGACCGTCGACGACACCTCGGCCGAGCTCCTCGGCACCGTCGACGTGACATCGCTCGTAGTCAAGGACGAGAACCTTCAGGCCCACCTTGGATCGCCCGACTTCTTCGACAGCGAGCGCTATCCGGAGATCGGCTTCCACTCGACCTCGATTCGTCGCAACGGTGACGAGCTGATCGTCGATGGAGACCTCACGATCAAGGGCACCACGCGGCCCATGGAGGCGCGGGGAACGATCGCTGGCCCAGCCGTCACCTTCGGTGACGTGCCAAAGCTCGGGATCACCCTCGACGCGATCATCGACCGGAACGAGTTCGGGCTCGAGTGGAACGCGCCGCTGCCCAAGGGCGGATTCGCGCTCGAGAACGAGGTCAAGCTCACAGTCGAGCTCGAGCTCGCGCAGGGCTGATCAGATGCGCGTGCTGGGAGTGTCAGGTTCGCTCAGGCGGGGATCGCATAACCGGCAACTCCTCCGGGCGGCGGCGAAGCTGTTGCCGCCCGGAACAGAGTTCGTCGAGTTCGACGGCCTGAAGGCGATTCCACCGTTCGACGAAGACGACGAGGCGACCGGCGACCTAGGGGTGCAAGCGTGGCGGTCGGCGATTGGTCGGGCCGACGCAATCCTGTTCGCGACCCCCGAATACAACTCGTCGATCCCCGGGCAGCTCAAGAACGCGATCGATTGGGCATCCCGTCCGATCGCCGAGACCGCCCTGCGTAACAAGCCCGTGGCGGTGATCGGCGCCAGCACGGGGATGTTCGGGGCCGTGTGGGCGCAAGCCGAGCTCCGGAAGGTGCTCGCCGCCGCGGGCGCCCGAGTGGTCGACCGCGAGCTGCCGGTGGCTAGCGCCGGGGAGGCGTTTGACGAGGACGGGGCCCTGAATGACGCCGATTTGTCGCTCGAGCTGCGCGGTATCCTCGCCGAGCTGGCCCAGAACGCCCAACTACGAGTTGCCGCCTGAGGAGGGTCCCCTGAGCCGTACGCTCGGTGTGATCGGCGTACCGACGAGCGCCGGCGCGTTCGCGCCGGGCCAGGAGCAGGCGCCAACGGCACTGCGCGATGCAGGGCTGCTTGACCTGTTGCGAGGCTCCAGCGGGGAAGTGCGCGATCACGGCGACCGCGAGGAGTGGCGCTGGCGGCCAGACCGTGCCCACCCGCGAGCGCAGAACGCCGCCAAGGTGGCCGAGATAGTGCGGGAGACCGCCGCTCGCGTGGCGGACTCCCGCTCCGCCGGTGAGGTAACGCTCGTACTGGGCGGGGACTGCACCGTCGGCATCGGCTCAGTCGCCGGCCACGTCGGCGCTGACCGTCAGGTCGGGCTCGTGTACTTCGACATGCACGCGGACCTGAACGTCCCTGACAGCGTTCCCGACGGCGCGCTCGACTGGATGGGGATGGCGCACATGCTGGGCGAAGACGGAGCAGTGCGCGAACTGGTCGGGGCCGGTCCACGCGCTCCGCTGCTCGAGCCCGAGCAGGTCCTGCTGTTCGGGTGGGAAGCCGACCAGGCCACGGCTTTTGAACGCGAGGTGATCGACCGCCGTGGGATCTCCGTCCTGCCGGCCGACCAGGTGGCAGCCGATCCAGAGGGCGCTGCCGCGCGCGCCCTCGAGCTGATCTCCGGTCGCTGCGAGGCGATTCTCGTGCACTTCGACGTGGACGCGATTGACTTCACCGACTTCCCCCTGTCAGAGAACACCGGGCGCAACCGTGGTCTTGCCTATGAAGCCGCGCTACGGGCGCTGGGGGTCCTGCTCGCCTCCCCGCGCTTGGTGGGTCTCACCATCACGGAGCTGAACCCGGACCACGCCGAGGACGGCGTGCGGAGCCTCGAGCGGTTCGCGTCCGATCTCGCCGGCGCCCTCAGCTCGTCCCGGGCGTAGCCCGGCGGGCGGGGTCTCCGGCAGGGAGCACGTCGCAAGCCCATTCTGACTGTTTCCAGCTGGGTACCGGCGCTTCCCGGTCGACCCGGGGCACGAATCGTGATCGGTCCACCAGCTCCATCCGGTGGATGTATCGCGGACAGTTCGGGAACACCTGTGTGGCCCTTACACGCACCACGAATTGCGCTCCTGGGTACACCGCGAGCAGCGGATCCCGTTCGCCGATGCTGGCGAGGCCGTTCAGCCTCAGCCGCGAGGGGCGCTCGGAGACGAAGTCGATGAACAGCAACCCGACGTGCGGGTTGTCGATGACATTGCCCATCGACAGGTACATCCCGTTTCCGTCGTAGTTCGGGAACGCGACTGTGCGCTCGTCGAGCACCCGCACGAACCCGGGATCGCCACCCTTGTAGGAGCACTGCGGGCGACCGCTCGCGTCGGCGGTGGCCAGGAAGAACATGTCCATCCGCTCGATGAAAGCGCGGTCGTCGGGCGCGATCACCGCAGTCCCCAGGAACTTCTCGCTGAGGCGGTCGGCAAGCCGCCGGGTGTCGAACCGATCCTGGAGCTCCCGCGAGGCGTCGCTGTAGGGGACGCCGAGGCCGTTCTCGGTGCTCACGTGAAGCGCCCGGGCTTCCCGGTCAGCTGAGCGCCCAGCACGTCCCCGCGGCTGTAGTGCCCGACGGAGTCAAACCAGCGTTTCGCGTGCAGGCCGTTGCGCAGATCGCAGTCGGCCAGGAGCATGCCCTCCTCACCGTAGAGAGGTCCGGCGATCACCTCGCCCCAGGTCGGCTCCACGACCACGGCTCCACCACGGCCGAACACATCCTTGCCCGCGGGCAGTGGGACCGGAAAGTCGCCGGGGAACGCGCTGGCCGGAATGAACTGCGGGACCGAGACCACGTACGCGCCAGATTCAATCGCGATGTGACGCATCGATGCGACCCAACCGTCGCTGTCGTCGGCGGTCGGCGCCACCCAGATCTGGGGACCGGAACGGTAAACGGCGTAGCGCGCCAGCGGCATCCTGTTCTCCCAGCAGATCAGGCCTCCGACTTTGGCTCCAGCCGCCTCGACTACACCGAGATCGTCCCCGGCGCCAATGCCGTGGAACAGGCGCTCGTGCTGGGTCGGCATCAGCTTGCGGTGGCGCGCGAGCAGGCCGGTGGGTCCGAGATAGACAATCGTGTTATAGAGACTTCCCGGTCGCTCGGACTCCCGCTCGTTCAATCCGGCCACGCAGTAGAGCTCCCGTTTACGGCACACGGCGATGAGCCGATCGATCACTGGACCTGGGATGTCCACCGAGCTCGCCCAGAGGCGCTCCCACAGCTGATCCCAGCCCGCAAACCCGGCGGCACTCGCTGCCCAGGCGTTCGAGGGGTAGAGCGTGAAGAAGCACTCCGGCAGCACCGCGAGCTGCGCTCCCTGGTCGGCGGCCTCATTGAGCAGCCGTTCGGCCTTGTGTGCGCTGCCCTCGGCGTCGAGGATGACCGGCGTGGCCTGGATCGCTGCGACACGCACCGTGGGAAACGCCGTCTCGGCGACCGAGACCGCCGCAGGCTCTGGCTCGGCGCGGTCGCCAGTGTCCGGAGCCGGCCCGCCGGCGCCCGACCCGTTACCGCCGGATCGCGTCGTCATGCGGTATCGCCGGATCGCGTAGTCATACGTTAGCGCCGGATCGCGCGGTCATGCCCAATCCATCGGCGCGAAGCCGCTGGTCGTGGGGGCGGACACGATCAGGACGGAGCACGGATCCGTGCCGTCGTTTCGCACCGTCCGCCGCCGCGCCGGGTCGATTCGTGCGAACGTGCCCAGCGGCGCGGCGTGATCTTCGCCGTCGATCACCAGCGTCGGAGAACCCGAGAGCACCGCGAAGAGCTCCTCCTGATCGCGGTCGGTCTCGTCGTGCTCGGGAATTGAATCGCCCGGTGGGATCTCCACAAGGTTCACGCCGAACGCCTTGCAATCGAGTGAGCGACGTATCAGCGTCCAGCTGCCGGTCCGCTCGAGCTCCTCACGGTGCGCCACCGCGTACCCGTCTCCTCGCCGCATCGCCGCTCCTTAATGTCCGCGCTCGGCCGCATAGGCACCGAGCAGGTTGGCTCGCGGAGCAATTCTTACCTACTGGTAGATAGGCTGTCAACCCTGCGCTCGCCGGGGCGCTCAAATGCCGCCATCGCCGTCGCTTGGGCCGCCGTTGTTGTCGCCATCGCCGTCTCCGCCGTTATGTTGCGGGATGCCAGGCGTTGTCGTTGGCGGCGGCGCCGTGGTCGTCGTGTGCGTAGTCGTGTGGGTCGTGGAGGTCGGCGGTGGCGGGGGCGGCGTCGTCGCCGGCGGCTGCGTCTGCGTCACCGGCGGGCTGGGCGGGGCGGTGGTAACTGAAGGTGCAGCGCTGGTCGTAACGGCGGCGGCCTTCGGCTTCGGCTTTGCCTTCGGCGCGGCGTGGTGGCGCGCCTTGTGGTGGGCGCGCGACTTGTGTCGGGCGGTGTGATGAGCCACGGTCGACGTGGTCGCCGTCGTTGTAGCCGGCGTGCTCGCTACAGACTTCGACTTGGCAGCGGAGCCGCAGCCGGCAAGCGCGATCGCGGCGAGTACCGGGAGGGCAACCAGCCGTGTGATTGGGCTTCTCCGCTTTGACATTCGCGTGGCTCCTTTGTCAGCAGTTCCGATTTCAGGCATCGCGAAACGGCCGGCGTCACTCCCCGTGTCGTCACGCTCATCGTCTCGTGAGCCGCTCTCCCTTAGGACCGGCGCGTCCCGTTGCTCCAGTAGGCCGGCGGGAGAACCTTATGGCTAGAAAGACGCCGACCAGGCCAGATACCTTCCGCGGAGCTGCGGACAGCTCGATGCACACCGAAGTGAGGGCCGTGCGCCTCAAATCCGTCGAGCAACCAGAGCGAGGTCCGCCGGCATGGCTCGTGCTGGGGTTGGCCCCCCTAGTCGTCCTCGCGTGGACCGGGAGCCTACGTGCCCGGCCGCTCGGCCTCAGTGCAGGCGCTCGTCGAGGTGCACGGTCACCGCTTCCCCGGGGCCCTTGGCGATCGCCTCGCGGAGCTCGCGCTTGACCGGGAGCTTGTGGGTGCCGTCGCCAAGCGCCATGAACGAGCTCTGGAACCGGTGCCCCTCGATCGTCCCGCGGACCTTGACGAGTCCCCGGGTGCCGAAGAACTCCGCCGACCCCGGCATCACCACGTACGTCCAGCCGCCGGGATTGGGACTCTTCTGCAGCGGGGCAGTGAATTCGTGATCCAGTTCACTCATCGTTCTCTGCGGAGGACGGGAGGTCCCAACCGAAATAGACCTCTGCGCTTCGAATCTTGTCATCACCAAAGGTGAGGATCTCTGTGTTACGGAACCGGCTTCCGTCGGTCCTGGTTGTCTCGTACGTCACGACGATCTCGTTTCCGGCCTCGATCAGGCGCTCGAATTCGATCGTCTTGATCACGTCGGCGTTGGGCCAGCATCGCTCGAAGTACCTCGTGCGGCCGATCCCCACATCCGCGGGGCTATAGAACCTGAAGTCATCGCTCAAGTGCTTCTCGACCAGGCTGCGGTCGCCTATCTCATAGGCCCGATACGTCTCTCGGGCGATCCCGCGCCGTTTGCTAGAACTCGTGCCGTCCTCCCAGATCGCTGTCATGTGGGATAGGACTGCCTCGGACAGGGATATTCATCGGTAGGCCCTTCAGGCGCCCAGCTTCACCGCTCGCTACGCGATGATTCGACCTATCTCCTAGTAGGTAAGATCGATAATCCCCGTGGCCACGCTTCGCACAGCTGCTGACACGACCAAGCCCAATACCGCCGAGCGGATCCTGGACATCGCCGAGCGCCTCGTCCAGATCCGCGGCTTTAACAGCTTTAGCTACGCGGATATCGCAACTGAGCTAGGGATTACGAAGGCGAGCCTCCACTATCACTTCGCGGGTAAGGCCGAACTCGGGCAAGCGCTGATCAGCCGCTACGCCGATCGGTTCTATGCAGCGCTCCGACAGATCGACCAGGACTTGCAGGACGCCCCGGCGAAACTCGAGGCCTACGCCGAGCTGTACGCCGAAGTGCTCCGCGGCCACCGAATGTGCATGTGCGGGATTCTCGCCGCCGAGTACCAGACGCTCCCGGAGCCGATGCGGGGCGCAGTCGTCGAATTCTTCGACGAGAACCAGCGATGGCTGGCCGAGGTGCTGGCACAGGGCCATGCGGATAACACGTTGAGACTCACCGCGTCGCCCGAGGAGACCGCACAGAGCATCCTCAGCACGCTCGAGGGCGCGATGCTTGTCGCTCGTCCCTACGACGATCTCGCGAGATTCAACTCGACCGCGCGCCAGCTCCTCGCGAGCCTGGCCGTCTGACGCGCTTCGGCGGCATCCACCATCCGGCGGATATTTCACGACCACGGAACGCTCACTGCCCCGGCACGCCGAAGGGCGGTTCCGCGGAACCGTCCCCATTAGAACGCACCTGCCCCCAGCGGCGAAATGACCGCACATTCCTCCGGCAAATCAGCGATCGAAGTGCGAGCGGCGAATACGCCCGATCTCGAGGCCGTGGTCGCCCTGGTCGCCGCGCACGGTCGCGATCCGGCCAGATTGCGCCGGCGGTTCGAGACCGACTTGGCAGAGGACGAAAGCCACCTGGTGGTGGCGATAGCTGACGGGGAGCTCGTCGGTTACGGTCGAACTGGCCGCTTCACACATCCGCCGCAGGCACCGCCCAACGTGGCACCCGAGGGGTACTACATGGGAGGACTGCTCGTCGCCTCAGTGTGGCGGCGTCGAGGAATAGGCGAAGCACTCACCCGAGCTTGCTTGGCATGGGCATCCGAGCGCGCCTCCGAGGCCTGGTATTTCACAAACGCGCGCAACGAGGCGTCCTTGGCCCTCCACGCCAAGGTCGGCTTCCTCGAAGTCACCCGTGACTTCGTGTACCCCGGGGTCTCGTTCGATGGAGGGGTCGGAGTACTCGGGCGCGCGCTTCGCGCGCCAGGTGGTTTCACCTGACGCGACACCCGCTACGGCGAACCCATCCGGCGCCCCGAGCAGTGGTCACCGTGAGCGCTCTAAGATTCTCCTCGTGACGTTCCTCCAGGTTCGCGTTCGCCCCGCCTGACGGCGGCGCCACTCCGCTCTCGGTAAGCCGAGACGTTTCGCCGACCTCCTGCGAGGTCGCCGTCGTGCGCGAACCGCCGGTCCAAGTCCCTCCGGCGGTCACTCGTGCCCTCTTTGCCCCTGTGGCCTCCGGCGATCCCGGCCCACAGGAGCAACATGCCTCGATGTTCCAATCGCAATCGTTTCCTCACCACCCCGCCGGCGATCGGCGGACGTCACGAGCTCGGTCAAAACTGGCTGATCGACCGCCGGTTCGCCGCTCAGATAGCAGCGATTCTTCGGCACGCCCCCACATTGTCTCGAATGTGCCGTTCTCGCTTACGACGGCGCTTCTTCGGCGAACCGTCGCGCGGGCACACTGGCACACCGCGATTCTGTTGCTGCAGTGGGAGGTCGCCCGGAAACGGGCCGGGATCGGCGGCACGACGATGTTCACGGCAAGCTGGTGGCCGTGGTTCGAGTTTTCGCTCGCTACGCGGGTCCCGGCGGCCGCGTTCGCTCCGGTACCAACTGTTGACGGCGGAATCTTGGTGATACGCAGGCGGGAAACACCGCTCGTGCCCGCCAAGGAGCGCCCGGCCTACCAAGTCCTGATCCGCGTCGCGTTCACCGGCCCGGGCCGCGGACTGCCATCCGCGCTGGCGGCCGGGTACTCACACGGCTTGTCCGGCGCTGGATGTCGCATCAGGGCCTGCACCCGCGCACGCTGCCGCGTGAGCTCAATTGCGAGCAGTGGGTATCGCTACATGAGTTGCAGCTACAGCGCGAGCCCTAGGGCAAGACAACCCCTACGCGATAGAGCACGGCGCTGTGGGGCGGCACGAGCGCCCCGATCGCGCCGGTCGTCGTCCGCGTTGTGGCCATCCAGAGGTCCTGCAGCCCGTAGTCGCGGGCGAGGGGTAGTCCGACCGCTCTGGCACTCGTGACGATCGACAGCGCGGTCGGGCCACGGTTGAGCAAGGCGACCGCACGGCCTCCACCGGCGAGTGGCTTGACCCATACCTGTCCCGCTCCCTGCTGCTGGATGGGCGTGCCCTGGACCCCGAGGGGGTCCTGATCGATCGCTATGACCTGTGGATTCTCGAGCATCGCGATCGAAGCCGCGGACAGCGACCGGGGATCGCTTCCCAGGATCAGCGGTGCGGCCACGATCGCCCACATCGAGAGCTGCGCCTGCGCCTCCGCATTGGTCATTCCTAGCTCGGGGCCGAGATAGTCGGGGTCGTTCCAGTGTCCGGGACCAGCGGCACGCGGGTGCGCGGCGTTGTGGTCGAGATTGCGCAGGACGTTCCCGAATCGGACATTGCGCGTGAAGCCGATGTCCGTGTCGGTTCGCCAGCTCTGCGCGATGTGCCGCGCCCACTGATAGTTCGAGTACGCGGAGTCCGCGAGCGACGGGCGGACTCCATCGATCTGGCCGGGTACCCAGAAGTTGTCGACGTTCAGGAGCATCGGCCTGTGGCTGGCGTTGTTGGTCAACGCCGTTGCGAACTGCGTGTATTGCTGCTGCGGGCTCAGGCCCTGTTGGCCTGCGCCGCAGAAGTCGAGCTTGACGGCGTCGAAGCCCCATGCCCCAAAGGCGTTCGCGTCCTGCTGATAGTGGCCCAGTGAACCGACGCCTTGGTGAGAGCAGCCGCTGGCGCCCGCGTCCGTGTAGATCCCGGCCAGCAAACCGTGCCCGTGAAGCCAAGCCGTCAGCCAGGCGAGACCATGCGGCCATTGCTGCGGATCGATGATCAGATCTCCTCTGCTGTCTCGTTTGCCGCTCGCCCAACCGAAGTCAAGCCACACGATCCGGTAGCCCGCTTTCGCCAGACCCTGGTCGACTAGCGCGTTCGCGACCGAGAGGATCGCGTTCTCGTCGAAGGTTCCGCCGACTCCGTAGTACGTGTTCCATCCCATGTACGGCGTGGCCGCGAGCATCGCCGTGACCCAGGATACGTGCGCCGGCGTTCGATCCGGCGCACCTTTGCGGTTGATTGCGCGAGCGGCGAACTGATGCGCGCCATCGACCAGTCCGGTGTACCGAATAGGGCTGCGGCACACCACCCATGGACCTCCGTCGAGACGGCACTGAAAGCGGCTTTCCGAAACCGTCGAGGCAAACCGCAGCACCGCGGAGGAGCTGGTGTCGACGCCGGGCGGTCCGCTGCTGATTAGCGTGCCCGGTGCATGCAGGCTGCCGGAGGGCGTTCCAGTGCTCGCAATCGAGATCGTCCCCACATGCACACAGTTCTGGCTGGCCGTGAAGGTCTGGATCTGGCTGCCGACGTCGAGGCATATCAACAGCGCGTAGCCGCCCGGGGGCAACAGCAACGCTCTCGGATTCACCGTCGCCGCAATGTGAATCGGGCTCGAGGCCAGCCCCGCCATCCGGGGCACAGAGAAGCCCGCAACCGCGGTCAGGTCACCCCCCGCTCGCCGGCGCACGCTCAGATATCCGACCGTCGAGCGAATCGCGAGACGCGTCGAGTTGGCAATGGTCGCTTTGGCAACGACTCGGGTGCCCTTCACCCGAACCATGGGAATGCGGAGAACCAACGGCAGCTTCGCCGCCTTCTGGCTTGCGGTGAGCGCTGGCGCTGCAGTCATGGCCAGGGCCAACGACGCGATCGTCGCTACCGCAACCGAACCTCGACGCCTGCGTGTCAAAGCGAGTTTCAAGCCTCGCCGAACCTCTTGCCCGTGATACCGCCTGAGCTAAACGCGCGCCGCTGAGTCGCTGTCGCGACCACGGCCGCGTGGTCAGCTGCGGCTACGGCGCGGTTGGTCCGAGCCTTTCCAGAATTCGCTCCGCATACCACTGAGGCCACGGACTGTCTGGGCTTGCCTTCGTGTATTCCTTGTCGAGCGAGACGAGCAGCCACACGAGCTCGCTTCGGACAGGCGTCGTTCCGAGGATCTGCGGCAGCTCGGATAGCTTCAGCAGCCAGTCGGCGTACCAGGAGGCCCAGTCGGGATCGTCGCCATCGACGATCCGGTACACAAGGTGGTGGGTCTCGCCGGCCTCGTGAAGCAGCGCGGCGACACGCTCGGATTTGTCGTTCATGCTCGCCAGTCTGGCGGATCGCTCGTCACGGTTGGTACCAGGCCGGTCTGGTAGGCCATCACGACCAGCTGAACGCGGTCGCGAGCGTGGAGCTTCATCAAGATCCTGGAGACGTGGGTCTTGGCAGTGAGTGGGCTCAGGTGAAGCTGCTCTGCGATCTCGGCATTGGTCAGGCCGGTAGCGATCAGACCGAGGACCTCGAGCTCGCGGGCTGTGAGGTCGTCGATCCCGGGAGGCAGCGCCTGTAGCGGGGGCTGCGGGCGCGACACGTAGGTCTCGATCAGGCGCCGCGTGACGCTCGGGGCGAGGAGCGAGTCTCCACGCGCCACGACGCGGATCGCGCGAATCAGGTCCGCCGGTTCGCCGCCCTTGAGCAGGAAGCCGCTGGCGCCGGCATGCAGGCCAGCGAACACATACTCGTCGAGCTCGAAGGTCGTCAGGACGAGGACGCGGGTGTGGTCCAGCGCGTGGTCTGCCGTGATGCGACGAGTGGCCTCGAGCCCATCCATCTCGGGCATGCGGATGTCCATCACGACGATCTCGGGGCGCAGCGAGCGTACCTGCTCCAGCGCCTCGACCCCGGTTGCGGCCTCGCCGGCGACTTCAATGTCCGGCTCGGAGTCGAGCAGCGCGCGGAAGCCGGACCTGACCATCGGTTGGTCCTCGGCTAGTACGACGCGGATAAGCGTCATGGGGAGCTTGCGCCGGACAGTGGCAGCACCGCGTGTACCCGCCAGCCTCCTTCGCGGCGGCGGCCGGTCTGCACGTGGCCACCGAGCGCCGTTGCCCGTTCAGCCATCCCGCGCAGGCCGTGGCCTGCCTCTCCGTTCACGGTATCGCTGCGGCCGTCGTCGACGACTTCAATTTCGAGCGCATGGGGCGTCGCTCTGACGCGCACCTGCGCGCTCGACGCGTTGGCGTGGCGCAACACATTCGTCAGCGCTTCCTGAACGATTCGGTATGAGGCCTGTCCGACCGCGGAGGGAATCGCGGCGCCGTTGACGTCGATGTCGACGTCCGCCTGCAGGCCGGCAGAGCGAGCGTGATCAGCCAGGTTCGGTACCGCCGTAAGGTCAGGAGTCGGCCCGGTGGGTGCCGCGTCGTGGTGTTCGCGCAGCAGCGTCAGCGTGGTTCGTAGATCGCCGAGTGCGCCCGCCGACACGGCTTTGATGTCTCGCAGCGCGGCCGAGGGGTCTTGTGAGCTGCCCAGGTGCTCGGCGACGCCAGCACGGACGTTGATAGCCACCAGCGCGTGCGCCAACGTGTCGTGCAGCTCTCGGGCGATCCGCAGACGCTCGCTGGCGACTCTGCGTCGGCCGTCTTCCTCACGTTCGTGCGCCTCGCGCGCCTTGCGCTCGAGCGCGGCGGCGCGCAACGCTCGACGCGTGCGGAGCGTGTCCCCGACCGCCACCGCCAGGAAGAGCACCGCGACCCGCACCGCGAGATCGCCGAAGTCGAGTGTCCCGTCGATCAGGAGCGACACTACGATGACCGCGATCGCGGTCGCGGCCCCGACCGCGACAGAGCGGATCCGGTCACCATCGAGCGCGACCGTGAAAATCATCACGACCACGATGCCGGTCGCCGACCAGGTCGCGTGGAGCGCGAACACGCAGGCGATCAGACCAGCCTCGACGGCGAGTAGCGCAGTCAGCGGTGCCGCCCCTCGCCAGGCAATTGGCGCCGCTGCCACGAACGACAGAGCGTAGGCACCGGGCCACACACCGGCCTTGGCACGCGCGATCCCCTCTACCAGCAGCGCTGCAGCGCCCACCGCGGCGAGCGCGATGTCCCAGCTCCGCGACGAAGAGAACCGCATCGATCAGACCCTGGCGATCCGGCCGGCCGGCATCATCGACCGGGTGGACGCATTACCGCTAGTCCCACGAGAGTACCCATGCCTCGCGCTGTTCTCAGCCCGCTCGTTGCGATGCCCCGGCTGGCTCATACGCCAGGGGTTTGTCCGAGATGCGCAGGAGTCGTGCAACGCGCTTGGGCATCCACCAGTTCCAGGGTCCCATGATCGACACGAGCGCGGGCACGAGCAGGGTGCGAACGATGAACGCGTCCAGCAGGATGCCGAGCGCGAGCCCGGTGGCGATCACACGGACCGGCAGATCGGGATTCGTGCTCAGAGACAGGAACGAGACTGCCAGGATCAGCGCGGCCGATGTGACGAGCCGGCCGGTGCGCGAGAGCGCGGCGACGATCGCCGCCTCCGTCGTCCGGGTGCGGTCATACTCCTCGCGCATCCGGGCGAGCAAGAACACCTCGTAGTCCATCGAGAGTCCGAACAGGAACGCGAATACGAGGATCGGGATGAAGACCTGAATCGAGCCTGTCGCCGGGACGCCATAGATGAGCTTGGAGCCGTGGCCCTGCTGCCAGAACAGGACCATGAACCCATAGGAGGCGCCGAGGGAGATCACATTCAGGACCACCGCTTTGGCGGCCAGCACAACCGACCGGAACGCGCGGGCGAGCAGCAGGAAAGTGACGAGCGCGATCAGGCTGAGCATCAGCGGGAAGTTGCCGTACACCGCGGTGACGAAGTCCTTACTCTGGGCGGTGTTGCCGCCGACCTGGGCGCCGCCCGGCACGGATGTCAGGCGGGAGCGGAGCGTGTCGATTAGTGCGCGTCCCGCTGGGGTGCTGCCCTGCTGGCGCGGGATCACGCTGACGAGGGCGTCACCGCTCTGGCGGAAGCTGGCCGAGGTGGGCGCCAATGCGGTGTACACGCCGGTCGTCTGATCCGCGATCTGGGCGATTCGCGTGGCGCCCGCGGCGCCACCATGAGTGAGGATTTGGACCGGGAAGACCACTGCGCTCGGCACTCCCTGATGATTGAGGCTCTGAAGCGCCCTAGCGGCCGGTGTGTTCGCCGGGAACGCGGCGGTGCTGGGCTGTCCGTTGTTCATCGACACCGCCGGAACCGCAAGCGCGAGGATCGCGGCGAGTCCCGCGGCCCCTGCGACCCAGCGGCGGCGAACAACCACCCGTCCCCAGCGCTCCCAGCCGCGGCTGAACGTCGTCGAGGTGTGCCGAACGCGGTGGCGGTCAAGTGCCGGGCCCCAGGCGGCGAGGGTCACGGGGAGCAGGGTAATTGCCGCTGACAACGCCACTAGCGGGATCAGCATCCCCCCATATCCGATGCTGCGTAGGAACGGCACGGGCAGCACGAACAGCGATAGCAGCCCGACGGCGACGGTCAGTCCACTCAGCACGACGGCGTGTCCGGCCGTGGCGCCCGCGGCGAGGACCGCTTCCTCGTTCTCGAGCCCACGCTCGCGCTCCTCGCGCCAGCGCGTCACCACGAGTAACGAGTAGTCGATCGCGACGCCAAGGCCGATCAGGGCCACCAGATACTCGACGAGGAAGCTGACGGTGGTGAACTGCTGAACTCCGCCGACCAGCAGGAAGCTGGTCAGGATCGCTGGAAGCGCCATTAGCAGCGGCACGATCGCCAGTGCCGATCCAAACACGAAGGTAAGGATGACCAACGCGCCCAGGCCGCCGATCAGCGTCTCCACAAGCGCGCTGGGGCCACCGCCCCCTCCCCCGACCGTGGACTGCAACTGCTCGAACCCCGTGATGCTGACCGTCGCCCCGGCCGGCGCGGCAGCGCGCAGAACCAGCGGGATCCGATCGATCACGCCCTGGCCGATCGGGATGTCCGGGTTGGGCATGTTGATCAGCGCCCAAGTCGTGCGCCCGTCGGGGGAGACCAGTTTCGGGTTGCCCGTATTGGCATAGTCGGCTAGCGCCAGGTGCCCCGCTCGCGGCGCCGCGGCAAACGTCTGCGCGGCGGCGGCGCGGCCAGCCGCGCTGCCCATCGTCTCGCCCGGCGGCAGCCGCAGTACCGCGATCGTCGGCTGCTCGTTGCCATCGATCCCGAAGCGCTGCTGGATTGCGTGGTTGGCTTCGTAGCCCGGCGTGCCCGGGGTGGCGAACGAATGGGTGAACTTGCCCGTGGTAGAGGAAAGAGTCAGAACACCCGCAACGGTGAGAAGAATCCAGGTGATCGCTACGAGCCTGCGATGGCGGAGAGCAACGCGAGTGATTGAGGTCATGCTGGGAAGCTACGTGTCTGAGCGCTGCGCGTCGTCGGCCGGGCGGACGAACTTCTTGTACATCCGCAGGAGTAGCGCCACCGCTGGGCTTCTCGATCTCCGCTTGGGGTCCCCGAGCAGGACGCGGATCACAATGGCCTCGCTGAAGGAGGTCCCGTCGATCTGCAGTCCACAGTCACCGGGAGCTGTGCCCCGCTCTAGTCGATGAGGTCTTCGACGATCTCGCTGGCCCGTGACCACTGGGCCGGCGGAACGACGAGGTAGATGTCTCCCCGGCCGAAGCGGTCCGGCGGGTGATCCGCGATGCAACTGGCATCGAGGCCCATCGCTCGGATCTGGTCGCGCCAGGCCACGGCCGTCTTCACGTCCCCGAACGTGCTGACCGTCTCCCAGCCCTCGAGCCGCGGATCACCAACCGAGACCGCCGGCTCCTTGGCGACGCGACCTTTGAACCAACGCGACATCCCTACCGCCAAGGGTACGGCCGCGAGCGATGGCGCCAACCTCGGCCGCGGACCTACGACGAGATCGTCAGGAGCCGTTACCCCGTTGGGCGGCGACGCTGCGGCCTGAGGTGAGTCACATCGGCGGCGTGCTCGCTTTCGAGACGCTCGGCAATGACCGAGCGATGGCACGCTTCCGGGTCAGCCTCAACGCAGAACAGCGCGCCGGCGCCGCCTGGCGGAAGCTCAGCCACGATCGCGCCAAGATCCACACGGTCGAGGATCTCCCGTGTGTACCCCTCCCGGTATGCCGACGCAAGCTCCACTCGCGAACGCTTTCCGACACCGCGACGAGCGTCCTCTGCATATTGGAGCCGACGAAGCTCCGAGGTCGGCGCGAGCTCCCGATGGTGGCGGTAGGCGATCTTCGCATCAGCAAGTGCCCGCTGAAGCCGCACTGCGTTCGCCCACGCGTACTCGCGTCCCCTGAGCCCACGGCGCTGACGGATATCCAACAAGAGCCGGACGTCGCCGGCACGAAGCGCCTCCAGGAACGCCTCGAGATCCCACTCATAAACGCCGATCGTGCACACGCGCTTCACCCAGCTCAGACTGCCACGACCGGGGGGCGGGTCCTACTCGTGGAAGACCACGCGGGCGTCCGCGACGCGATCGCTTGTGTGACGAGGGCGGGGCGACCGCGCCGGCCCTCGTCACGACGTGGTGTCTAGCCTCCGAATCCGCCGTGGTCGCCGCCAGGACCCTGGAAGGCGTTGTCCGAGCTGTCCAGGTGAACCTCGACTTTGCTGCCGTCGGATTTCGTGACGGTTGTCTCGAAGCCGCGGCCCGTCATATCCGACGTGACCTCACCCGCGGTCCCGCTGCCGGCGGCCTTCACCGCGGCCGCTTGCGCCTTGGCGGCAGCCGCCCCCGTTACGGCCTTCTCAGCATTCTCGTGCGCGGCGGTGCCGTGCGCCGGGCCGTTGAAGGCCGGTCGGGCCTGCGCGGCGGCACCAGTGGAGCTTGACGACGAAGCCGTCGAGGACGTGGCAGCGCTGGCGATCGCCCCGCCGCCAATCGCGGCCGCGCCGACGGCGGCACCAGTTACGAGCATGGATCTGATGTTCCTCATGTCTCTCCTTCATGTTGTTTGAGTGGACGAGCCAGATCGTGCCCGAGGTGTGTGAGGGAGCTGCAAGAGCCGCGTGAGATTTACGTCTGAGCCGCTGCCGGCTCAGGTTCTTACCGAACTGAGCGATCTATCTAGCGGATGTCTTACAGACGCGGGCAAGGCTGTATCCATGACTTCTTCATCCCTCATGAACACGCGAGCAAGGCCTCGCAGGCTTGCTCCTAAATCGGTAGGTGCTGTTGGTGGCGACGCGCCGCGACTCCGGCTGCTGCCGAGTGGCGACGGATGGTCGCTGGTCGGCGTCGATGGCGAACTCGTGTTTTCGGCTCTCGGGCTGAGCGGACGCCGGCGCTGCCTCGAATTCGCTCGAGCCGAAGGCGTGATCCTGCTGATTCGTTAGCCTCCGGCACTGAAGGCGCGGACCTCGCTAGCAGCCACTTCGAGTCCGACCAGGAGCCCTATCACCTCGGGCATCTCGTGTTCTGCCCGGCGAAGTGACAACGGAGACTCGCGCAGCTCGCTGAGATGCCACTCCTGACGAGTCACCACCGGCTGGGTCCGGGTTCCATCCTGGGTCATGGGCGCGGCGACAATCTGAAGACGCCGGACAATGCCGGTGAGCGCGCTACGAAACGGCGGGTTGAACCAGTCGGCCTCAAGGCCAGCCCGGACCCCGAACTCTGAACCCGCTGGAGACCGGCCGCGCCAGCAGGCAACGAGCTCCGGAGTACGCGCCACAGCACCGGAGCGGCCGCGGAGTTCGCGAAGGCGTCCCGCGCTTGACCGCGCACTAGGTCTTGGATGCCGGGGATTGCCGCAATCTCCCTGTTCCGTTGCATCTCGAGCAGGACCTGTGTCACTTCGACTTGATCGCGGAGGAGCGGGTCTCCGTGCGCGGCACCGGTAGCGGCGTCGGGCGAATTCTCGAGATCTCATTCTTCAGGTTCTGCCAGCATTCGTTGATAAGGGGCCGGTAGTCGTCGCCGAAGACAATGACTTCACCTTCGAATGTCACGAGTTGCTGGCGGACAACGGCTTCGGGTCTGCCGAACGCGCGGGAGAATTGACCGTGTTCCAACCGCCAAACGAACCAGGAGAAGACCGTGATCGTCGATTGTGCCCATTACCGCGATGGGCGCCGCCAGCACGAGGGGCCAATGGAGCTGGATCGCGCTGCGGACATCTATCTAGAGGACGAGGGCTTCGTCTGGCTGGGGCTATTCGAGCCGGACGAAGCAGAGCTCAGTGAGGTGCAGCAGCGTTTTGGCCTGCACGATCTTGCGGTCGAGGACGCCCGGAGTTTTCATCTGCGCCCCAAGATTGAGCGCTACGAGGACCGCGGCGTCTCCTTTGCCGTTCTTCGTACCGCGCGCTACGTCGATGACCGTGAGGAGGTCGAGACTGGAGAGGTCTCGGTCTTCATCTCGAGCCGCTTTGTCATCACGGTGCGGCAGGGAGTTGCCAGCGATCTGCACGATGCGCGGTTACGGTTGGAGGGGCGCCCTGAACTGCTCAAGGAGGGGACGGGGTCGGTCCTATGGGCGATCCTCGATACGGTCGTCGACGGCTATGCCCCGGTGATCGAGGGGCTCGAGCGCGATGTGGAGGAGGTCGAGGCCACTGTCTTTAGCGGCGCGGCGGCGCCGACCGAGCGGATCTATCTCCTGCGCCGGGAAGCGACGGACTTCTATCGCGCAGTGCATCCTCTGCTCGGACCGCTGGAGGCGCTCGCGCGGGGCGTCTACCTTGAGGTGAGCAACGAGCTTTCCCAGTTTTTCCGCGACGTCAACGATCACCTCACGCTCGTCAACGAGGAGGTCGTCGCGCTACGCGACGTGCTTGGCACGGTCCTACAGGCGAATATGGCCGTGATCTCCAATCAGCAGAACCAGATCAGCGTCCGCCAGAACGAGACGATGAAGCAGCTAACGCTCGTGGCGACGATCTTCCTGCCGCTGTCGTTCATCACCGGCTTCTTCGGGATGAACTTCGCCTGGCTAACCGGCCACATCACCTCGTTCTGGGTATTCGCCGTATTCGGCCTCGGCAGCCTAACGATCTCGGCTGCCGGAATCTTCCTGTGGTTCCGCCGCAGCGGCCACATCGGCTCGACGTAGCCGATGGCGGGAAGCTCCGCCAAGCGGCGCCCGCATGACGTTGGCTTCCACGCACACCGCCTCTGCTTCTCACCCTCAGGCCCTATCGCGCGTGAATATCCCGCCGTGGTGAATGGCTTTGAAATGGCTCTTGAAGTAGGCGAGCAACGCGGGCGTCCACGGGATCCGGCGGTTGGTCGTCTGACACCGGGGTGAGGCCGCCGGAGTACAGGTGAGCCAAACGTACTGGGCGTGCCTGAAGGCATTCGCCCAGAACCTCTGCACAGCGGGAACGTGCCCTGCTCCGCTGACCCCGTTTCGTCCGTCCGACAGGTCGTAGTCGGTCCCTATCGGATCGATCATCGGCGAGCAGCCAGGAACGCTGGACGTGAATCGGTCGGACACGAGCGTGAGCGCGGTGAGGTCCGTAACGACGCACGCGCCTGCGGGAATTTGACGCTGAGCCGCCGCGGCTGGATTGCCAGCTGCGAGCTTGGCCAGATGACGGCCTTCGATGAACGCCATGCCCGACAACGCGATCACGGCCAGGACGGTGAGCGACCCGGCAAGAGGCGTGGCACCTGAGCGCCCCGACCGCGCTCGTGATTCGGAGGGCTGCTGGCCCGCGAGCATCCGCCCGGCTGGCAGAGCGATGGACATGGCCAGAAACGGCGCGAAGAAGGCCGAATAGTGAGGGGAGTAGTCGGTTGGCCAGAGGAAGGCGGCGAGAATCACCGCGGCGGCGCCGATCGCGAAGCGCTCGAGATCCGGCGGCGAACGCCCGGTCCGACGCCAGGCGCCGAGGAGACACAGCACCACGAAGCCAGCGATTGCGGCTGCCGCCCCAAGCGCGGCGACACGCGTGAGCGATCGCACATCGCTCAGCCCGGTGAGACTGACCAGCCGGAGCCACTCGCGCACGCGGCCCAGGTCGACGCGGGACAGCTGCACGGTGACCACGCTGTGGAAGAAAGCGCTCGGAGCGATCGCAAGGAACGGGAGCACTGGCACCCCGAACCCGAGGGCGACGCCAGCGGGGTACGCAAGCCATCGCCTTCGCGACAGTCGCGGCCACGAGATGACCAATACCACGAGGACTGGCAGAACCGCCCAGACCTTGACCGCACCCGCGAAACCAAACGCCACTCCGCCCCAGGCGAGGCGCTTGGTACTCGGCGTGAGCTGGTCTCCGTCGAAGATCGCCAGTGCCCCGATCAGGCAGAAGAGCACGGTCCACGGCTCGAGCAGGATGGTGTGGGCCGCCTCGAGACTGGCCGGATACACCGCGAGCAGGCCACACGTGGCGGTCGTGACCAGCACGCCTCGGTGACGTACGAGCAGACCCGCGAGCGTGACACTCGCAGCACCCGCACACGCGGTCAGGATGCGCGCCACCGCAATTCCGCTGGACATCCCCGTGATCTTCGCGAGCAGGGCGATCGGGGCCATCAGCAACGCGATTCCGGGTGGTTGGACCAGCACAAAATCGCGGTACGGAAGGACTCCGTGAACGAGCCTGATCGCAACCCCCAGGTCGACCGCGTCGTCGTACTCCGTCACGCCGAGCAGGTATCCGGGGCGGGTCAGCTGGTAGAGCCTGAGCGCCAAGGCGAGCCCTGTCGCGAGCAGCACGACTACGGTGGCCGCCGAGGTGGCACCGCTGGAAGGCCACCGGCCGGACCGCGCGTCTAGGGTGGCCGCTCCGCTATGCGGCTCAGCACGTGCCGATGCGCCCGAGATACCGGTCAAAGCGCGGCAATCGTAACCGTCTGCGAGCGCAGCGTCGGCTTCAAGGTCGGGCAATATCGAGCCAGTGCTGCGATCACCGCGAGAACGCAAGGTACGGCGACCAGGCTTCGGTTGCTACGCGTGTGCCCAGCTCGGCGTTCGCTGGCCAAGCAGTCCGGGCGGTTGATCAGGACTTCGTTATAAAGCTGATCGAGCCTTCCTTCTCGAGGATCGCCCAGCGGACATCGCCGAGTGAGGCAACCTGCTGCCTCCGGGCCGCCTCTTCGACGTCACCTCGGCTCAGGCGCTCGCGGCGCAGGTTGCGCTCGATGATCTGCCCGTCCTCCACGAGCACGATTGGCTCACCCTCGGTGACCAATCGCACCTTTGCCGAGCGAAACGATATCCAGCTGACAGCAACTGACAGCAACGTGACGGTGGAGATGACGATCAAGGTCCCGGTAACCGACTCGTCGCTCTGCGTGATTCCCTGCTGCACGAGGTCGCCGAGCACGACCAGCAGGATCACATCGAAAGGCTCGAGCGAGCTGAGCTCCCGCCTGCCCGCGATCCGGGTGACCAGGAAGATGAAGAAAAAGACGACTGTGGCGCGGAGGACCAGGTCCATGGCTTAGGGAAAGATGGTCAGGGATCGGTGCACGCGAGCGATCGGGGTAGAGCCGTCGTCGAGCTCGACATCCTCCCGACGTTTGCCAACGTTCGTGGGATTGACTTGGAAGTACAACCACACGATCAGGCTGTGTCCGGCCGCGAGCTTGTTGTAGGAAAGGACGACGCTGCCGTTCTGCGTGCTTTCGTTACTCGGATTCGGCTCCAGGGAGTTCACGCTCATCGATTCCCACCAGCCAGGGGCAAAGACGAGCTGGGGCATCGCGATGTCGCGAAGCGCGGTCACCTCGACGCGGACCTGGAAGATCAGGCCACTGCGCAGACGCGCCGGCGCGGTGACCTCCAGACGGGCGGCAAACGTGTGAGCCGAGGTCGTGGTTGGACGCTGACCGAAGACGTTCAGAAGCGCCAGCACCGGCAGCACGGCCACGACACAGAGCAGAGCGCGACGGTACCACCCGTGTCCTGATCGCCCACGCAGATCCCGATTGCGCTCGAGGCTCAGCCCGTCGGGGAGCGAGTTTGCCACTGCCGTCGTATTCGCCTACCGCTACGTCGGTCCTGCTCGAACCACTCGGATGTTCCGGACTCACTGCTGCTCCGATCGGCGAGGAGACTCTCGAACGATCCCGTGGCGGCGTGCCGGATCTTCGGAGCACCACCACAGTGTCGCCGTGCCGAAGTGAGACAACGGCCTACCATCTCGCAGAGCGCGGTGGCCCGGACGGCGAACGCGCCCGCTAGCGCACCGGGATGATGAGCTCGCGGTCTGACTCGGAACGCGGCCCGAAGATGCGCCGCTCAGATTCCGTGATCGCCAGGTCGTTGATGCTCGCCTCGCGCCGTCGCATGTAACCGGCGTCGTCGAAGTCCCAGTTCTCGTTGCCGTAGCTGCGCCACCATTGGCCGCCGCCGTCGTGCCACTCGTACTGGAAACGCACCGCGATCCGACTACCGGAGTACGCCCACAGCGATTTGCGCAACGCGTAATCCAGCTCGGTCTGCCACTTGCGGGTCAGGAACGCCAAGATCTCGTCGTGGCCGGCAAAGAACTCAGACCGGTTGCGCCACTCCGAATCCGGCGTATAGGCGACCGCCACCCGAACCGGGTCCCGGGTATTCCACGCATCCTCGGCTGCCTGGACCTTCTCGCGAGCGGTGGCCTCCTCGTACGGCGGGAGCGGATGGCGTGGGGCGGGCGGCTCGGTCACCGCCTCGGATCATAGGGACGGCCTGGGGTCCCAAAGATCACGCAGCTGGTGGCCATCGAGATCGCCCCGGGGCTCCGGTGTATGGGTGTAGGAGACGAGCCGTACGTGGCCGTCGACATTTCCGGCGCCGAGACGTACACCTCGTCACTTCTTGCCGGCAATGAGCCGTTCGCGGTCGAACATCGCGGACACGAGTCGCCAGCCGAGTCTGTTGCCGGCCAGCAACGCGGCCCCGAGGCCGAACACGAGGCCGGGCGTCGGGCGGATGACGGTGATCGCGATCAGTGTTGTCACCGCGATCGTCGGAAGGCTCGCGAGCATCACCAGCTGCTGCGCGACACGCACCTCGCTTGCTCGGGTGGAGATAGCGAGACCCAGCCAGATCGACCACCCCGCGATCAGCGGCGTGAAGATCACCTGGGCGAGGACGTCCGGGGCTCGGATCAGCGCCGACGCCACGCCCGAGGCGGCGAACAGGACCACGAGCGCAACAAAGACGGCGAAGACTGCGTAGGCGATCGCGATCGACGGGACGAGCACCGCGAGCGCCTTGGCCAGCAGCAGCTCCTGGCGACGAATCGGCGTGCTGAGCACCGGCTCGAGAGTGCCTTGCTGGCGCTCGCCGACTACGGCGTAGGCGGCCAACGTGGCCGGCACCAGCGCCGGAATTGCCAACATGTACACCAGCTCATGGTGGTGGCGCAGCTGGGCCGATGCAGACGCTGAGGCCACGAACACCGACACCAACGGCTGGACGAGGAAGATCAGCGGGAAGATCGCCATCCCGACGACGATTGAGCGGTTGCGCCGATACTCGCGCAGCTCCTTACGGGCAATGGCGCGGACGCGACGCCGGCTGAGGCTCATCGCCGCCCCACTTCCGTGTCCTCGTCGATCAGTTCGAGGTAGACGTCCTCGAGCGAGTGATAGGACTCCCCGATCGTCTTCACGTCGGCACCCGCAGCCACCAGGGCGCGGGTGATCGCCGGCGCGGCGACATCGGCGTCCGAGACGGCAACCACGTATGCACCGTCGCCATCCAGGCGCCAGCTCTCAACGGCCGGAAGCCCGGCGAAGACACCCCCCGGATCTCCAAGCGGAGCGAGCGTCCTGACCGTCAGTGCCTTCGCGAATAGCCTGTCGCGAAGTTCGTCGGGTCGACCGATCGTTCGCAAGGTCGTGTTGAGGATCGCGACGCGGTCGCACAGACGCTCGGCCTCCTCGAGGCGATGGGTCGTCAGGAAGATTGTCACGCCACTACGACCGAGCCGGGCGATCAACTCGTGGACGTCTCGGCTGGCGACCGGATCAAGGCCAGCCGTCGGCTCGTCGAGGAACAGCACCTCCGGGTCACTCAGCAACGCCCGCGCTAGCGCGACCCGCTGGCGCAGACCCTTGGACAGAGTGCCACAAGGGTCGTTTGCCCGCTCGGTCATGCTGACCGCTTGGAGCGCACGGTCGATGCGAGCCGTCGGATCGGGCACCTCGTACAGATCAGCGAAACATTCGAGGTTCTCAGCCACGCTCAGCCGCTCATACAGGCCCGGCGTCTCCGTCATGATCGCGATCCGCCGGCGGATCTCGACGCCATTCTCAGGCGCGAGCGGGATCCCGGCCACCGTCGCCGACCCGGAGGTCGGAGCGATCAGCGTCCCCAGTGTCCGTACGGTGGTCGTCTTCCCGGCGCCGTTCGGCCCGAGAAAACCAAAAACCTCGCCATACGGGATCTCAAACGAAACGTCGTCGAACGCAACGCGATCACCGAAGCGCTTGCTCAGGCCGTTCACGGAGAGGACCGGACTGCCGCGCGACATGCCCGAGGGTTCCGGGCTTTCCGTGGTCACGATGCGCTCACCGTTGTGGCCACCAATCGCAGCGCCTGTCCCAGCTGCGACGGGTCGCTGATCTAACCCTGGTTCTTCTTGCGCATCCAGCGAGCCATCAGGCGCTGCAGACCCATTCCGACCTTCTCGCCGACACTACCTTCCGGTGGGGCGGCGCCGAGTTGTCGGGCGAGACCGAGGTTGTCCCATTCGGCCCAGGCCTCGACCACCTTGCCGTCCTTCCACCGGTCGATGCTGATACCGGTGACTGACCCACGGACGCCGGTCGGCGCAAGGCCCGCGAGCTCGCCGTGGTGGGTTCCCTCACTGCGCCACCGCAGCACGACCTTGTCGTGGGCTGCGATGACGTCATCGACGGTGATCCGCACGTCGGGGAACGCCGCGCGATACATGCTCACGGTGCGCTTTAGCACCTCGGGCCCGCGGAGGGCACGCATCTGAGCCGGAGTGGCGGGGTCGTGGTTGATCGCGTCCGGCGCGACAAGCTGGTCGATCAGCTCAAAGTTGCCCTCGTTGAAGCTCTGCTCGAGCAGTCGGCGTGAGGCTTCGGAGAGGTCGCTCGGACCCGTGGTCGCCGGGGCAGCGTCGTGGGCGCCGGTCGTGATATCGCTGGACATGTCTGGCCACCTCCATTGTTTCGTTGTAGCGAGCCTACGCCGATCCTCGCCGCTCCGTCAACGCCAACCAGTGCCCTCCCCGAAAGGGCGAAGCCCTCCGAAACGCAAATCCCCCGTCGGAGGCCGGCAAGATCCGCCATCACCGATTCAGCGGGAGGGCGGGCAGTCAGACGCGGATGATCTCCACGGCGGTGAACGCAGTGAAGTCGACGTCTTGGGTGACGACGGCGGCGCCATGACGTAGGGCGGTCGCCGCGATCCAAGTGTCGTGGCGTCGGGGCTTGCGCCCAGCGCGCAGCTGCTCGTCGGCGATCCGGGCGTAGCAGGATGCAGTCGCGTCGTCGATCGGGAGCATTGAGTACGTGGCCCGCACGCGCGCAAGTGTTGCGAGACGAGTGGCCCGGACGGCCGGTTCAGCTGCGCGCAGTACTCCCAGCTCAAGCTCGGCTGCGGTGATCACCGAGACGGCGATCTCATCTGGAAGCTCGCCGAGCGGTCGGCCTGCCTCGCGGGCGATGAACACCGAGGCGTCGGCGATCGCACGGCTCACTCGTCGTCAATCATGTCGCCCCGAACGTCGGCCAGGTCGCCGAGCAATCGGGGATCCGCGCCCGTGTGGGTGACGAGTTCGCGCAGCGAACGCGAGGGGACCCATGGATTTCGGGACGCCTGGTGCGGCACGATGTCAGCGACCGGCGTGCGGTTAACCGTGAGCGACAGCCGCTCGCCGGCCCGTACGGCAGCTACGACGTCCGCAGTGTGGTTACGGAGCTCGCGCACTGAGATCTCCCGTGCCACGACGGCAAGCGTAGCACCCCGGTGCTACGTGTTTGCGACAAGCAAATACGCTCCCTCACCCACAGATACCCCCGGCCGGCTCCGGAGCAGCGCGCTGCTATTGCCAGTACCGCTCAACAATTTGGGCCGAGCGCTCCGTCGCTAAGTCGGGATCCTGGCCGGCGTCCCGGAGCGCTCGCCGCTGACGCAGGAGATCCCAGAGTCGGTCCAAATCGACCCGGATCTCCTCCAAGTGCGTAGCGTCCTGCTCAAGGGTTGGATCCGCGCTCCCTTCCCTCTGGCGCAAGCGCTCGCGCTCTGACTCGAGCGCCTCGATCTGGCTTTCGATCTGCTCATCGCTCGGCATATGCGAAGCCTCGCACAATCGCACTCACTGCGCTCTCTCCGATCTCATGGTTTTCTTCGATAACCATGAGGACTTTCTTGAGGATGAGGTTGAAGATTGAGCGTAGTGACGAATACGCTCGCAATCATCCTGACCCCGATAGTTGGTGGGTGGGCGGTGTGCCTGACCGACGGCCGAGAACTCGCGCGCTTCCGCGGACCGGGAGCCCGATTCCGCGCGCTTCGCTATCTCCGCGCCCAGCTCGCATTGGGCCGGCGCATGCCTGGGCAACGCTGAAAAGTGCGCACGCCGTTCGTGGGGATGTAGCCGATCGAAGGATTCACCGTCGCTGGTCGCGCTCGGCTGAGAGTGGGTCATTGATCGCTGATCTCCTCGCCCAGGTGGCGTGGATCTGTCGCGGCGACTGCATGGATGGTGGCCTAGCTTGTCCGTTGGGTGAAGTGATTCGTGGCGCGGCGAACGAAGGGTGGGCTTGGTCGAGGTACCACCCGAAGCTGCGATCAACGAGCCGCTGGCGCCCTAGCAGCCGAAGCCCGGAGAGCAGGAGACGGGGGGGCAGCGCCGGAACGACACGCTGCAGGTGCCCGGCGATGGAGAACGCGCGCGCGTGTCGCGCGCTGAACGCGGCATAGCGCTCTGCAGCCTCGGTTCGCGAACGCCGTTGCTCGAGCACCCCTCTGAGCTCCCGGCCGCAGGCGATGCCGAAGTAGAACGCGGTGCGAATGCCCTCGCCTGAGAGCGGAAAGCAGTGGCCGGCGGAGTCGCCGACGAAGAAGATCGAGTCTTCTGCCGCGGCTCGCAAGCGGTGAGGGAACCAGTTGCCCTGGTAGCGCACCGCCTCGAGCTGTAGGCGCTCGGCCAGCGCGACGGTCGGCTCGCGCACGTGATCAGCCGGTGCGTAGGAGGCCACCCCAACGCGCGCCTCGCCGCCCGCGGGCACGCGCCAACCGTATCCCCGCCGCACGAGGCTGCGCTCGATCCACACATCGAGATCCTCGCCGTGACCCTTGGGGTGCACCTCAAGCCCCCGTGACAATGGCGCCTCGGGGGGCTGGTAGCCGCTGCGCCCGAGGACGCGTCGCCACCCCATGGCATCGACCACCAGTGAAGCGCGGAGTACGCCACGGTCCGTGGTGACCGAGGTCAAGTCTGCGGCGACGCCGCCGCACGGCGGCGCGCGCCCCTCGACCTTGGCCGTGTGAAAGCGCGCGTCACACTGTGCGTAGAGCAGTTCACAGAGGCGCCGATAGTCGAACGCTGCCCAGCTCCAAGGCAAGCGGTAGCGCACCGAGCCGTGGGGGGTGGTGAACCGCATGTGCGGAATCTCCTGCCGGATCGCCTCCTCCAGGCCCATCGCGTGCAGCCACGGAGTCGGTGCGGCGCATGCCGAAGTGGCCCGCTCGCCGAGCTCATAGCGGTCTACGAGCAAGACCGAAGCGCCGGAGCCCGCGAGCTCCCGTGCCACCGCCAAGCCGGCGAAACTGGCGCCGCAGATGAGAACGTCCGCCGTTAACCCGTCGAGCGAGCTGCGCTGGGCGCCCCGGGCCGTGGCGCGCACAGTCATCCGCTAGGCCCCGGCACGACGCTGCGGGAAACCGCGCCGGTCAACTCGCCGTCTTTCCGCATATCGGTTGTGGCTGCCGCCCGGCCGACAGTGCGGCGGCTGCCACGCTGCCCAGCTGCCACGCCGGCACGCGGATGCTGCGGCCAAGGACGTCAAAGTCGAGAGCCTCGACCCGGTCGAGGATCCGTTCGTAGAACGAGCGAGCCAGGACTATCCCGGGGCGCACCGCGGGATGCAGGACCTCGTGCAAGATCGCAGTGCTCGCAAACATGTGTCGAGCTCGCCCGACCTCGGCCGCCATAAGCGCGCGCCAGCCGTTGGTCATCCGGCGCTGGGCGATGTCCTCGACGCTGACGCCCAGGCGCGCTCGCTCCTCGGCCGGAAGATAAACCCGGTCGAGCTCGTAGTCCTCGCGAACATCCCGGATGAAGTTCGTCAGCTGGAACGCGGTGCCGAGCTCGGCCACTGTGTGGTGGAGCTCCGTGGGCGCGCCGATCAGGGGCGCCATGATCAGTCCGAGCGCGCCGGCGCTGCCGCGCATGTAGCGCTCGAGCTCGGCACGAGTGGCCACCCGAACGGAATCGCAGTCCACCCGCATGGAATCCATGTAGACCGACAGCTCGGCGAGCGGCAGATCATGTCTGCGGCCGGCGTCCACCAGCGCAGCGATCACCGGATGCCGAGAGCGTCCGGTCGCCATGCCCCGTTCGAGCTCTTCCTGCCAGCAGTCCAGGGCGCGGCGGCGTGCGGCGGGATCGGGCGAGCGGCCGGCTCCGTCGACGAGCTGATCCGCACCGCGCACGAACCCGTAGAGGGCGTGCACCGCGGGCCGTACATCGGACGGGAGGCGCCGGGTCGCCCAGTAGAAGGTCGGGTCGTACCGGCGATGCATCCGCCGGCAAGCCCGATAAGCCAGGCGCAGATCGACGTCGGAGGGAGGTTTCATCTCGCTATTCCGGGCGTGCCGAGCACCTGTCCAGCAGCATCGCCGGAACAGGCCGGCTCGTCGGGGCACGGACTTCCTGTGATCTGATTGTTCCAGTGATCCTGAACCATCAATCCCACCGCCTCCGACGCCTGAACCGAAATCTCGCGCACCAATCGAATATCGTCCACACACATCTAGCAGGATCCCACGACGCGGACGATCGCCTGCGGGCGGGCGGGCCCTCCAACTGCGATGTCGCCTACGCCGGCTGGCGGCCGGGCCCTCCCAACTGCGACGTCGCTTACGCCATGGCAGGGGCCACCGATATGTCCCGAACTCCGCAGAAACATCCGATCCGGCAGGATCTAGGGCGTGGATGCGCGCAAGCCTCGCGCGGTGGCCGCCACGGTCGGCCTGATCGCTGTCGTGCTCGTGTGGGTTGGGGTGGGCGGGCGGAGCGCGGCCAGCGGCCACGATCGGTCCGCTCGGGCTGGCGTCGCCCAGGCCGAGGTCACGAGGCGTGCAACGCCGCCGGTCAGGCTGACCGTTGAGCTGAACGGTGACATCTTGGTCCATGCGCCGGTGTGGCAGCGGGCGCTACAGGACGGACACGGCAGCTACGACTTCGCGCCCATGCTCCGGGAGATCCGCCCTTACGTGCGGTCCGCGGACCTCGCGATCTGTCATGTGGAGACGCCAATGTCGCCAAGGCCGCCGCAAGGCTATCCGGTGTTCAACACTCCGACGCAGCTGGCGCGCGCGATCAGGCAGACGGGTTGGCGGATGTGTGACACGGCGTCCAATCACTCGGTTGACCAGGGGCAGTACGGGATCGATCAGACCGGCCTTGCGCTCGGCCGGGCGGGAGTGCTGCATACGGGGTCGTTCTCTTCCTCCGCAGCCCAGAATCGCACCCTGATCGTCACGGTCAAGGGTGTGAGAGTCGCATTTCTTGCCTTCACCGAAATGACCAACGGGATCCCACTGCCGCACCCGTGGTCGGTCAACATCGCGAACGTCGCCGCGGTCCGTCGCGCGGCGCGAGTCGCGCGACGTCGCGGCGCCCAGGTCGTGATCGTGAATTTCCACTGGGGCACAGAGTTTCAGGCCCAGCCAAGCGCTTTCCAGCTGAACACCGCCCAAGCGCTGGCGGGGGATCCCGACATCACTGCGATCGTCGGCCAGCACGCCCATGTCGTGCAGCCGATCAGGCGAGTGGGTGGGAAGCTGGTCGTCTTTGGAGAGGGTCAGCTGCTCTCGAACCAGTCGGCGGCCTGCTGCCCGATCCAAACCGAGGACGGAATGCTCGTGTTTTTGCACATCACGGTCGATCGCAAGGGGTCGAAGCTCGTCAGCATCGGGTACATGCCGACGTGGGACCGCCACCCCGATTACACCGTGCTGGCGATCGGCGATGCGCTACGCCGTCACGAGGCGCCCGCGGCCCTGCTTCGCGCCTCATACGATCGCACCACGTCGGTGGTTGGTCGACTGCCCCGTCTCCTGGGGCCGCGGCCTGGTCGCCTCCGATAGCCGGACCGACAGGGCAGCCGCGGGCTACGGCCTGGTTACGCCCTGCCGAATGGTCTTGATCTGACTCCAGAAAGAGTCCGGTTCGCGGCCGAGCGAGAACAACGCCAGCCAGCGCATCCCGATGTCGCGCGCGTCCCGGGCGCGGGCGATAAGCCCTGCCACGGTCTGATAGTGGACTACACGACCGCCCGCCCTGAAGTATGCGTCGCCTCCCCCACCTCGCAGCCTCGCATGCGCCGACTGGCGCATGTGTTCGGCCTCCACTGTCGAAAGGAACTCGCCCGGACCTCCGGCCCCGGGCCAGCTGTAGCCGAATGCACCGATGATCGGCGCAACCCGCCACCGCGACACGCCCGCGGCGTAGTCGAGCATCTGCCCGAAACCGGTCGCGGTCGTTACCGGACCGGCGGGCCCGGCGGCGGAGTGCTCGTTGTAGCCCGCCGCGATGAGCAGGTCCGCGCACCGCACCAGCGTGGGCCAGTCGTAGCTGTGGTCTCCTCCATTCTTGGTGCGGCGGGGCACGTACACAGCCAACTGCTCGTGCTGGGCGTGCAACCGCGCCGCCACGCGGCACGCCAGCGCGCTGAACCCGCGGGACCGATTGGCAGGCAACGGTTCGACATCCAGCGTGAGACCCGCGTAACCACGCTTCGCCGCCTCGACGGCGAGGGCTTCGGCGACGCGGGCGCGTGCATCGGGGTTCCCGATCGGCCCTGGGTACTCGAGGTGAACGTTGACCACTGGCCACAGCTGCGTGTTCGAAGCTCGGGCCGCGTCGACGATCGGCTGGCTCGGTCCGCCGCGCAGCGTGAGGCTGTTCACCTGGAGCGCGTACCAGTTCGGTGCGACGACGCTGATACGCGAGCCGTAGCGGAGCAGGTGAGCGAGTTCAGAGCCGCCGGTCCGCGAGAGGAACGCGAACACACGCGGTGGCGGGCCGGGCTTGGCGGCGAGAGCCTGCCGGCAGCCGCTCGTCACCAGGACCAGCGCCGCCGCGGACAGGGCGCTCGCCAGGACGCGCCGGATTAGTGCGAAGCGCCGAGCAGGGGATTGGTCCATAGCCGCTGGTCCTCCCGCCCGAGGCGCCAGAAGGCGATGCCGCCAAGGCCGTTGTTCTTAGCGAGGGTCATGCGGTTGGCTTCCGTGGTCGCGTCGGTATACCACACGTCGTGATGTGCGCCAGAGCCGTCGGTGTAGCTGAACGTGAGCGCGTCTGAGGCCGCGTCGTTGCGCGGGGTAGCGCCGACCAGCGCGGCGAGGTTGAGCGCATCCTGATATTCGTACGAGTTAGCCGGGTGGGCGCTGCCACCGCCATTTGCCCAGTCCATCGCATAGAGCTGCATCCCGAGCACGTACTTGTTCGTGCGGGGCAGGGTGGCAATGTAGCTGACGACCTGGCGGATCCAGCTCATGTCGTCTTGTGCGCCAGGCGCGGACGTTGCCCAGTGGATACCCCAGCACATCACCACCAGAGTGTCTGCCTGGGCGGACAGGGCGTTGTAGTCAAAGAAGGTGGAGCGCGGATGATTCGGGACATCCGCGGTCTTGGCCGAGACGGCGAGCGCGAGAGTCTTGCCCTCGGCATGGAGCCGCGCAGCCAGATCGGTCACGAACGATGAGTACGCATCACGGTCCTTGGCGTATCCAGCCTCAAAGTCCAGCGTTGCGCCGTCGTAACCGCCGGCGTTCACCTGCGTGATGATCCCGTCCAGCCACTGCTGGCGTAGCGTCGGATTGGACAGGAGGCTGTCTAGTACCGCGCTCCGCTGACAGTTGAAACGGGGCAGCACTCGGACTTGGCGTGCCTGGGCCCAGCCGGTTATGAGCAAGTCGTCGCGTCCGGTCATGTGCGCCGCGGTATCGCAGTCGTAGTAGCTCGGCGAGATCGTGCCGATCTGCTCGTAGTGCGCCTCGAAGTCATGAAAGCTCTGGTCGGTCGAGGCAAGCACGAACGCGAACGCATGCCCGCTGGTTGGGGTGGGGTTGGCCGTCCGCACGGTGACCGTTGCTGGAGTGCTGAGGTAGCCCAGGCCATCGACCGCAAGCACGCTGAACGTGTAAGTCGTTGATGCGGCGAGGTTGGTCAGGGCCACCGACGTGGCCCCGTATTGGCCCACCGGCGTGCCGTTGCGTAGCACTCGATAGCCGACGATGCGGCCGAGGGCGGGCTGACTCGGCTGCCAGGACAGCGCGACACTGGTGTCGCTCAGCGCGCCTCCCTGTAAGCCGGCCGGCGGAGGCGGGGGGATGTGGCCGGCCTGTACCACCACCGGGTCGCTCGGCAAGGAAAGCCGTCCGCGACCATCGACCGCGACCACGGTGAAGGCATACCGCCGGTTGGAGGCAATCGGGATGCTCATCGACGTGGCCCGGGTCTGCCCATACACAGCGCCGGTGCGCAGCAACCGATAAGCGACGACCGTGGCGTCGCCCCGCAGCGACGGCCGCCACCAGAGGCTCACTTTGGGACCTGATGCGTCTGAGACGGACAGCCACGTCGGGGTGCTCGGCAATCGGTACGCGGTGCTGACCGTCAGGTTGGTCCCGCAGCGCGCGACTCTCCCGTTGGCATAGATGAGCCCGACTCTGAGCTTGTACCGGCTGTCGAGTCGGACGTTGACGCGCATGGAATGTCGACGGGTCTCGCCGACGACCTTGCCATTCCGCACCACCCGGTAGCGGCCACGGGGCGCACCGCGGCCGGGTGTCCAGCTCAGGGTGCCAACGGTCTGACCGTTGGGACGCGTGAAGGTCAGCGAGGTTGGCTTGCGGCGGGCGCAGGATGGAAGGCGGTGACGCGTCGGCATCGCCTTCCGATGGGCAATCGCGGGTTGAGGTCCTGCCGTGGCGATACCAGGCACTGCAAGGGCGAGCAGCACGGCGAGTATCGAGCAGAGGCGGCGCACTTGCTTCTACCTTGTCCTGTTATGGATGAGGGATGCCGTAGGAGAAGGCGTGGCCCGTGCGCCCCTGGGCAGCGCGGGGTCGTACGCTCGCAACCACCGATACAGTTGGCCAGGCGTCGTCCACGAGTGTGCGACCCAGCGCTCTTGCGGGCCACCGGTCGGGGTGCTGTACGACGCGTTGTTGAAATCGTCCTGCACGAACACGGTTCCAAACTGCGCGCGCATCAGTCCGAGGATGAATGGCACGATCCGTGGATCGTTGACCACGTTTTCCTGGCCGTAGTCGCCGAAAGGCACAGCAATCGAGTAGACGGGGATGGCCTGAGTCCTGAATTGGTCGGCGAGGGTGAACAGGTCGGTCGCCACGCGCCGCTGATAGTCGCCAAAGGTCTCCTTGCCCGTTGAGCGCAGCCAGCGTCGGCTGGCGTAGAACGGCCGCTGATCACCATGGGGATCAACTGTTATCTGCACGTGCCCGCGGTAGGCAAGCGGCTGGACGTCCCAGCGGCCCGAGTTGCGCATCCGATGTAGCTCAGTCCAGTCCAGGTAGTCCGGGTTCCCGTCGGCCATGGGTCCGGTGATGACGAACATCGTGGCTTTGAAACCCTCCCGGGCCAGGACGTTCGCCGCCCCACGGTACGAGTCGAGGCGTCCGTCGTCGAATGTAAGGAGAATTGGCCGGACTGGCAGCCCGCTGGAGTCTCCGTCCTGGAAGCTGCCGTATTGCGCGATGCTGATGGCATGGAACCCCGCCAGCTTGAGCATCTGCATCTGGCCCGCGAACGTGCGCTGGCTGATCGAGTATCCGTCGCGCAGGCTGTTGATGCCGTGGTAGGTGAGCACCGGGATGGCGCCGGTGAACGGAGGTAGCGGCTTGAACTCTCGGCGTTGGGCGGCGCTGAGCACGTTGGCAGGCGCAGGAAGAGGTGGCGACTGGTAGTAGCGGCTGTAGCTGCGGTAGGCGCTGACGACGAACGGGATCGCGCCAACGAGGGGCAAGACCGAAAGCGGCAGCAGCAGGATCGCCCCGAGGCGGCCCACTCTGTGGCGCGCTTTCACCCCAGATGCCTTCACCACGCTGCCTCTACGAAGTGGGCCTCGGTCAGACCCGTGGTCGCGGACCGAGTGCCCCACGACGCCGAGCGTGTGGTGGCTATGGCAAAGTAGGTGAGCCAGAGCAAAAAGGCGAGGTAGAAGAAGCAGAAAGCGATGCCGTACACCCACAGGCGGTCGTATCGCGGCCGGCGAGCGGCGTAGTAGAGCCCATAGCAGACGCTCATCACGTAGACACCCATGAGGTAGAGCACCGGCGCACCACCGCCCGCGGCTGGGATGATGAAGATGGCATGCACCGCGATGATTGGCGCGATCAGGGGCAACACCATGCCGACGTACGCACAGACGGACGCGATTGGATTCTTTTTCCAAATGAACCTGGCCAGGATGAGTGACTCGCGTGTCCACGAGCGCTTCCAGCGCAACTGTTGACGCATGAACTTCCGAAAGTTGTTCGGCACGATTGTGTGACTGACAGCTCGCGCTTCGTACTTGACCCTCCAGTCGCGTAGCACGCAGTTAGTCAGGGAACGGTCATCGCCAAAAGTGGACTCTCGGCCTAGGAACTTCTGGTTCTGCCACCAGTCAAGGTGGGGCATGATGGCTTCGCGCCGGTAGGCGGCGAAGCAACCCGAGCAGCAGGTAACGACGTTGAACACGGACTCGGCGGCCTTGTTGACGGAGAAAGCCACGAAGTAGCGAACGGCCTGCATCTTGGTCGTCCAGTTCTCACGCACATTGAGCACCTGCGCATGGCCACAAATGGCGCCGACCCGGCGGTCATGGAAACCCTGGACGAGGAAGCGCAGGGAGTCGGGGTCAAGCACGGAGTCCGAGTCCACAAAGACGACAATCTCGGCCTCGGTCGCGCGGATGCCCGCTGCCATGGCGGCGCGTTTGCCTCGGTTCTGCGCGAAGCTGATTACGCGCACCCTTCCCTTCGCCGTAGCGGCGACCTTTCGCATCTCCGACAGGGTGTTGTCGGTCGAGCCGTCATTGACTGCAACGAGTTCGAGCTTGTCGGCGGGGTAGTTGAGCTCCAGCAGGGAGCGCAGCGACCTGGCGATGGCAGCCTCCTCGTTAAGGCCCGGCATCACGATCGCTACGTGCGGCGCGAGGCCGTGATCTTTGCTCGGCCGATAAAACGCGCTGAAGAAGAAGCGGCTGCTGATATACAAGACGACTACGAGCCCGTAGCCCGACAGCAGCGGGGAGACATTGAGCACCTGGATGAACGTGCTCTTGTAGTAGAACACCGCGCCGAGCAGGGCGAGCAGATACACACCCGCCACGCCGCGGATCACCTTGTCGAGCGGGTTGCCCTTCTCGACAACCGGCGCGGCCGGGACCAGGGCTTCGTCAGCGCACTCGGCACCGTTGGGCGGCGAGCCACCGGCCCCATCGCTAACGCCCAGCGCGGAAGCTGCGGCACGTTGTCTGGCCGCGTCGTCGGGGGCGCAGCCCAGCAGAGCGGCTAGTTGCTCGTCGGAGACACCGTGGCGCTCGTAGAGCTCCCGCAGCGTGCGCGAGAGATCAGCGGACTTGTGGCCCTCCCGGATCGGCGCTACGTCAACGCTCCCCGGCGTCTCGGCGGTCGACGCTCGCAGTTCGGCGAAGCGCTGACGAGCACTTAGCTTGCTTTGGAAGAGGTAACGTTGGCCAAGGCGCGGTCGGCGCTCCTGCCACGCGCGCGGAAGGGCCTCCAGGATGCGCGCGGTGGCGGGACTCAAACGCCATGCCGGCGCGTGCTGCCCGGCGTGCGGTAGGAGGCGTCGAGTTCGTCCGTGAGATCGACGGAGTCTCCCGTAGAGCCGCCAGCGGCGGCTTGCGCAACGTTGAGCGCTGTCACCTCAGCGCTCTCGGCCGCATGGTCCAACCTAGCGATGGCAGACATCTGACGACGGTCCTTGTCCTGGCGGCCGATGCGGCTGGCGGTCCCTCACCGGTCCCTGTCGTTTTGCTTTCGCCCCAAACCGGCGACTCATCCGCTCTGTCAGGCTCCATCCCTCGAGCGGCAACCGTCGATTACGTGACTGGTGTCGGCACTCGCGGGCAAGCACTTATGGGTGCTGCGAGAATCGCAGCGCTTTGGGCTCTTTTTCGCCACGTTAGCTGTGCGCGGCCAGCCCGAGTCGACGGTTTCCGGCGTACCCACCCACCTCCTCGTCCCGCTACCGATGGCCTGCACTAACGCGTCGTCGTTCGACCGCGTCGTCCTCCTTCAGAGCCTCGAGGATCTGGACTCGGCATGATGAGGGGATGAGTCATCGTGTCGTGGTCGTCGGTGGGGGGTTCGGCGGGCTGCGTGTCGTTCGGGGGCTGGCCGGGGCTGGCGTTGAGATCACGTTGATCGACCGCCGCAATTTCCATCTGTTCCAGCCGCTGACCTACCAGGTGGCCACCGGGGCGCTGTCTCCCGGGGAGATCGCCTATCCGCTGCGAGCGCTGTTCAAAGAGCGGCCCGACGTTCGCGTTCTGCAGGCCAATGTCGAGGGCATCGACCCTGCCGCGCGCACCGTTGCCCTCGAGGCCGTCGGCGACATCGTCCCGGATCCCCTCCGGTACGACACGCTCGTCCTCGCGGCGGGGTCGGCGTATTCGTACTTCGGACACGAAGATTGGCGCGAGGTCGCGGCCGAGGTCAAGTCGCTCGAGAGCGCCGTTGCCGTGCGCTCGCGAGTGCTTGGCGCGTTCGAGCGGGCCGAGCTTTGTGACGATCCCGCGATCGACGCTGCCGAGTTGACCTTCGTCGTCGTTGGCGCTGGGCCCACCGGGGTCGAGATGGCCGGTCAGATTGCTGAGTTGGCGCGTGACACTCTCAGACGGGACTTCCGGTCGATTGACCCGGCGCACGCTCGAATCCTGCTTCTCGAGGCTGCCGACCGCGTCCTTCTCTCTTTCCCGCGGTCCTTGTCCCGTCGTGCCGCCCGTGCGCTTGAGCGCCTCGACGTAACGGTGATGCTCAACCGGACGGTGACCGGCGTCAGCCCGACCGAGGTGACCGTGCGCGCCGCCGGCGGTGCCGAGGAGCGGATCGCTTCGCGGACCGTGATCTGGGCCGCCGGGGTGACCGCATCACCGCTGGCCCGCATGGTCGGCGAGGTCGCGCGGAGTGATGTCGACCGCGCCGGTCGGGTGACGGTCGAGGCGGACCTGTCGCTGCCGGGGCATCCGGACATCCTCGCCCTGGGCGACATGGTCCGGGTGCGGAGCGGCGACGGCCAGGCGGTGGCCTATCCGGGTGTGGCGCCCGTCGCGATTCAACAGGGACGTTACGCCGCGCGGGTGATCCGAGATCGCCTCGACGGGCGCCAAACGCCGCCGTTTCATTACCGTGATAAAGGCAACGTGGCGACCATCGGCCGGCGCGCTGCCGTGGTCGACCTCGGCTTCGTGCGGCTCAGCGGCACGCTGGCGTGGATCGTGTGGCTCGTTGTTCACCTGTGGTATCTCATCGGTTTCCAGAACCGCCTGCTGGTTGTCATCCGCTGGGTGATCAGCTTCTTCACCCGCGGGCGTGGCGCGCGCCTGATCACCGCGCCCGCGGTGACCGGTCAAATCCCTTTACCGCCGGACAAGTCGCTGTCAAATTAGGTTTCATCCGACGCGGCTTCACCGATGGGGCGCTGATACGCGCCGGCGCACGCCGCATGAACCCTGCCGGCTCACACCACCCTTGCGCCCATAACCGGGCGAGCCTCTGGCCGCGGATTCCCGGGCTCATGCTTTGCGACGGGAGCAGCAGGCGCGGCTCAATGGCCTCGCAGGTGGCGAGGATAGGAGCAACCAATAGTCGTATTCCCTGCCGCGCTTCCGTCCACCGCGAGCATGTCGCTCGACTGGCGGAGGTCAGTGCGGCATGGCTTCAATCATGATCACCTGCCCACTCCGGGCGCTTTCGCGGGCCGCGTCCAGGACCTCCGCCGTGGCCACCGCATCCCACGGATCCACCGGCACCGGACCGGCGCGGCGAACGGCCGCAGCAAACGCCGGGTAAAACAAGTCCCACGCCCCCCGCTCGGACGCCAGTACTTCGCCCTGCCCGCCGCGAAAGACCCGTCCCCACCGGTGCTCAGGCTCGGTTCCCCAATCCGAGCAGGTCGCGGGTGAGTGACCCCTCACCAGCAGATCCTCCTGGCCGTCCAGGTCAGGCACGACGATGTAGCTCGCGGTGCTACCCGTCACCCGAAAGCGCGGACCTGGCGCATTCTGCCACCAGCTGCCCCACAGGTGCGAACGCACCCCGCGCGCGTGGGTCACTGCCACGAAGACGTCGTCGTCAAGCGCCGCCGCGTCGTTGCGCGTATGCATCTCGCCGTAGACCGAACGCGCTGGACCGAACAGCACCAGCGCTTGGTCGACCAGATGGCTGCCGAAGTCGAGCAGGGTTCCACCACCCGATGCCGAGGGTCCAGGATCGGGAGCGAACCGCTCGAACCGCGACTCGAACCTCAGCGGATCCCCGAGCACGCCGCCAGCCAGAGCCTTGCGCACGGTACGAAAGTCTGAATCCCAACGGCGGTTCTGGTAGATCGTGAGCGGTCGCTGCAGCTGCTCTGAGAGCAACACCGTCTGGCGAGCTGATGCGGCATCGAGCGCGAACGGCTTATCGCACACCACCGCGAGCCCGAGCCGCAGGGCCCGCTGAGTCAGCTCGACGTGAGTGCTGGCCGGCGTGGAGATCGTCACCGCCTCAGCGCCTGCGGCCGCGAGATGCTCGAGCGAGTCGAAGGTCGCACGGCCGGGAAACCGCTCGGCGAACTCATTCCGGCGCTGTGCGGAGGTCGTGACCACGCCGAGGAACTCGCACTCGGCTGCACTGGCGAGGAAGGGGGCGTGGAAGTACTGCCCGCCGAAACCGTAGCCAGCCAAGCCGATCCGCACGGCGCTCACCGCAGGAACCTACTCGATCCACGACACTGGACATACCGGACGGAGCGGCCAGCCGTCGAAAGCAAGAGCCCTGTCTAACCGGCTTCGACTGCGGACTGTCCGGGTTGCCCAATCTGTAGCAGGAAGGCTGCCGCGACCCGCACGATCGCTTCTCCTTCCGGGGCCGCGCACCCACGTGACCGCTTTGGCGAGAGGCTGTCGCGCAAACCTCCGAAAATCGACCCCGCGGCGAGGGGTGGGAGGAATCAGTGAAATATCGGTCCCAAATGACACTGGTGTCCCATCACACGGCCGTTTGTGTAGCGCCTGGCATGGTGGTGTCCCACGACCAATCGATGCACCTTTATTCGGACCGGTTTTGCGCGACAGCCTCACGACGCTGCGGTCGTCGCGCTCCGGACCTGGGCGGACAAACTCGGGACTCGGCGGCGCTATCGCTGACAAGGTGAGAGAACGATCCGCGATTAGCCGGCGCCCCGGGTCTCGCATCCCAGCCCAACTTTGTTTTGCCGGAGGTGCGGCCGAGCTGGTGAGACTTCTGGACTCGGCCGGGAGCGGATGTCCGGGCGAGAGTGCCCGTATGGCGACG
>JALYZY010000238.1 GCA_030948665.1 Actinomycetota bacterium | reverse complement strand
GGGATCGTCGACGACGGCGCACGACGGCGCCCACTATCTCGCCGTGCTCCGCACCGCGGCGGCGTGAGCTCACCATGTGTCCGTCTCGTTCAGCTCCATTCGGATCGCCCGCCGCCACTCCCGCTCGCGCGCGCGGCGAGCAGCCGGATCGGAGCGGGTCTCCGCCCACGCCGCCTCTCGTTCGAGATGGCGCGCTGCATCGAGCCGACCCGGGTCGAGGCGGCCCTCGGCGATCGCCGTCTGAACCGCGCAGCCCGGCTCGGAGCCGTGGCCGCAGTCGGCGAAGCGACACTCCCGCTCGAGCACGGCGAGCTCGTCGAACGGCGCCGCGCCCGCATCCGCGGTCATCCGCGGGAGCTTCAAGCCGGGGGTGTCGATGAGCAGGCCGCCGTCCGGGAGCGTGAACAGCTCGCGGTGGACGGTCGTGTGACGGCCGCGGTCGTCCGAGGCGCGGATCGCAGCGGTCGCCTGATGCTTGCTCCCGAGCAGCGCGTTGGTGAGTGTCGACTTGCCGACCCCGGAGGCGCCGATCAGCACGGCGGTGCGCCGCGGCCCGAGCACTGCGCGCACCGCCTCGAGCCCGTCCCCGCCGAGGGCGCTGATCGGCATCACCGGCACGAGCCCGCCAACGACGCTGCGGATCGCCCCGAGCGCGGCCTCGATATCGACGGCGAGATCGATCTTGTTCAGCAGCACGCTCGCCTCGACGCCGCCGGCAGCCACGAGCGCGACGAAGCGCTCGAGCCGCCGTGCGTCCAGCTCGCGGTTGGCCGAGGTAACGACGAACGCGACGTCGACATGGGCGGCGAGCACCTGCTCACCGCCGGTCTGCGGATCGACGCGTGCGATCACCCCCCGGCGCTCGGCGATGGCCTGGATGACCGTGCCGCCGCGGCGGTCGAGCGCAACCCAGTCGCCGACGGCGGGCAGGGCGGCGGCGTTCAGCGCGCCATGGCGCAGCCGGCCGGCGACGGTGGCGAGCCGCGGCGGCCCGTCACCGAGCACGATGCAGGCGCCGCGGTGAACGGCGACGACGCGCGTGGGCACGCCGTCGGCGGGCAGGGTGGCAAGGACACGGCGGTCGAGGCCGAGAGCGGCACAGGCCGAAAAGTCAGACACAGGTACTCCTCCATCAATCAACGTGGCGAACGGGTCCGGGGTCCGGCTGGCCGCCGCGGGGCAGGCAGCCGGTTCAGACGGCGGGCGCGCTATGGGCGCGCGAGATGTGAGATGGAGTCCTCATGTGCATCACCGTATCCCTGGGTATTCACCCGCCAGAGTAGAGGCGCAGGGCGAAGACGCGCGATCTTATCGCCAAGCGCACGACGGGCGGCTCGTGATCGCTGGCGAAGTCACGCCCATCGCCTCCGGTCTGCATGGCCGATCTCTGGCGATGACTCTGGTGCCCCAGCACGCGTCAACCGAGCGGGCGCGACCGCGCGTGTCGAGCAGGCGTGCGGGCCATGTGCGGTTCGTGCAGTGACGTGCAGACCCTCGCGGTTGTCGATGGCGAGTTCGATGCCGTCGTGGGGAGTCTGGAGCTGATGTCCGGTGCTGATGTATCTCCCGGATCCTGCGGCCGCGCTGGCGCGCGAGTGCACGGCTGCGTCCCGGCGGTCTGGTCTGCGTGCAAGACGGGGACATGGCTCATGACTGGGCGGCGCCGATGACTCCGCTCTGGACGCAGGTGCGCGCCTGGTTCTTGGAGACGCTCAGTCGGCGCGCGTTTCGGTCGCGCCACGGATGGGACTCTCGCTGCACTCGACTGTCTCGCCGGTGGCTTGCCGGTGCCGGAGCTGCGGCTGGAGTGCGCAACGGGAGGCGCCGCCGAGGCGGGCTGTGGGGGTGGGCCGAACGTGTTCTGGACAGAGCCGCGCCGCACAGCCGACGATCAGCGCCACTCCGGCATTCCAGAGCCGCGAAGGTCCGCGACCCGCGGCGCCCGGTCGCTGGCTGATCGCGCGAGCCGCCGGCCCGCATTCGCCACATGGCAGGGCAACCGCCGCGAGACGCGTCTACCTGCGATGCTGGGTCGGGCAATTCGGGGTGGGATAGCCTCGTCTGAACGCCCAAGAGGAGTGTCGGGTGGACGGTTGCGGTGCATCGGTCGTCCTTGTTGAGCCGTTCGGGGTCGGCGGAGGCGTCGATGTCATTGCCTCCGCGCTGTCCGCGATGCTCACCCAGATATGGGCTGTACCGGTGACGGTCGACAACCGGCCGGGGTTGGGCGCGCGGGCGGCGCCAGCATTGGTAGCCGCTGCCGCGCCAGACGGCCGCACGCTGTTGATCAGTACGAGCGCCCATGCGTACAGTGCGGCGCTCGCTATCGGGCTGCCGTATGACCCGATCGCGGACTTCGTCCCGGTTGCGCCCGTCACGAGCCAGCCGTATGTGCTGGTTGCACCCGGGCGCTCGGGCATACGCAGCCTGCGCGAGTTGATCAGCACTGGCGAGGCGCGGCCGCTGAGCTTCGTTTCGGCTGGCGTCGGAACCGGGACGCACCTCAGTGTCGCCGAGCTGAACCTCGAACTGGGGATCTCGGCGACTCACCTCCCCGCCAGACCGAAAGATGCAGTCTCCGCGACGATCGCACGTGTGGCCGCCGGTGAGGCGGACTACGCCATGTCCCCGATCTCGATCGCTCAGCCACATCTAGGGGAGGGGACGCTAGTCGCGCTAGGCGTCAGTGGCGCGCAGCGATCGCAGCTGTTGCCCGACGTGCTTACGCTCCAGGAGGCGGGGGCGGCGGACTTCGACTTCCCCATTTGGTATGGCATCTGGGCGCCATCGGCGACTCCGGCGGCGCGAGTGGAGGAGCTCACCGACGGCATCGGCGCGGCACTTGACGCACCGGAGCTGCGCTCTTGGTTGGGAGCGCACGGCGCCGAGCCGATGCGGATGACACAGCGAGAATTCGCGGACTTCGTCATCCGCGAGCGTGATCGCGCACACGCGATCGCCCGCGCAGCTGGAATATCGCCGACCCGATAACGGCCCAGAGCGGCGACGGCGTTCACTTTCCCGCCCTCATTTTGGATCTGGAGACCGAGCGTGCGTACCGTCAACGACGCGGGTCGGCCCGCCGGATAGCGGTGTTCGCGAGCCTCAACTGGCCGTGGCCGGATGCCGAGTCGGGGCAGCTGCGCCGCCGCCTCCTGAGTAGTCGCATCTCGACCAGGCACCACCATGGGGTCGTCCGGCGCGGTTAGAGGCCCGACAGCCATCCGGCGGAGCAGGACCGACGCCGTGGCCTACCAATTAGCCACCTCGGCCTCCGGCTACAACGCTCGAATCCCAGCCATCCATAAAGGCCAGCAAGCAGCCGGTCGCCGGAGCGGAGTCCGGCGCGACGTCGACCTTGGGGCTGGAATTGGCACCCAGCACGCGTCCGATCAGGTCGAGCATCAACACGCCCGCATCGCCCCGAAGCGGTAGTCCTCGCTCAACACCCAGGTCGCTTGCTGGGCGTCCGGAAACCCTCCGGCCCGCAAACAGCGATCAGCTGCTCCGCCACACGAGCAGGCGGGCCGACCCCGGGCTCAGCGCGTTCACTCTGGAACGAACGCGGTGGTGTCGGCCGGCGCGATCTCCCTTCCGGATTGTCGCCGTTGCGGCCGCGCCAGGACGGCTTCCGCTTCTGGAGCCGGCAGACCAGAAGCGGCACCATCGTCCCGGTGGACCGCGCCCGATGTCATGCCTGGGTCTTCGTCGTGAATGGGGAAGTGCCCCGCAGGTCGTCCGAGCTCAGAGCACCGCCCGTGCTGCTATTGGCGAGTCATAGGGCTCCGCCGGGTGTCTCAGTGCTCTCCCGCATCGACTTTCAGCTTGTGGAAGATTGCTCGGAATGGTCAGCGCTCTCGAACAACGTGCTCTGGCGGCCGCCGGCGCGGTTGCGTCTGCGAGCGGGCTGAACCTGGACGAGGCCGCTGTCATCCATTCGGAGAGCAATGTGCTGGTGCATCTTCGTCCCGCACCGGTCGTCGCTCGGGTCATGACCGGAACGGTGGCGCTTCACGACGACCCGCGGAAGTGGCTTGAGCGCGAGATCTCCGTGCTTGAGTTCCTGGCGCCTTCGGGCCTGGCCGTGTCACCAAGCCGGTTGATCGCGCCGGGACCGCACTGCCACGACGGTCTGTGGATGACGTTCACCGAGTGGATTCCCGAGGTCGAGCCGAGTCCCGAGGTCCAGCCCGCGGCCCACCTCGCCGACGCGCACGGGCTTGGTCGAACGCTGAGGGATCTACACGATGAGCTGCGGCCGTTCGAGGGTGAGCTGGGCGGGCTGCGTGAGCTTCGCGAAGACATTGAGCGTCTGCTGGGCCAGCTCCGGCCGGCCGACGCTCAGGAGAGCGACGCGCTCTCGTCGCTTCGTCAGCAGCTGGACATGCTGCGGACGGTCGTCTTCGAATCAACCCTTCCGACCCAGGCGCTGCACGGAGACGTCTCGCTCCGCAACTTGCTTCGCACGCCGCGCCGCCTCGTCTGGAACGACTTCGAGGACACCTTTCGAGGACCGGTCCACTGGGATGTCGCCAGCTACGCCGGCAGTCTCCGGATCCACGGAGCCAGCGAGCGCTCCGTGCGGGAGATGCTCGAGGCCTACGGCTGGGAGGATGAGCAGGAGCTGGCCCCCTTTCTCGCCGCTCAAGACGTTTATGACGAGATCTGGCGAATGTATGACCGGCAGCGGCGTCGTTGGTCGCGCCTTGCCGCCCCTTGAGCGGGCCCTTCACGTGTAGCCGCACGGAAGCGAAGTCGCCTCCGTGCGACCCGCTTTCGCTTCGTCGCCCACGCGGCCGCCGGAAGGCGGCTTCCGCTCTCAGGTCCAACCGACGAAAAGCCGCAACCGGGGCCCGGGATGACCGGCGACGTCGTTGCTGAGCGTTCGTGAAACGGAAAGCTTCAGGACAGTGGGTGGCGCTGCTGGTGGTACGCAGGCCAGTTCTGGGCCCTAAAGCGGGCGAAAGGTCTTCATCTCACGAGCACGTCTTGGTCCGGTCTGCCCGATTGGGGCAAGGCGGCCGGGGTGAGTACGCAAGGGGATGAAGGCGGATCTTCAGGCCGGTCGGCCCGGTGTAGGAGATGAGGCGTGCCAGCTTGCTGAAGTTGTAGGTGATGACTCCGTTCGCGTTGGCATGCAGCTGGATAGAGGACCCGTCGGTGAAGGTGACCTGGACGGGGCTGGTGTGTTCGGGCAGAACCGCATTGAAGGACCTGCTAATCAGTCCAGCCCGCGTCGATCTCGGCTGGAAAGGCCGTCATCCAGTAGTCGGGCAGGACGCGCTTCAGCGGCTTCCAGACGACCTGCGTTGGGTCATCGACGTCAGCGACGGCGACAAGCAGGTTGGGGCCATGGACGGCGAGTCGCTCTCGACAGACTCCGCAGGGGCTTAGAACCACCGTCCT
>JALYZY010000225.1 GCA_030948665.1 Actinomycetota bacterium | reverse complement strand
CCCGCCGATCAGTGGGGCCGCCAGCTCACGCTGTTGGTGAAGCCACCGTTGAAGTTGGTGGACTTCGAGGCGATCTGCTTCGGACGGCCGCCGGTGATCGGAACCGTTGCCAGTTCGAGGCTCTCGGTCGCGGCTGGTGAGAGCAGGCCAAACGCGAGCTGCTTGCCGTCGGGTGAGAACACGACCCTCTGCACGTACTTGCAGCAGTGCCCCACGATCGGAAGCCTCCGCTGGTGGCTGCCGTCGGCGTGCGCGGTGTAGATGGTCCCGAAGGTCGAGACTAAGCCGCCGTTGTTCAGGTAGACGATCTGACGCCCATTCGGGGAGAAGTCTGGATCCTGGCCGTTGCGGATCAGCCGATGGGCGCCGAGCCCGTTCACGCCGACCGTCCAGATGTCCTGGTGGTGGGCGAACATGATCGTCTTTCCGTTCGGAGCCCATACCGGGTCGTAGCCCGTGACCGTCGGTGTCAAGACGTGCACGCTGCCGCCGGCTAGGTTGCTGGTGACGATCTGTCCCTCTGCGCCTATCGGCCCGCGCACATATACGATCCGTTGGCCGTTCGGGGAGAAGCTCGGTTCCGAGTCACTCTGGGTGGCGTCGTGAACGATCGTGTGCGGAGCACTGCCATCCGCCCTCGCCAGCACGATCACCCAGCTATCGGCGGGATTCAGCATGTCCCACATCAGGCGCCGGCCATTCGGCGAGAAGCTGACTCGGAACCATTGCTGACAGTAGATTGGATTCCCGACTGAATCCACGTTGCTGCAGGACCTGATCACGTGTCTCGTGCCCGATCCCACCGGGAGGATGGTGATGGCAAACGCCCCTCCCGACTTGCCGTCGCTGACGTCGGATGACCAGGCGATAACGCCGTTGCGTCCATGGAACGTGGCCGCCGCCTGACTCGGGAGGAGCGCAAAGACACCAGCCGCTCCGGCAGACAACGCAATTATGAGTCGAGTGAGAGCAAGTCGCATGTCGCACAATCTATCGCCTTCCTTTGCGCTCGGGACGCCTCCGTCCAACGCTCGCGACTCAGCCCCAGGCGCCGAATCGCCGGGCCTTCATCTCCGTCACGCGGACTCCACCATGCGCCCGCGACTGGCCAGGGCCACGAGCGCGGCCGCCGCACTGACGACACAGCCGACGGCGAACGAGGAGCGCACGCCGACATCCTGGACGAGCGGTCCGGCGACTGCCGCGCCGGCCGCGATGCCGGCGACGAGGCTTGCGGTCGTCCACATGAACGCCTCTCCCGCCACCGCGCGTGGCACCAGCCTGCCGACCAGCACGTACTCGCACGACAGCGCAGGCGCGTAGCCGATCCCGGCCAGTGCGCTCAACGGCAGCGCTACGGCCAACCCGTGGGCAAAGATCAGCGGCGCGGTGCCCGCCGCGATCAGCGCGAGCAGGATCGGATAGCGCCCCGACGTATCGAGCCTCCAGCTGCGAAGCCCGTAGGCGAAGCCTCCGGCCATGCTGCCGATGCTCCACAGGGCGAGCAGGATCCCCGACACTCCCCGGGCGCCCGTGCGCAGAGCGAGCGCAGGCAAACCCACCTCGACCGCGCCGACCCCGAAGCCGAGCAGCGCCGAGACGACCAGCAGCATGCGCAGAGCCGGGCTGGCCAGCGCCGACCCGGGGTGTCGCGAGCCTCCCGAGCCCGTCGAGCGTCGCACGAGCGGCGCGCTGGTGAACACCAGCGTCCCGCCAAGGACGATCGCAGCGGTGGCGAGCACCGCCCCCGACGGAGCCCACGCGGCGGCCAGCGCCACAAGCAGAGGGCCGGCGGTCCAGATCACCTCCTGGCTGGTGGCGTCCAGCTGATAGGCAGCCTCGAGTACTGCGGGCTCGGGAGCGACATCCCGCCACAGCACCCGAACGCAAGCGTCGACCGGCGGGACCAGGGCGCCCGCCGCGATCGCAATCGCGATCAGCACTACGAGCGACGCGCCACCGCGAGCTAGCAGCACCAGGGCCACCAGTGCGGCCGCCTGAAGGACCGCGAAAGGCACGAGCACGTTGCGGCCGCCGTAGCGATCAACAAGCGCCCCTTGCACCGGGGCCGCTGCGGCGCTGGCAACGGTGAACGCTCCCACCACCACGCCCGCGGAGGCGAACGAACCTGTGTCCTGGTGGATCAGGAGCAGGATCGCCAGCGTCGACATCCCGAGGGGAAGACGGGCGATGATCGAGCTGACGAGCACCCTCGGTGCTCCTGGAACGGACAGGAAGGCGCGATAGCGATCAGTCGGGCGAGCGGTCCCGACGTCGCGCTCGGTGCTCGGCGCTCGCTCGCTGCGTGCCGGCACCCGGCGGCGGCCGATCAGTGGCCGACGCCGACGGCCTGCTCGGGCTCGAGCGGCCCAGGCTCCTCGTCGCTGGCCAGGGCGGGCCCGGGGTCGAGGACGCGTAGTGCTTCCGGAGGAACATGCACGGACACCGGTGTGCCCTGCTGATATGTCCCGGTGCCTCCCATGTTCGCGATCGATGACTGGACCGAAGCGCCGGTTGCCAAGCGCACGATCACCTGCACGCTGGAGCCGACATACACGATTCGCTCGACCATGCCCGGCAGGCAGTTCTCTTGGCTGGAGCCATGTTCGAGGAGCAGCACGCGCTCGGGCCGCGCCACGATCTTGACCGGTCCGCGCGCTTTCACATCGCCGCAGCCGGCGCGCATCGTGAACTCGCCGACCTTGACCATGCAGTCATCGCCGGACGATGCGGTTGCCTGCCCATCCATCAGGTTCGACACGCCGAGAAAGTCGGCCACGAACACGGTGGAGGGATCCTCGTAGACCTCCGCGGGAGTGCCGATCTGCTCGATCCGGCCATTGCTCATGACCGCCACCCGATCGCTCATGCTGAGCGCTTCCTCCTGGTCGTGCGTGACGAACACGAAGGTGATACCGACTTGCTCCTGAAGCGCCTTGAGCTCGACTCGCAGGGACTTGCGGATCTTGGCGTCAAGCGCGCCGAGGGGCTCGTCGAGAAGCAGCACGGCGGGCCGCAGGACGAGGGCCCGGGCGAGCGCCACCCGCTGCTGCTGGCCGCCCGAGAGTTGCCGCGGGCGACGGGCGGCAAGTCCGCCTAGCTGCACGAGCTCGATCGCCTCATCCACTCGCCGGCGCTCGTCGTCCTTGGAGACCTTGTGGCGGCGCAGGCCGAAAGCGATATTCCCATACACGTCGAGGTGTGGAAACAGCGCGTAGTTCTGAAATACCGTGTGGACGTTGCGCTCGTGCGGAGGAACCTGCGCAACGTCGGTTCCGTCGAGCAGGATCTCGCCCGAGGTGGGGCGCTCGAAGCCTGCGATCATCCGCAGCGTAGTCGTCTTCCCGCACCCCGAGGGCCCCAGCATCGAGAAGAACTCGCCGCCGTTGACCGTCGCGTTGATCCCGTCGACAGCTGTCACGTCCTCGAAGCGCTTGGTCAACTCTTGCAGCTGTACTTGCCCGCCGGCCATCATGCAGCCTCCAGCCCGCTCAGGTCCCGGAGCAGGGAAACGTCGGTGGCTGAATTGCGGCGTCCGAGGACCACGTACAGAAGGTATGCGATCCCGACGCCGATCAGCGTGGTCAGGACCAAGATCGTGGCGAGTGCGTTGAGCGCCGGCGTGGTGCTGCCGCCGCGTGCGTTCGCGTAGAGATACATCGGGATCGTCGTCGTCGAGTAGCTCGAGGACATGTACTGGGTGACGACGAAGTCGTCGATCGACAGGGCGAACACGATGAGCATGCTGGCGAGAATCGCCGGCAGCAGCAGCGGGAGCAGCACGAGCCTCAGCGCCGCGGCAGGGGTGGCACCGAGGTCGCGCGCCGCCTCCTCGTACTCGGGGCCGATCGACGCCAACCGGCTGCGCACGATCACCACTACGTAGGAAAGCGAGAAAGTCACCTGGCCGATGACCTGCGCGGTGGTTCCCAGGCGTACCGCGCTGAACGGCACGATCGAGAGCTGCGTGAACACAAGGAGTAGCGAGACCGCCATGACCAGCTCCGGTGTCACCAGCGGCACGAGCATCAGCCCGTTTGCGACGCCCGACCCGCGCCCTCGCCAGCGCGCCAGCCCAAGCGCGAGCAGGACCCCCAGCGGGGTAGCGATGATCATGTCGAGGCCGGCGAGCTCGAGGCTGTGCCACAGCGCGTTGGTGTAGTCGGGGTTGTGGAAGATCGAGAGCGACGGGTCGCCCCACCACCAGCGGATCGAGAAGCCCTGCCAGACGCTGCGCGAGCGGCCGTTGTTGAACGAGAACAGGAGCGCGACGGCGACCGGAAGCAGGGCCCACGCGATGTACAACCAGGTGGTCGCAACGAGGAAGCGCGGGCGCCCCCACGGGTTTCGCAGCCCTGGGGGAAGATGCCGCGTGCGCGAGCCCACCACACCCGGCGGCGGCGACTCCACTCGACGCTCGACCACTGTCATGCGAACCTCCGCGCGTCGCGCGCGGTCTGGACGATGTAGTAGGCCATTCCGACAGCAAGGATCACCATCAGCACGAGCACCAACGACGCCCCAAGGGCCTTCTCCGGGCCGCCCGTCACGAACAGGTTGATCTCGTTTCCGAGCATGTTCGTCTTCGGCGAGGCTGAGATCAGATCGTTGGTGTAGTAATCGCCGAACATCGGCAGCACCACGAGCGCGGACCCCGCCAGGATGCTCGGCCGGCTGAGAGGCAAGGTAACTCGCAAGAACGCCTGCCACGGGGTCGCGCCAAGGTCGCGCGCGGCTTCGATCTGGCTGTGATCGATTCTGTCGATCCCGGCGAACACCGGCAGGATGAAGTAGGGGATGTAGCCGTAAACGAGCGCCAGGATCACCGAGTATGCGTTGCCGTTCAGCCAATCCGGCGGGTGCGCGATCCCGATCGTCTGCAGGATCTGGTTGACATATCCGTCGGACTGCAGCAGCCCGATCCAGGCCAGCATCCGCAACAGGTAGCTGACCCAGAACGGGATCACCAGCAGCGCGATCAGCAGGGCCTTTGTGCGCCGTGCGTGACGCGCCACGTAGTAGGCGACCGGGTAGCCGATCACGAAGCACAAGAGGAGCGACGCGCCGACATACACCAGCGTGTGGGCCACCGAGGGCCAGTACTGACCGCCTGGCAGCGAGCCGGAAAATGCCTGACTCACGAACCCGGGGTTCCAATGCATCGGATTCCACGTGGGAACCGGCTGCAGGAGGACCGGGTCGACGGTCCCCATAGCCATCGCGATCACTGCATACGCGGGCAGCAACACGAACAGGAGGAGCCACGCGACTCCCGGAGCCGCGAACGTCCGCCAGTAGCTACCTCCCTGCATCCGCCGGCCCAGTCCTCACGCCGACTTGACAGCCGACCAGGCGTTCTCCCAGCGGATCTCTCCCTTCGAGCTGAGCGGACCCTGCACATACCCGCCCTTGAACTGCGCTTCGGACAGGAGCGTGTTTCGCAGATTCGGCACGACGAGGCCTCGTTTTACGACCTCCTCTGAGGTCATCGCGTTGAGCGGCTGCTGGTAGAAGTTGAACGAGAAGTTCTTGAACGCCTCCTCGGTATCGAGCATGTGGTTCAAGAACAGGTGGGCGAGAACCGGATTCTTAGCGCCCTTCAAGATCCCGAACGTGTCGTTGTTGATCGGGCCGTGTCCGTTGGTCGGCCACCAGTAGCGAAATACCCCCGGGGAGGTGCCCTTCGGGGTGTAGCTCGGGATCGCGGCCATGTCTCCCGACCACGCGTGGTGAAGCCACAGCGACCCGTCGGCCAGCCGCTGATACTCGTTGGTGTCGAATTTCAGGTTCGTGCTCTGAACAAGCTTGATCAGCGAGTTCTTGGCTGCGTTGACGTACTTGGGGTTCTCGGTGTTGATGTCGTTGACACCGTCGTAGAGGAGGCCCATGGCCAGGGCCTCATGCTGATCGTCGAGCATGCCGACCTTGCCCCGGATCGAGGGGCCCTTCGCCCACAGCGCCGACCACGGGTTCGCCAAGGTTGCCGGATCGAACCCTGGGAGCTTGTCGGTGCGCCATCCGACTCCGGTGGTGTAAATCGTGTACGGAACCGTGTACCGGGCCCCCCGGTCGTACCACGGGTTGTTCAGCGCCGGCCACACATTCGCCGGCAGGTTCGGGATGTAGCTGTGGTTGATCGGCTGCAGGATCTTTCCGACGACGAGCCGCGCGAGGAACACCTGCACCGGGACGAACAGGTCGTACTGAGCGGCGCCGCTCGACAGCTTCGCGACTGCCTCGTCGATAGTCGTGAAGGTCGTGATCTGGACCTTCACCTTGTACTTCTTCTCGAAGTCCTTCACGACATCCGGATTGATGTACCCGATCCAGTTGTAGAACTGCAGCGGGCCGGCCTCAGGCTTCAGCCCCGACGCGATCGCCTTGTTATCCGAGTAGATCGGCAGCGTGACCGGCACGTTCGGGCGTGCGAGCGGCAAGCCGCCTGGCCCCAGACCCGCTCCACTTGCGTTGCCTACGCTCGTCGTGCCACAGGCTTCGAGCAATCCTGGAACCGACATGCCGGCCGCAGCCAGCGAAGCACGCCTGATGAATGTCCGGCGGTCGGTGCCGCCTACCTCGCTGTTTGGCACGCCGTCACGATCGATACTCATCCCTCACTCCTTTCACGCCCGGGTTGCGGACGCGGCCATTTGCGCCAGTGGCCCGACGAAGATCGCAGCCCAGCTCGCTGGATGCAAGTGCCAGGCAGCGTTCCACCATCCGCTGCGGCGTGACGTCTGGCTGGCCCAAGGTCACCTGGACCCCGAGGCCGTCCATCAGCCCGCTCAGCGACAGCGCGAACTCATCTGGATCGGTTTGCTTTGTGAACTCCCCGCTCTGTTGTCCTTCGCGGACGATCTTCGCGATCAGCCGCCGCTGGCGACGATCGAGACGGAAGTACCTGCGTCTGACCGCCGGATCGCGCCGCGCCCGTACCCACATCTCCATCCACAGCGTGTAGTCGCTAAGGCCGCCAGGGCCGAGACTTGTCTCCTGCACTAGGTGCACGAGCTTGTCGCACGCCCGCTTCCGGCTGGCCTGCCCGGCCGACAGCCGCTCGTAGAACTCGCGGTCGGTGCGGTTGACCGCCTCCTCCAGCAGCCGATCCTTGGACTCGAAGTAGTAGAGAATCGTCGGCGAGCTTGTCCCGGCTCGCTGCGCGATGTCGCCCACCCGAGTGTCGAATAGCCCGCGCTCGTAGAGCACCTCAGCGGCCGCGGCCACGATCTGAGGCTTCCGCAGGTGATCGACTTTGGGACGCGGCATCTCTTCCCTCGGGGCGGTGCACAAATTCGTTTACTGAACGAGCGTTCAGAAAACTAGCGCCGTGATCGCCGGACTGTCAAGCCGGGACCACCCGCGACACGCGAACTTAATGCGAACGGCCGCGGCCCGCGCCCGCTGCGGTCTCGACGGCGTCCGCGCCGGATGCGGTCTGGACGGCGCGAGTGCTCGTCACGGGATCCGTCTTCGTCAGGCGCTCACCCAGTCCGAGGTCGCGAGCGAGCGAGGAGCTGACCGCAATCCGGGCCCGCTCGAGCGGCACCATCGGGTCGCCGACGAGCGTTCTCACACCGAAGCCGTCGATCAGCGCGAGGGTCCGATCGGCGACATCCTCGGGGTCGCAGCGCTCGAACTCGCCGTCGCGCACGCCGGCCGCGATCTCGCTGGCGAACCACCCGCGCATTCGCGCGTAGAGCTCGGCGGCAAATGGACGGAGCTCGTCGTGACGGACGGCGCGTAGCCACAGCTCAACCCACAGCACCCAGTCGTCGCGCAGCTCCGGCGTGGTTGGTAGGCACTGATCGAGCATCGACTCCAAGCGCTCGGCGTGCGATCGGGCCGCCGGCAACTCGCCGCCCGCGGTCCGAGAGTCATCGGCATGCGCGTATGAGTAGTCGAGCGCTTCGGCCAGGAGCGCGTCGCGGCTATCGAAGTGGTAGTGGACGAGCGCGGTCGAGACTCCGGCATCCATCGCGATCCGCGCGATCCGAACGCCGTCGATGCCCTCGCTGGCGATCCGCCGGACGGCGGCCGCAAGGATCCGCTCGCGGGCGCCGGCTGATCGTCTGGTGGCTGAGCTCATTGCTGCGCCGGGGCCAGATCGGCGCGTACGCGATCCGCGAACCAGCCGACCGCGGCCTCCCGTCGCGAGAGCGGCCCGCATCTGTAGCCGCGCGTCTGAAGGCCCTGCTGGACGTTGTCGACCAGGTCGATGTCCTCTTTCAGGACGAGGGTGTTCAGATGCCCGTTCAGCCACTGAACGGCGCGCGTACGGGGGCTTGCCGTGGCCGGCCGATACGCGCCCCAGACGTCGTACGTCTTGGCGGTCCCGTCGGGCATCAGCTGCCAGGTGTTGACCTGGTCTGGATACAGGTCGATCGCCGTATTCGGGTAGATGAACGCGTAGCGCCACATGCGCTGGTCCTCTGCGCCAAGTCCGGGCATCGGCTCGACGAGCTGCGCGTAGAGGCGCTCGAGCCTGTTGCTGCTCGGCTTGCTGCGCAGCGGCGCGTCGAACCAGACGTAGTGCTCGTTGACCTCGACGTCGTAGTGCTTGTAGTTGAGCATCCGCATCAGCCCCGGATGGGCGATTGGGATGTGGTAGCCCTCGATGTAGTTCTCGGCGACGATCTTCCAGTTGGCCGGCTGGTGGCCGTCGCCGCTGCCGAACTTGCGCAGCGACGGAATCTGGTAGCGCTCCAGGCGCTTCGGAAGGTCTCCGACGAGCTCTGCCAGCGCTGGCGCCTCCTGATCGAGATTGACGAACACCAGCCCGCACATTTCCTCGACTCGCACCGGCATCAGGCCGAGCGTGCTCTTGTCGAGCCGCTCGCCGAACTGAAGCCCTTCGGGAACCCCGATCAGGCTGCCGTCGAACCGGTAGGTCCATCCGTGGTAGCGGCAGCGAATCGCGCCTTTGCATTGCCCTGATCCGCTCAGCAGCCGTGAGGCTCGGTGGCGGCAGACGTTGCGGTAGGCGCGCAGGCGGTGGTGATCGTCGCGGACGATCAGGATCGGTTGGTTTCCCGCTCGAGCTGTCACATAGCTGCCCGCAGTGGGCAGCGAGCTGATGTGTCCGGCCAGCTGCCAGGTGCGCTCAAAGATCAGCTCCTGCTCGGCTTCGAGCACCGCCGGGTCGATGTAGAAGTTGGGAACCAGGGCGGTCCCGGCTTCGGAGTCCTGTACTGCCGATAGATCCGTCGTCGTGGGTGGGGGCGGGGCTTGCACCGGTTCCATGATCGATCCTGACTTTGTGATCAGTTTGCTGTTAGTCTAAGACCATGGTCAAGCGCGGCTCCTGGCTCTCGCTGACGCCGGAGCCCGAGCGCGAGCTACCTCGTCTCCTCGCCACGCTCGCTCACGGGTCAGCGCCGTCCCCAGAGGCGGTCGCCGCCGAGGAGGATCGGGTCGGGCGGTTGGTGCTTCGCGGCAGCGAGCTGGCCTGGCTTCGCTACCTACACCATGTGATCGACTTGCTAGACGCCCCCGCCCATGTCGAGGATCCCGAGGTCGCGAGCGCCCGTGCGCGCACGATCAAGGTGCTCGTCAATCACCACAGCCTGCTCCTGGGCCTGCCTGGCCGCGCAGCGCAGCGCACAGCCGAGGACCGAACACGCCTGGAGGCACTTGCCGCCGCGCGTCCTGGCCAGCCCACACCTACCTGAGGATCGCCGATGAACTCGCTAACCACGACTGCCAGCTTTACCGATCAGGCACTTACCCCCGAGGAGCTAGAGCTCCAAGAGCGGGCGCGGACCTTCGTGGAGACGGTGCTGATTCCCCTCGAGCTCGAGGCCGAGGAGGCGGGTGGCCGGCTGCCGGAGCCCACGGTGGGAGAGATCAAGCGCGAGGCGATCGCAGCTCGCTTGAACGGGGGCCGTGTGCCTGTGGCTAACGGCGGCCAGGCGTGGTCGATGCTCGAGTGGTTCCTGGTCAACGAGCAGTTCGGTCGCGTTACCGGTGGGCTTCACTGGCATGTCCCGAGCGCCTATAACGTTCTCCTGTCAGGAACGCCCGAGCAGATCGAGCGCTACCTGGTGCCCGCGGTCCGGGGTGAGGGCGGCGACGCCTATGCGGTGACCGAGGCCGAGGCCGGTTCGGATCCGGGCGGGATCTCGACGACGGCAATCCGATCGAACGGAGGCTGGCGAATCAGCGGCGAGAAGTGGTTCGTCACCTCGGGTGACGTCGCGCGCGTGCTGATCGTCATGGCAAACGCGCTCGAGGGCTCAGAGCGCCTGCCGACGCTGTTCCTGGTCGAGCCCGGGGCGCCCGGAGTCGAGTTCGTCGACGACCCGAAGTTCACCCACAACTACCCCCACGGGCATCCCACCATCCGCTTCACTAATGTCGAGGTCGGGGCCGAGGCTGTGATCGGAGGAGTCGGCGAGGGCGAGCACCTGCAGCGCGAATGGTTCACGGAGGAGCGTCTGGGGATTGCGACGCACGGCCTCGGTGCGATGTGGCGTCTGCTCGAGGAGACCACGAGCTGGGCGCTCTCCAGGCGGCAGGGCGGCACGCGGATAATGGATTACCAGGGCGTCTCGTTTCCGCTTGCGGACTCTGCTACCGACGCCGCCCTGGGGCGACTGCTGGCGATGCAGGTCGCGAACATGGTCGACTCCGGCGCCGATCCGAAGCTCGTGCACGCGAAGGCGGCGATGGCCAAGCTGTTCGTCAGTGAGGCGGCCGGCAGGTGCGCGGACCGGGCGGTTCAGATCTTTGGCGGTCGCGGGTATCTCCGCAGCAATGTCGCCGAGCGGTTCCTGCGCGAGCTCCGGGTGGATCGGATCTGGGAGGGCACCAGTGAGATCCAGCGGCTGATCGTCGCGCGCGCGCTCGAGCGGCGTGGCGTCGAGGCAACCATCCATTGAACCTCGAGCGCCTGTTCCGTCCCGGGTCGGTCGCGGTGGTCGGTGCCACGGATCGTCTCGGGAGCTACGGCGGCCAGACGCTGCTGAACCTCCGCGCGATCGGCTACCCGGGGAATGTGTGGGGCGTAAACCCTCGGCGCAGCGAAGCGCTGGGGTACCCGTGCTATCCGACGATCGCCGAGCTGCCCGCGGTCCCCGACGCCGTCGTGGTGGCTGTCCCGGCGGCCGGCGTCCCGGAGGTGATCGATCAGGCAGGCCAGAGCGGCTGCGGTGGCGCGGTGGTGTACGGCGCGGGCTTCGGGGAGGCGCCGGGCGGCATCGAGCTCCAGCTCGCTTTGGTTGACGCCGCGGCGCGCCACGGGCTGCCGGTCTGCGGGCCGAACTGTGACGGGATCGTCGCGATGCACTCGCGCGCAGCGCTATGGGGCGACGCGCTGGATCCGCAGGAGGCTGGGGGGGTCGCGCTCGTGTCGCAAAGCGGAAACGTCGCGGTCAACGCGCTGTGCACTCGGCGGGGCCTTCGTTTCCACACCGTGATCGCCAGCGGCAACCAGGCGGTGCTGAGCACGCCTGACTATCTCGAGTTTCTGGCGGCCGAGGACGGCGTGCGATCGATCGCGCTCTACCTGGAGGACGACGGACATGGACCTGATCTGTGCGAAGGACTTGCGGCGTGCGCGCTGGCGGGCATCCCGGTCGTCGTTCTGAAGGTCGGCGCATCGCCTGCGGGAGCGCAGGCAGCTGCTGCTCACAGCGCCGCGCTTGCAGGTGATCAGCGCGTTTTTCGAGCCCTCGTCGAGGAGGCGGGGGCCGTATGGGCGGACGATGTACACGACCTGCTCGAGCTGGCGAAGACGCTCGCGACTCGGCGGCGCGCGTCAGCGCTGGCGCGGGCGGACGGGTCCGCCACGGGACTCGCGATGATGACCTGCTCGGGGGGAGACTCTGCTCAAGCCGCCGATGAGGCAGCGATCCTCGGCATGGAGCTCGCCGAGCTCTCGCCACCAACCCGGCGCCGGCTCGCCGAGCTTCTGCCTCCCGAGGCCAGTGTCGCCAACCCGCTTGATTACACCGCCCTCATCTGGGGCGAGCGGGCGGAGCTCCGGGACATCGTCAGAGCGCTCGGCGACGATCCGGCGGTCGGCCAGGTGCTGGTCTTCTACGACCAGCCCCATGGTCTGACCGGCGCCTCCGAGGAGTCGTGGCGCGCTGTGCGAGAGGGGATCGCGGCGGGAGCGGCACTGAGCGCGGCCCCCGTGATGGTGAGCTCGACCCTCCCCGAGCTCCTCGACGACGCCTCGGCGCTTGACTTCGACCTGCAGGGGATTCCGGCGGCCGCCGGGTTGCGCACGGGGATGAGATGCGCCGCCGCCGCGGGCGATCGAGCCGCCGGCGATCCGGTTCGCCTGCGGGAGATAGCTGCGCTCTCGCGCGCCGTGGAGAGCCCTCGAGGTGCCGAGTGGGTCTCCGAGCACGAGGCCAAGGAGCTCCTTCGCGCCGGCGGCGTCCCGGTCATCGAGGGCCGCTTGGTATCCGACGAGGGCGATGCCGCCCGGGCCCTCTCCGAGCTTGGCGGCAGAATCGCGATGAAGCTGAGCGCCTCATCGGTCCAGCACAAGTCAGAGCTCGGCGCAGTCGTTCTGAGTCTGGCCAACGGAGCGGACGTGCGCGCTGCATTCCGCAAGCT
>JALYZY010000209.1 GCA_030948665.1 Actinomycetota bacterium | reverse complement strand
GATCTCTCAACCACCCGCCTGCAGTCAGTCGCGATCGTCCAGTCGGGTCGGCGGCTCGGCGCCGTCGCGGCAGCCGTTTCGCTGATCCCATATCAGCAGACGCGCCGTACCGCGCTGATCGCGTCCGGCGTGCTGGCGCTCGTTGTGCTGCTCGTTGTGGCGATCTCGGCACGATGGATCATCTCCCGGGCGCTGATTCCCGTCGCCCGGATGACGCGCCAGGCCTCGGACTGGAGTGAGCACGACGTCGACCGGCGCTTCTCGCTCGGCGCCCCCCACGACGAGCTCACGCTGCTCGCGGCGACGCTTGACGGCTTGCTCGAGCGGCTCGCCGCGAGTCTGCGTCATGAGCAGCGTCTGACCGCCGAACTGTCCCACGAGCTCCGCACGCCGCTCGCGAGCATCGCCGCTGAGGCCCAGTATGCGCTCCGCCACATCCAGCAGACTGACGAGGGGCGAGCCACACTCGATCAGATACTCCGTGGTGCTGAGGTGATGGGCCGGACGCTCGACACGCTGATCGCCGCCGCGCGCGCACAGCTTGATCCGCGTGGCGCCAGCAGCGACGCCGCCGGCGGTGCTAACGCCGCTCGAGCTCTGTGCGCGGGAGCTGCCGCTGAGCGCGGGATCGAGCTCGTCATCGCCGCACCAAGGGAACAGATGCTCGTGCGCGCCGAGCACGCTCTGGTGGAGAGGATTCTCGCGCCGCTGATCGAGACGCAGTCCGATACGCGAGCAGCCGCGTGGAGATCGGCATCGGCCGCGAGGGAACGTCTGTCGTATTTACGGTCCAGGACGACGGACCCGGCGTGAGCCCCGATGAGCAGGAGGCGATCTTCCAGCCGGGTCGCAGGGGCCCGGGCGGGACCGCTACGTTGTCCTCAGCGGGCGCGGGACTCGGGCTGGCCTTGTCGCGAAGGCTTGCGCGCACCGCCGGTGGCGATGTTCAAACCTGTAGCGGTGCCGAGGGCGGTTGCTTCACGGTCACCCTGCCGTCGGCCTGACGCTGCCGCCAGCTCAGCCGCCGGGTCGGATGACGCCGGTCTCGTAAGCGAGCACGACAGCTTGGACGCGGTCACGGAGGCCCAGCTTGTCGAGCACTCGCGCCACGTGTGTCTTGATCGTCGTGCTGGAGACCACAAGCTGCTCGGCGATCTCGGCGTTTGAAAGCCCCCGCGCGATGAGTCCCAGGATCTCGAGCTCGCGAGCTGTGAGCTCATCGAGGCCCGGTGGTGGCTTGGGCGTGGGCGGATGGTCGCGGACGAACGCCTCGATCAGCCGGCGCGTCACCGACGGAGAGAGCAGCGACTCTCCCTGGGCGATGGTGTGAACTCCAGCCAGGAGCTCTTCGGGCGCGACGTCCTTGAGCAGGAAGCCGCTCGCGCCGGCGACGAGCGCGTCGAATATGTACTCGTCGAGATCGAACGTCGTGAGCATCAGGACACGCGGAGGATCCTTGGTGGCGACGATGCGGCGCGTCGCCTCGAGGCCGTCCATCACCGGCATGCGGATGTCCATCAGCACGATGTCCGGCCCGGTACGGCGAGTCGCCTCGATGGCCTGCGCCCCGTCGCTGGCTTCGGCGACCACACGCAGCGAATCGTCCGCCTCGAGGATCATGCGAAATCCTGCGCGCACGAGCGCCTGGTCGTCGGCGATCAGGACATCGACGCTCATGCTGGGACCGCAGCTCCGAGTGGTAGCCGAGCGGACACCGTAAACCCGTCGCCGTCTGTCCCTACCGCTCGCATGCTGCCCTCGTACAGTGCGACCCGCTGACCGATTGCCCTCAGCTCCTCGTCGAGGTCGGGAACCGATCCGCAGCCGCTGAGTTCGAGCTCGACTGTGTCAACGGCGTGAGTGACCGTGACAAAGCCACGACTGATGCGATGGCGGAGCGCAAACAGCAGGACCACCTCTACAAACCGGTAGGCCACAAGGTCGACGCCGGGGGTCAGATCTTCTTCCTCGCCCAGTACGCGTAGCTCGCACACGAGGCCCTGCTGACGCACAGATTCGATGAGCGTTCCGAGCTGGGCGAGCCCTGGCTGGGGGCTCAGCGCGCGCGGGTCATCGTCCTTGCGCAGCATGCCGAGCAGCCGGCGCAGATCGGCGAGCGCCTGGCGTCCGGTGTGCTCGACGTTCAGGATGGAGTCACGGGCCCTATCGGGATCGCTGCGCAAGAGCAGCCGCGCCCCACCGGCCTGGATCACCATCGCACTGACGCTGTGGGCGATGATGTCCTGAAGCTCGCCGCCGATCCGGGCGCGCTCATCGGCAATTGCCGCAGATTCGCGCGCAGCCTGCTCGGCAGCGGCCTGGGCCGCGAGCTCGCGGAAGGCCGTGCTGCGGCGAGTGCGCTCGTACGCCAGGCGCCCGACGAACCAGCCGGGGATGATCAAGAGGACCTGGTAGAAGACGCTCGAGGCTATGTCGCCCACGCCGCTCGGCGGCCCGCCATCCCCCGGAAGGAACACGCAGGCGACGAGCAGGGCGAGGCCGAGGGCCAGGGTCTCCGCGCTGCGCCGTGCGTCCAGCCCGGCGCCGGCCGAGTAGCTGAGCGCGAGCAGCACAAGAATCGGTCCAATGCCGCCGGAGGGAATCGCCAGGTTGCCCGACAGGAGCTGTCCGCCGAGGAGCGTCTGGATCGCGGCGACCGCCGCGGTGAACACCAGGGCAATTCTCGGCCAATCGCGACGGACGGCGATCGGCGCTGCGAACAGCACGCACGCCACCGCTGTGACGAGCCGGCTGGCCTGCGGGATCCAGCCACTTAGCGAGTACTCGAGCTCGAGCTCGAGGATCATCGCGATCGCGAACACCAGGTCAACGCGCCTTTGGTCCGGATGTGCCACTCGTTCGAGCACGGCTCTCATCGAAGGGGCTCCTCGCCGAACGGGAGGCTCGCGTGCACCGTGAACCCGCCGGTGGGGCCTGCGCCGGAACGGAGGCTTCCGCCGTGAAGTGCGACCCGCTCGCGCATTCCGGCTATCCCGTGGCCGCCGGGGGCGCCGTTTACCGCCCTCGTGCCGCGACCGTCATCCGAGATCTCGAGCTCCAGCGCACTGGAGCCCCAGCGGACGTGAACCTCGGCGCGGGCCGGTGCCGCGTGCTTGATCGCGTTCGTGATCGCCTCCTGAACGATCCGGTACGCGCACAGGTCAAGCGCGGGCGATACCGCCGCCGGCTCGCCATCGACACGCAGGTCGGCCGCAAGACCGGATGCTCGTGCGCGCGCCAGAAGACCCTCGATGTCGGAGAGCCGAGGCTGCGGTGCGAGCGCCCGGGGGTCCCGTTCACCGTCGAGGACCCCGAGCAGCCGGCGCATCTCGGCGAGCGCCTCCCGCCCCGCGCGCTCGACGCTTCGCAGCGAGGACTCCGCGCGCTCCGGGGCGGAGTCCATGACCATCCGCGCCCCGCCGGCCTGGATGACCATCACCGACACGCTGTGCGCGATCACGTCGTGCAACTC